>NZ_JBFBFU010000020.1:10045-182858 GCF_040684355.1 Kitasatospora sp. NPDC091276 | reverse complement strand
CAACGGCTCCAACGCGGGACCACGACGCCGCACCGACGCATCCGAAGAATCACTCACGCAAGATCTAACGACAGATCTCCGGCGCAGGACACTAGAGGGAGAGGAAGTCGGCAACCTTGGCGACGACCTCGCGCTGCCACGCCTGTGACTGCGGGTGTGCGTACGTGGGGTCATCGTGCACGGCGAAGCCGTGCTGTGCGCCGTCGAGTTCGTACAGTTCGGCTCCGGCGCCGAACAGCGGCGCGAACCGGCGGGACAGTTCGACGTCGACGAAGGTGTCCTTCGTTCCGTGGACGATGAGCACTGGCGACTGCACGTCGGCGCAGCGCTTTTCGGGGTCGAGGTGAACCCGCCCTCTTCGCGGGTGACGCCGGCACCGTGGGTGAGAACGGCGAGTGTCGCTGGTGGAGCTGGGGAGGGGTGGCCGTGCCGAACAGTTCCGTGCTGTCCAGTGGCCGGAACGCGGGTTCGTGGTCAGCCATGAGTCGAAAGATGTGGGGCGTGTTCCGGGCTTGTGGGCCTGGGGCGCGCTGGGGGGTGTGCGCTTGCGCCGCCCGTTTGGGTGATGTGGTAGGGAGTTTGACGCTCGGTTAGCGCATTACGGTGATCATTGGGTCGGCGCGGGCGTTCGGAGGGACGGCCTGTGCGCGGCAAAAGTGAGCCCCGGCGGTGCGCTAACACCCCGGGGAATGGCACTAGGAGTAAAGGGCTCCCGAATGCACATTCATCGTATCCCGAAGCACTCGCCCGGGTACACGATCCTCGACAACGGCCACGTCGTCCGGAAGCACTCGCTGAGTTGGGCGGCGCGTGGGTTGCTCAGCTACCTGCTCAGCCTGCCGGACGGTGCGCGGGAGGACATCCGGACGTTGGCGGCGAAGAGCGTCGAGGGCCGGGCGACGGTGGCGCGGGCGCTCCGTGAGCTGGAGGCGGCCGGGCACTACGTGCGGCGGACGCAGCGGGATCCGGTGACGGGGCAGGTGCGGACGATCGTCTCGGTGCACGAAGTGCCGGTGACGGGCAAGGCGGTTCACGCCGTGCCGCCGCTTCCCGCGCCCCCGGCCGCCGGTGGGCCCGGAGCTGGGGTGGCGGGCGCCGGGAAGGCGGGAAGCCCTTCCGGAAAGGTGATGGGGAAGGAAGCGGAAGTTCCCTCCGTCCGTCCGTCCGAGAAGTTGACGGCGGGCATGGCGCTGCTGCTCGAACTCGGGCGCAGGGAGCCCAGGATGGCGCTGGCGGGCAAGCCACTGTGCGATCAGGCCGCGCGGGTGGAGGGGCTGCTCGCGGGCGGGTGGAGCGGGGAGGCGCTGGCGGGGATCCTGGCCGCGCCCTTGCCGGAGAGGGTCACGCACAGCGTGGGGGCGGTCCTGGCGGGGCGGTTGGCGAAGGTGCCGCCCGTTCCGTTGACCCCGCAGGGCGGCGGCGGGTCGGGGCCGCGTCGGCATGAGTGCCCCGGGCGGGACGGCTTGTGCGGGCGGCCCGTCGCGGGTGTCGGGCAGGTCTGCGGGGAGTGCCGGGCTCCGAGGGTGTCGCGGGCCTTGCCGTAGTCGACCAGGGGGCGGGGCTGCGGAGTTCACCTGCTCAGCGGCCGGGAGTCCGGCGGCCGGAACGTCACCGGCGCGTCGAAGGCGGCCCGGCGGGTGGCGCGGCGCAGGGCGCGCAGGACGGCGGTGCCGAGGGTGAGGCAGAGGACGACGGTGAGGGCGGCGCGGGGGAGGTCCCAGCCCAGCGACGTGGTGAGGCAGTAGGCGGCGAAGCGGACCAGGTTGGCGGGCAGCGGGTCGCCGGGGACGAAGGAGATGGAGCCGGAGAGCCCGGCGATGTACGGCCAGCCCTGGAGGTTCATGATCGTGCCGTAGAGGACGGAAGCCAGCGCGCCGTAGCCCGCGAGCAGCCAGAGCTCGCGCCGGCCGCGCAGGCGCGCGGAGCCCGGGAGGAGGCCGGCGCCGAGGCAGACCCAGCCCATGGCGAGCATCTGGAACGGCAGCCAGGGCCCGACGCCGCCGGTGAGCAGCGCGGACGCGAACATCGACAGCGAACCGAGGACGAAGCCGAAGCCCGGACCGAGCACCCGGCCGGACAGCACCATGAGGAAGAACATGGGCTCCAGCCCCGCCGTGCCCGCGCCGAGCGGCCGCAGTGCCGCGCCCGCCGCCGCCAGCACCCCGAGCAGGGCCACGGACTTGGCGTCCAGGCCGGGCGCGCCGCCGCCCGCCGTGCGGCCCTCGGAGATCTGGGCGATGACGACGGCGAGGAGCAGCGGCAGCAGGAGGGCGAACAGCCAGGGGGCGTCGGTGGCGTGGCCGACCAGGGCGGACTTGGTGGAGGCGAGCAGCGGCCAGCCGAAGGCCGCCACGCCGACGAGGGAGGTCAGGAGCAGGGCCGTCACCGAGCGGCGGCCGAGCGGAACGGGGCGACCAGCAGGAACACCGGAAGGAGCGGGGCGGCTCATGCGCTGAGCGCCTCCGCGACCTGGCGGACGGTGAGCCACGGGCCGGGTGCCAGCACCTTGGCGACCTGCGGGGCGAACGCGGGGGAGGAGACGACGACGTCGGCCGTCGGGCCGTCGGCGACGATCTCGCCCTCGGCCAGGATCGCCGTGCGGTGGGCGAGTTCGGCGGCGAGTTCGACGTCGTGGGTGGCGAGCAGGACGGCGTGGCCTTCCGCCGCGAGGTCGCGCAGGATCGCCACCAGCCGGGCCTTGGCGGCGTAGTCGAGGCCGCGGGTCGGCTCGTCGAGCAGCAGCAGCGGGGGCCGGGCGGTGAGCACGACGGCGAGCGCGAGGGTGAGCCGTTGGCCTTCGGAGAGGTCGCGCGGGTGGGCGGTGTCGGCGATGCCGGGCAGCAGTCGTTCGACCAGGGCGCGGCAGGTGCCGGGGGTGGCGTCCGCGTCGGTGTCGGCGGCGGCGCATTCGGCGGTGACGCTCTCGCCGTAGAGGAGGTCGCGCGGGTCCTGCGGGACGAGGCCGACCTGGCGGATCAGTTCGGCCGGGCGGGTGCGGTGCGGGGTGCGTCCGCCGACCGTCACCCGGCCGGAGGCGGGGGCGTGCAGGCCGACCAGGCTGCCCAGCAGGGTGGACTTGCCGGCGCCGTTGCGGCCCATCAGGGCGGTGATCTCGCCGGGGTGCAGCGCCAGGTCGACGCCGCGCAGGGCCTGGACGGGGCCGCGCCGGACGGCGAGGCGTTCGGCGGCGGCGATCGGTGCGTCGGTCGAAACGGTTGGAGCAGGGGCCGGGCCCGGGTGCAGACCGTCCAGCCGGGAGCGGAGCCCGGCGGCCTTGCGGCGGGCGTCGCGGACGGACAGCGGCAGCGGCCGCCAGCCGGCGAGCCGTCCGAGGCCGACCACCGGCGGGTGCACCGGGGAGTGCGCCATCACCTCGGCGGGCTCGCCGAGGACGGGCGGGGCGCCCGGGGTGAGCAGCAGCACCTGGTCGGCGTACTGGACGACGCGCTCCAGCCGGTGCTCGGCCATCAGCACGGTGGTGCCGAGGTCGTGCACCAGCCGCTGGAGGACGGCCAGCACCTCCTCGGCGGCGCCCGGGTCCAGCGCCGAGGTGGGCTCGTCGAGGACCAGGACGCGCGGGTGCACGGTGAGCACCGAGCCGATCGCGACGCGCTGCTGCTGGCCGCCGGAGAGGGAGGTGAGGGCGCGGTCGCGCAGGTCGGCGAGGCCGAGCAGGTCGAGGGTCTCCTCGACCCGGCGCCGCATCACGTCGGCGGGCAGGCCCAGGGACTCCATGCCGTAGGCGAGTTCGTCCTCGACGGTGTCGGTGACGAAGTGCGCCAGCGGGTCCTGGCCCACCGTGCCGACCAGGTCGGCGAGTTCGCGCGGCCGGTGCTCGCGGGTGTCCCGACCGCCGACCGTGACCCGGCCGTGCAGGGTGCCGCCGGTGAAGTGCGGGACGAGCCCGCTCACCGCGCCCAGCAGGGTGGACTTGCCGGAGCCCGACGGGCCCACCAGCAGGCAGAGTTCCCCTTCGGGGACGGTCAGGTCGACGTCCGCGACGGCGGGGGCGGCGGCGTCCGCGTACCGGACGGAGACCTGCTCGAAGGTGATCACGAAGCCCTCCGGGGCGGGGTCGGGGCGGCGAACGCCGGTACCAGGCCGAGCAGTACGGCCAGCACGGCGGCCAGCGGCAGCGCGGGGACGGTCGGCGGGACGACGGTGGGCGCGAAGGCGGCCGGGTCGCGCGTGGACAGGTAGATGGTCAACCCGGCGACGGCGGCGCCCGATCCGGCGGTCAGCCACTCGGGCAGTGCCCAGGGGTCGGGCCGGTAGCGTGTCCTGACGGATCGTCGACTGCCTAGCAGTAGCCCGGCGGAGGCGGCGGCCAGGCCCAGCAGCAGCACCGGCGCCGCCCAGCCCGCGCCGCCGGCGGTTAGCAGCCCGTACGCGGCCAGGCAGATCCCGAGCAGGCCGGCCAGGGTGAGCGCGGCCGTCGCCCGGGCGAGTCGGCGCGGGACGTCCGCGGTGCGGCCGAAGCCGCGGGTGTCCATCGCCGCGGCCAGCGCCACCGAACGCTCCAACGCGCCCTCCAGGACGGGCAGTCCGACGCTCAGTACGGCGGCGATCCCCCGGTCGGTGCGGCCGCGCAGGCGGCGGGCCGCCCGCAGCCGGCGGACGTCCGCGACCAGGTTCGGCGCGAAGGTCATCGCCACCACCACCGCCACGCCCGCCTCGTACAGCGCGCCGGGCAGGGCGCGCAGCAGGCGGGCCGGGCTGGCCAGCGCGTTCGCGGCGCCCACGCAGACCAGCAGGGTGGCCAGGCGCAGCCCGTCGTACAGCGCCGCGAGCAGGCCCTCCACGGTCACCCGGCCGCCGATCCGCACTCCCTGCGCCCAGGTGGGAAGCGGCACTTCGGGCAGCGTGAACAGCACGTGCGTGCCCGGGATCGGCGAGCCGAGCAGCACCGCGAACACCAGCCGGATGCCCAGGACCAGCAGGCCCAGTCGCAGGAACGCGCCGTACGAGCGCGACCAGGGCGCGTCGCCGCGCCGGGCCGCGACCACGTACCCGGCGACGGCGGCGAGCAGCAGCAGGATCACCGGATTGGTGGTGCGGGTCGCCGCTGCGCCCAGCCCGAGCGCCCACAACCACCAGGCCCCGGGGTGCAGTTGCCGGGGTCCGGTGGGCGGGCGGGTAGTGCGGGCGGTGCTCATGGGTCAGTCCAGGTGAAGGGGTCCGGAGGGGGAGCGGCTCGGGAGGCGTCAGGAGGTGCGGCGGCGGCGCGCCTGCCAGACCGCACCGCCGGCCAGCACGGCGATCAGCGCGCCACCGGCGATCAGGCCGACGTCCGGGCCGGAGTCCGAGCCGCCGCCGTCGCCGGACGGGTCGGCCGGCTTGGCCGCCGACCCGAGCTGGTCGGCGCACCCGGCCTTCGGGAAGCCCGCGATGGCGCAGAGCAGGCCGTTGGCGTCGTAGCGCAGCGGCGGGGCGACGGCGGCCAGCACCTCGGCCGAGGTGGCGTTCGAGACGACGCTGGCGCACGCGCTCCGCTGCTCGGGCGGCGCCTCGCCCGAGCCGGGACCGGAAGCCGAGCCGGAACCGGAAGCCGAGCCCGAGCCCGAGCCGGAACCCGAGCCGGAACCGGAACCCGAGCCGGAACCCGAGCCCGAGCCGGAGTCGGCGGCGGTGCCGAAGTCCAGCACGACCGCGACCCGCTTGCGGCCCGCCTGCGCGGGCGTGTCCGCACAGACGGCGGCGAAGTCGCCCGCCGTCCGGGGCCGCGCCGCATCCTGCCCGCCGTCCGGACTCACCGCGAACCGCCACCCGTCCACGGCCCCGTCCGGCGGCACGGCGACGGCCGGCCCCTGCTGCTGGTACAGCCACCCGTCGCCGCCGGCACGCCAGAACGACCAGTACCGGTATCCCGTCGCCGCCTCCGCCGGCGCCCCGGCGGAGGCGACCAGCAGGAGCACCGCACCGAGCACCGAACCGAGCACCGCACCGAGCCGCGAGCCGAGCCGCGAGCCGAGAGCGCGGCGGCCACGGCGGCGGCCCGGGCGGGCCCGGCGCGCGGGGCGGGGTGTCACAGGCTCTGGCCGCGCTTGCGCTGGAGGCTGAGGAGGAGGCCGCCGCCGAGGCCGACGAGGAGGCCGACGATGATCAGCCAGTACTGGCCGATGCCGTCGTCCTTCTTGGGCGCCGCCGCCGTCGGGGCGGGGCCGGCGGTGGCCTTGAGGGCCGGGCCGAGGGCGGTGAGCTCGGCGGTCAGCGGGGCGGTGTCGCGCTGGGCGGCCTGGGTGACGAGCAGGAGGCTGGCGGTGGCGGCGGCGTCGGTGCCGCCCTTGGTCCAGCCGGCGCCCTCCTTGGCGAGCCAGTCGACGGCGCCGGCGGCCTGCTGGGGGTGGCCGCTCTGGATGAGGCCGAGGGCGGCCCAGGCGGTGGCGTTGTAGTCGGGGGTGGGGGCGGCGCCGGGGGTGGTGAGGGTGAGGTGGTTGTCGCCCGCGGCGAGCTGGGCGGTGAGGTACGCCCCGGCGGCCTCGCCGGAGTCGGCGTGCGCGACCGGAGCAGCCGCGGTGGAGGCGGCGGCGGAGTCGCAGCCGAGGGCCTTGGGCGCGGCGTCGGTGCGGGCGGTGGTGGCGACCGGGAGGTGGCCGCCGGCGGCGGCGAGCGAGGCCTGGGCGCTGGCGAGGGCGTTGGGGGCGAGCGCACCGGAGGACGGGTCGGGCTGGTAGGCGAAGGCGCCGCGCTGGTCGGCGGGGGCGGCGCAGCCGAGCTGGAAGAGGGCGAGCCCGTCGAAGGCGTTCTTGCCCGCCTTGGCGACTCCGGCCGGGTCGGTCTTCGCGGCGAAGAGGGCGTTCACGGCGAGGCCGGTGGAGTTGGCGTCGCCGGGGCTGCCGGGGTTGTAGGGCCAGCTGCCGTCGGCGTTCTGGGTGGCCTTGAGCCACTGGACGCCCTTGTCGACGGCTTCCTGGTGCCCGCCGAGGGCGACGAGGGCCTGGACGGCGACGGCGGTGGCGTTGCTGTCCTCGGTCTTGGGGTCGCAGGCGGCGCCGGCGGCCCGGAAGGAGGGCCAGCCGCCGTCCTCGCACTGCTGTCCGGTGAGCCAGCCGACGGCGGAGTCGGCCGGGGTGGCCTTGGCCGCCGCGAGCGCGGTGAGCGCGAGGGACTGCCGCCAGACGCCGTCGTACGTCGGGTCGCCCTTGCCGTAGAGGCCGTCGGGGACGGCGGCGGCGGTGGGCGCGGGGCTGTCGGCGAGGGCCGGTCCGGCGGTGGCGCCGGCGAGGAGCGCGGCGGACAGGGCGGCGGCGCCCAGACGGGCGGCGGTGAGCATGGTGGAGGTGTGCCTTTCGGTGAGCGGTGGTGGCCCGGCGGGGCCGTTCCGTAGTCCTCGACGGTGCCGGGCGGTGCGCGTGGCGGGCCCGGGCTGGCCGCTCGCCCCTCCACGGGCGGTCCGACTCGCCCGGGCCGTCACGGGGGCCGGGCTCACGGTTGCGGGGTCAGCGCCGGATTCGCACCGGCTTCCCCCGGGGGAGGGACGGGATGAAGTTGTGCTGTCCGTCGACTCTAACCGCCGGGGGCGGCCGGCCCCTCCCGCCCGGGCAGGAACAGGTTCCAGTCAGGGCAGGGTGAGCAGCCGGGCCGCGGTGTGCAGGTCGGCCCGGACCTCGGCGATCGAGGCGCGGCCGGAGAGCCAGGCGACCAGGGCGGAGTGCCAGGTGTGCTCGATCACCCGGACGGCCGCGCGCTGGCTCTCGCTGGGTGGCCCGGACTGGCCGATGGCGTCCAGGATGAGCTGGCCGGTGGCGGTGCTGACCTGGTCCACCTCGGCGCCGACGGAGCGGTCCGCGAAGGACAGCGCCCGGACCATCGCCTCGGCGAGCAGCGGTTCGCGCTGGAGCGCGTGGAAGGCGCGGGTGAGCGTGTCGGCGACCCGCGGGGCCGGTTCGGGGTCGGTCGGCGGGTGGCGCCGGATGTGCTCCTGGAGGCCCTGCAACTGCTCCAGCATGACCGCGACCAGCAGGTGCACCTTGGAGGGGAAGTACCGGTAGAGCGTGCCGAGGGCCACCTGCGCGGTCTCCGCGACCTCCCGCATCTGCACCGCCTCGTACCCGCCCCGGGCGGCCAGGGCGGTGGCGGCCCGCAGGATCCGGCGCCGGCGTTCGGCCTGGCGGGCGGTCAGCGGCGGCTCGCCCGGCTGCGCGGGGGGCGGGGTGGTGGGGCTCGTGGAGGTGGTCGGCGGCGGCAAGGAGTGCTCCCGGGGCGCGTGGGTGGCGGCGTGCTCCACAAGGTCGGCAGGGTCGGCGTGGCGGGAATCACCAGCCCTGGCTCCTGAGGGAAAGCTACGGGCCGGTATCTTCGAGGTCTCTCATTGTTCACATGGTCGATGACGAGTTCCACAGCCACTGAAACCTGATCTACTTTAGCGACCGGCGGCAGCGCCGTCGCCAACGCAGAGACAGCAGCAGCACAGGAATAGCAGCTAGAGATGAGGGCCCGAGGATGACCGCGCAGCCGCTGCGGATTGCCCTGCTGTCGTACCGCGGGGACCCCTTCTGCGGCGGTCAGGGCGTGTACGTGCGCCACCTCTCCCGTGAGCTGGCCAGGCTCGGCCACCACGTGGACGTGATCGGTGCCCAGCCGTACCCGGTGCTGGACGAGGTCGACGGCCCCGGTTCGGTGCGCCTGGTCGAACTGCCCAGCCTGGACCTCTACCGCGCCGAGGACCCGTTCCGCACGCCCGCCCGCGGCGAGTTCCACAGCCCGGTGGACGTGCTGGAGTTCGCCACCATGCGCACCGGCGGCTTCCCCGAGCCGTTGACCTTCTCGCTGCGCGCCCGCCAGTACCTGGCCCGGCACAAGGGCCGCTACGACGTGGTGCACGACAACCAGACGCTCGGCTACGGCCTGCTCGGCCTGGCCCGGCACGGCTTCCCGCTGGTCACCACGATCCATCACCCGATCACCGTGGACCGGCAGTTGGAGCTGGACGCGGCCACCACCCGGGTCAAGCGGCTGTCGCTGCGCCGCTGGTACGCCTTCACCCGGATGCAGCGCCGGGTCGCCGCCCGGCTGGACCACGTGATCACCGTCTCCGGCACCTCGCAGCGCGAGATCGCCGAGCACCTGGGCGCCGCGCCGGGCGCGATCTCGGTGGTGCCGATCGGCGCCGACACCCGGCTCTGGTCGCCCTCCGAGGAGATCGCCCGAGTCCCCGGACGGATCGTCACCACCTCCAGCGCGGACGTCCCGCTCAAGGGCCTGGTGTTCCTGGTCGAGGCGCTGGCGAAGGTGCGCACCGAGCGCCCCGCGCACCTGGTGGTGGTCGGCAAGCCGCAGAAGGAGGACGGCCCGGTGGCGGAGGCGGTGCGCCGCTTCGGGCTGGCGGACCACATCGAGTTCCGCAGCGGCCTGACCGACCGGGAGCTGGTCGACCTCTACCGCTCGGCCGAGGTGGCCTGCGTGCCGTCGCTGTACGAGGGCTTCTCGCTGCCCGCCGCCGAGGCGATGGCCACCGGCACCCCGCTGGTCGCCACCACCGGCGGCGCGATCCCCGAGGTGGCCGGGCCGGACGGGGAGACCTGCCTGGCCGTGCCGCCGGGGGAGCCGGACCGGCTGGCGGCGGCGCTCGGCCGGCTGCTGGACGACCCGCGGCTGCGCGCCCGGCTCGGCGCGGCCGGCCGGGAGCGGGTGCTGGCCCGGTTCACCTGGGCGCGGGCCGCCGAGCTGACCGCCGACGCCTACCGGGCGGCGATCGCCACCGGCGCCGGCGCCCGGGCCCGCTCCGGGCCGGGTTGGCGGTACGTGCCCTGAGTCGCTCCGGCCGCCCTGCGCGGCGCCCGCCCGGCGGCCCCGGCCGCCCGGTGCGGAGCGGTAGCGGATCGAACTGACGCGGCGTCAAGTCCGCTTGGTAGCAAAAGGAATGGGAGCCCTGCAGTGCTGACCGTCGATTTCTCGCGCTTCCCGCTCGCCCCCGGCGACCGGGTGCTCGACCTGGGCTGCGGCGGGGGCCGGCACGCGTTCGAGTGCTACCGCCGCGGCGCCAACGTGATCGCCCTCGACCAGAACGCCGAGGAGATCGCCGAGGTCCAGAAGTGGTTCGCCGCGATGGAGCAGGCCGGCGAGGCCCCGGAGGGCGCGTCGGCGGTCGCGATGGAGGGCAACGCGCTGGCGCTGCCGTTCGAGGACGACTACTTCGACAAGATCATCATCTCCGAGGTGATGGAGCACATACCGGACGACAAGGGCGTGCTCAACGAGATGTTCCGGGTGCTCAAGCCGGGCGGGCTGCTCGCCGTCACCGTGCCGCGCTGGCTGCCCGAGAAGATCTGCTGGACGCTGTCCGACGAGTACCACGAGGTCGAGGGCGGCCACATCCGGATCTACCGGGGCGACGAACTGCTCGGCAAGCTCAAGGACGCCGGCCTGGAGCCCTACGGCACCCACCACGCGCACGCGCTGCACTCGCCGTACTGGTGGATCAAGTGCGCGGTCGGCGTGAACAACGACAAGGCGCTGCCGGTCAAGGCCTACCACCAGCTGCTGGTCTGGGACATCGTCGGCACCCCGGTGATCAGCACCCTCACCAAGGCCGCCGAACGGGCGCTCAACCCGGTCATCGGCAAGAGCTTCGTCGCCTACGCGTCCAAGCCGCGGCGGACCGAGCCCGGGCGCGTGGACGCATGACCGCCGCCGTCCCCGAGGCACTGCTGCTCGACGGGGTGCTCGACGCCGAGCAGGCCGCCGGCACCGTCCGCAGCATCCTGGCCGAACAGCTTCCCGACGGCGCCATACCCTGGTTCGCCGGCCACCACCTCGACCCGTGGGACCACACCGAGGCCGCCATGGCCCTCGACACCGCCGGCGAGCACGCCGCCGCCGAGGCCGCCTACCGCTGGCTCGCCGCCACCCAGAACCCGGACGGCTCCTGGTACGCCGCCTACACCGACGGCGCCGTCACCGACCGGGCCAAGGAGACCAACTTCTGCGCCTACGTGGCCGTCGGCGTCTGGCACCACCACCTCAGCGCCGGCGACGACGCCTTCCTGGAGTGGATCTGGCCCGTCGTCCGGCGCGCCCTGGACTTCATCGTCGGCCAGCGGCTGCCCGGCGGCCCGATCGCCTGGCGCCTCGACGAGGACGGCACCGCCACCGACGAGGCGCTGCTCACCGGCTCGTCCAGCATGCTGCACGCGCTGCGCTGCGGGCTGGCCATCGCCGAGTACCTGGAGGAGCCGCAGCCCGACTGGGAGCTCGCCGCCGGCCGGCTGGGGCACGCCATCACCCACCACCCCGAGCGGTTCCTCGACAAGGGCCGCTACTCGATGGACTGGTACTACCCGGTGCTCGGCACCGGACTGCGCGGCGACGCGGCGCTGGAACGGATCGACCGGGACTGGGACCGCTTCGTCGTCCCCGGCCTCGGCGTGCGCTGCGTCAGCGACCGCCCGTGGGTGACCGGCGGCGAGAGCGCCGAACTCGCCCTCGCGCTCTGGGCGATCGGCCGCTCCGACCGCGCCGTGGAGATCCTGCGCTGGATCCAGAAGCACCTGCGGCACGAGGACGGCTCCTACTGGACCGGGTACGTCTTCGAGGACGACGCCGTCTGGCCGGAGGAGCGCACGACCTGGACGGCCGGCGCGCTGCTGCTCGCGGTCGCCGCGCTCGGCGGCGACCCGGCGACGGTCGCGGTCTTCGGCGGGGAGCAGTTGCCCGCCGGGCTGGTGGTCCAGGACTGCTGCTGAGGCCCGTAGCCGTGGCCGATGCCGGTGCGAACGGCTGAGGCCCGTACGACGGCTGAGGCCCGTACGACGGTTGAGGCTCGTACGGGCAACGCGAAGGGGTGGGACCGGAGAGATCCGGTCCCACCCCTTCGTCGTACCGGCGGGGGGCGTCAGCCGCGCTGGATGCCCGAGGTGTCGGCCAGCAGGCCGACGGTGCCGTCCTGCAACTGCGCGACCAGCGCGCTGCCGCGCTGCTCGACCGCCAGGTACCAGGTGCCGGGCACCAGCTCGCCGACGGGGGCGCCCGCCGGGTTGTCCTTCGACGCCAGCGAGCGCGGGGCCGGGACGGCGAACCAGAACGGTGCGAAGTCGGCCGCCGGGGCGGCCGGGGTCGGCTGCGGCTGCGCGGCCGGGACCGGCTGCGGGGCGGCGGCCGCGTCCTGCGGCTGGCCGGCCTGCACCGGCTGCGGCTGGCCGGCCGCCGGGTAGCCGTAGCCACCGGGCTGGGCGCCGTACGCCGGGGCCTGGTTCGGGTCCTGGCCCGGGGCCGGGTAGCCGTACTGGCCGGGCTGCACCGGCTGGCCCGGGGCCGGGTAGCCGCCCTGGTAGGGGACGGCCGCCGGACGGTCGGCGACCAGCGGGGCCTTCAGCGCGGGCACCAGCGGCGCGGCCGCGGCCGCACCGGCCAGCACGATCAGCGCGATGAGGCCGAGCCAGGCGCCGAAGCCGTGCCCGAAGCTGCCGCCGGACGGGCCGCCGCCCAGCGACCACAGCGCCGTCCACAGCGCGACGACGGCGAAGGCGATGCCCCACTGGTCCAGCCGCAGGCCGAGCACCTGGCGCCCGGCCGCGGCCTCGCCCTGGAAGCGGTGCAGCAGGATCAGCACCGCGGCGGCGATGCCGAGCAGGTAGATCGACGGCAGGATGGGGAACAGCTGGGTGCTCCACGCGTTCTGCGATGTGTCGCCGCAGTACCGGCCGGTGCAGTCCACCGTCCAGTAGGGCAGGAAGGAGGCGATGAAGAGCAGGACGGCCGCGCCGGCGACGGCGGCGTCTCCCCTGGTGAGAGCGCGCAGATTCACTAACGTTCCCCTCGTTGACGTGTCGTGGACGGCGGTTCGTGCGGTCGGGCTGACCGGCCGAAACTCCCGAACGGACCAGAAGCCTAGGCCCAACCGCACCGCCGGTGCACGGCGGGACCGGGAATGGGGCGAAGTCGTTGCCAAAGGCGCGACCCGGGCGGCGCGCACGCCGTCGGCCGCCCCGGCCCAACTTCCTTACCGGGTGGTCAGATACGCCGTCAGCGCGTCGGCGATCCCCTGGGCCGCCCGCTGCCGCCACTGAGGATCCGTCATCCGTTTGGCGTCCACCGGGTTGCGCATGTTACCGCACTCGATGAACACCTTCGGCACCGTGGACAGGTTCAGGCCCCCCAGGTCGGAGCGGGTGTCCAGGCCGTCGCTCGCGGTGTAGTCCGCGTACGGCTCGCCCGTCGCGGCGCGGAAGCGCTCGCGCAGCAGCAGGCCGAGCCGGCGCGACGGCTCGACGATCGCCGAGTTGTCCGCCTTCCCGGCCGCCACCTTCGCCGGGAGGATCACGTGGAACCCGCTGCCGCCCGCCGGACCGCCGTCCCCGTGCACCGACAGGGCCACGTCGGCGTGCGCGTCGGCGCCGGCCCGGGCGCGCTCGTCGATGCAGGGGCCCCACGGACGGTCGCCGTCCTGCGCCAGCACCACCGTCGCGCCGCGGGCGGCCAGGATGGCGCGGGCCCGGTGGGAGACGTCCAGGGTGTACTCGGCCTCG
Source organism: Kitasatospora sp. NPDC091276 (assembly GCF_040684355.1). Lineage (NCBI taxonomy): Bacteria > Bacillati > Actinomycetota > Actinomycetes > Kitasatosporales > Streptomycetaceae > Kitasatospora > Kitasatospora sp. NPDC091276. The sequence goes on along the minus strand of NZ_JBFBFU010000020.1, from coordinate 169,392 downwards.
GTGTAGCCGGAGTTGGTCTCGGTGCCGGTGGTGTCGCACTGCTTGCGGGAGTTGCCGATGTCGACCAGGCGGTTGATCTCGGCGGTGTGCGCGGAGTTGCCGGGGTTGTGGCCGGGGTCGAGCAGGATGGTGCGGCCGGTGAGCGCGGTGGGGGAGACCGGGGTGTCCGACGGGGCGGGTGTGTTCGACGGGGCGGGCGTCGTCGGGGTGGTCGGGGGCACCGGGGTCGTCGGCGTCTGGGCCGGGGTTCCCGGGGTGGTGGTGCCCGGTGTGGTGGTGCCCGGGGTGGCGGTTCCGGCCGGGGAGGTGGCCGGCGCGGCGGTGCCGCCCACCGCCGCGGAGTGGCCGAGGGACTGCCAGCCCAGCCAGCCCGCCAGGCAGAGCGGAACGGCCGCGCCCACCGCCGTGGTGGCGCGCAGCAGGGTGGAACGGCGGGGCGGTCGGGAGTTCGGGCCGGTCACGGGTGGATCAGATCCTGTCCTGGGTGCGCGGGGTGAGGCCGTAGGTGTCGGCGATCGGCTTCCACTTGCCCGCGAAGTCCTTCTTCGCCTGGGTGGCCTGCGGGTTGAGCTCGTCGGCCCGCTTCTTGTCGGCGGTGTTCGGGGCCGAGCCCGAGCAGCCCTGGCCGGCGACCGCCCGCGCCCAGTTCGCGTACGCCCGGTCGATGTCGGCCGACAGCTGCCAGGCGGACTTCAGCGACGCCATCGCGTCCGCGCCGCCCGGCACGTCGGAGGCGCTCAGCTTGGCGAGCTTGCGCAGCAGTTCGTCGCGCTGCTTGGCGCCGTTGTCGAACACCTGCGCCGCGCTCTCGATGTCGGCCTTCGCCGGGCAGCTGCTCACCTTGGCGACCGCGCTGCCGATCGGGGCCTTCGCGCTCTCGCCCTCGGTGAGCAGGCCGTCCAGGGCCTGTGCCTGCGTCTTGGCGTTGGCGCCGGCACCGCTCGCGGTCGGGGACGGCGCCGCGGCGGACGAGGCCGGGTCGGTGGCGCCGTTCGGCGCGGCGTCCGTACCGGTGGGCGCCGGGCCCGTCGGCGGGTTCCCGGTGGACGTCGCGGAGGCGGACGGCGGGGCGGGCGAGGCCTGGTCCTTCTTGTCGCCGCTGTTCTGGGCGGCCACCAGCAGGCCGCCGCCGACCGCCACCACCAGGAGCAGCGCGAAGCCGATCAGCAGCGGTGCCTTCCGGTTGTTCGGGCGGTCCCCGTCGTCCGGGTCCTCGTAGTCGGCGGGGTAACCGGAGGGGTAGTCGGCGGGGTAGTCGGGCTGTCCCTGGTACGGGACGTACGGGGGCTGCTGCGGGCCGGCGGGCGGCTGCGGCGGGTACACGTAGCCGGGGCCGGGGGCCTCGCCGGACACGTAGCCGGGCCCCGGGGTCTGCGCGGACGCGTGGGAGGGGAACGGCGCCGGCGGCGGCACGGACGGCGGCTTCGGGGCGGCCAGGTACGGGCGGGCACCCAGCGGTGGGCCCTGGTCCCCGACGGCGCCGGTGCCGGGCGGCAGCGCGGCCCCGTCCTGCGGTGCGGCCCCGGGGCGCGGTGCGGCGGGCTGGGCGGGGGCGGGCTGCGCCGGGGTGGGCTCGGCGGGTCGCTGCGGGCCGCGCACCCAGCCGCCCGCGCCGCCGCGCGCGGTGGGGTCCCAGACTGCCGGAGCGGTGTTGTGCTGGTCCGTCATGTGCCGCTAGCCCCCACCGTCCGCCGATGCTCTGCCTGGTGCTGCGCGGACACCGTACCGTTCGAACCTCCGCCCGACAGCTCCGGCACGACGTTAGAGCATCCGTGCAGGACTGTGGGGCCGCTCGGCGGATCGGGCGGTGGGCGGCGGGTGGTGAGCGGCTAGCGCTAGCTCGCGGCGGTCCGGCGCAGGACGCGCAGCGAGCCCGTCACCGAGACCTCCTCGAAGCCCTCGGCCAGCGCCCGCAGGTACACCCGGTACGGGGCCTGGCCGCCGTCCGCCGGGTCCGGGAACACGTCGTGCACCACCAGCAGCCCGTCCGGCGCCAGGTGCGGGGCCCAGCCCTCGTAGTCGCCGGTCGCGTGCTCGTCGGTGTGCCCGCCGTCGATGAACACCAGGGCCAGCGGCCGGCCCCACAGCGCCGCGATCCGCGGCGAGCGGCCCACCAGCGCCACCACGTGCTCCTCCAGCCCGGCGGCGTGCAGCGTCCGGCGGAACCGCGGCAGGGTGTCCATCAGCCCCACCTCCGGGTCCACCAGCGTCGGGTCGTGGTACTCCCAGCCGGGCTGCTGCTCCTCCGAGCCGCGGTGGTGGTCCACCGTCAGCGCGGTCGTCCCGGTCTCCCGGGCGGCCGCCGCCAGCAGGACCGCCGAGCGACCGCAGTAGGTGCCGATCTCCAGCACCGGCAGCCCGGTGCGCCGCGCCGCCGTCACCGCCGCCGCGTACAGCGCCAGCCCCTCGTCCAGCGGCATGAACCCGGTGGCCGCCTCGAACGCCGCCAGCACCTCGGCCGCCGGGCGGACACTCTCCAGCAGGTCGGACATGACGGTGCTCCTCGGGCTCGGGACGTGCGCGAACGCGTTCGCCCCGGACCCTACTCGACGGTAGAGGGGCGGACCACAGCGGCCCTGGAACGTGTTCTAGTCGGGTCGGGTCGCCCGTGTCAGAATCGGGCCCGACCGTGGAGAACCGAGCACACGAGGCACACCGGGAGCAGCCCCATGCGCGCAGCCGTCCTGCACAAGACCGGCCAGGAGACCCTTGACGTCCGGGAGGACGTGACGGCCGTCGGCTTCGGGCCGGGCGCCGTACGGGTCCGGATGCGCGCTGCCAGTCTCTGCCACTCCGACCTCTCGGCGATGAGCGGCGTCCTGCCGCAGCCCGCGCCGTTCGTCCCCGGGCACGAGGGCGCCGGGGAGGTCGTGGAGGTCGGTGGGGGCGTGGCCGGCCTCGCCCCCGGCGACCGCGTGGTGCTCTGCTGGATGGCGCCCTGCGGCCGCTGCGCGCACTGCGAGCGGGGCCGCGGCCACCTGTGCATCGCCAGCCTGCGGCGGCTCGGCGCGCCCGGCTTCCGCTTCGAGGACGGCGGCGCGGCGGTCGAGGCCTCCGGGTTCTACGGCACCGGGGCGTTCGCCGAGGAGGTCGTGGTCGCCGCGGACGCCGTCATCAAGGTGCCCGCCGACCTGCCGTACGAGGCCGCCGCGCTGATCGGCTGCGGGGTGACCACGGGCGTCGGCGCCGCCGTCAACACCGCCCGGGTCGAACCCGGCGCCTCCGTCGCGGTGATCGGCGCGGGCGGGGTCGGGGTCGCCGCCGTGCAGGGCGCCCGGGTCTGCGGCGCCGCCCGGATCACCGTCGTCGACCCGGTCGTCTCGCGCCGCGAGCGGGCACTGGCCTTCGGCGCGACCGAGGCGATCGCCCCCGAGGACCTCAGGGCGACGGCGAAGGGCCTGCCCGGGGGCGGCTTCGACTACGTCTTCGAGGCCGTCGGCCGGTCCGCCACCGTCCGGGCCGGCTACGACGCGGCCCGGCGCGGCGGCGCGGTCGTGGTGATCGGCGCCGGCGCGCAGGACGACCTCGCGCAGTTCACCATGGGCGAGCTGTTCTTCAACGAGAAGCGCCTGCTGCCCTCGCTCTACGGCGGGGCGCCGGTGGCCCGCACCATCGCCCTGGTCGTCGACCTGTGGCGGGCCGGGCGGATCGACCTCGACGGCATGATCAGCCACCGCGTCGACCTGTCGGACGTCAACGAGGCGATCGCCCAGATGCGCAGCGGCGAGGCGCTGCGCACGGTCGTGACACTGGGGCGCTGAGCCGCGGGCCCCGCCCGAACGCGACGAGGGCCCGCCGAGGGTGCTCCCCCCGACGGGCCCTTCCGGTGCGGGTGTGCTCAGCCCCGGCCCGCCGCGGCGCGGTGCCGGCCGTGCGGGTCGGCCTCGGGCTTGTCGTCGGCGGCGGAACGGCCCCGGTGCCGGCCGTGCGACGAGGTGTCCCCGGCGGCGCTCTCGTCGGCGTCGGTCCCGTTGGCCGCGGGTCCGGTGGTGTCGGTGAGGGTGTCGGACATCAGAAATCGTCTTTTCCGTGCGGAGGGTGCAGGTCATCGGCGCCCGGCCGGCGCTTGGCGGCGCGCGGTCGGGTCCCCGATCGGGCGCTCGGTACGCGCCACAGCCGGTGATCGCGGCCCGTGCCCCGGCCACCATAACGGCCGGAACGGACGAGATCCTATCGAGATCATGACGCGCGACCCGCCGTCGAACCCAGCCAGTGACCGACCAACTCGCGGTACAGCGGGGACAGCACCTGAAGATCGCCGTGCCGGGCGAGCACCCCCCGCCCGCCGTCCAGCAGCAGCACCCGGTCCGCGCGCAGGGCCGAACTGATCCGGTGCGCGACCACGACGAGAGTCCCTGGCCGGGCGGCGAACGCCCGCTCGACCCGCTCCTCCGCACGCGGGTCCAGATGGCAGGTCGCCTCGTCCAGCACCACGACCGGCGCCGGCGACAGATACGTCCGCACCAGCGCGAGCAACTGCCGCTCCCCGCCCGACAGCACGCCCGGATCGCGCAGGACGGCCTCCGGGCCGCCCAGCCGCGCGACCACCTGATCGGCCCCCAGTACGCGGACGGCACGGGCGAGTTGCTCCTCCGTGGCCTCCGGGGAGAGCCAGGTCAGATTGGACCGCACCGGCCCCGGGAACACGTACGCCTCCTGCGGCACCAACGCCACCAGCCGTGCCCGCGCGGCCCCCGCCAGCCCGTCCGGCCGCACCCCGCCCACCGAGACGGCCCCGCCCGTCGGCGCCAGCACCCCGGCCAGCAGGGCCGCCAGCGTCGACTTCCCCGCCCCGCTCACCCCCACCACGGCCACGTGCTCCCCGGGCGCGAACCCGAACTCCAGCCCCTCCAGCACCGGCGCCCCGGCCCCGCCGTGCCCGTACCTCAACCCGCTGACCCGTACCTCCGGCTCCTGCCCCGGGGCTCTCCCCGGCAGCGCGCTGGGGGTGGTGTCCGCCGGAGGGTCGATCGTGGTGGCCGCCAGGCGGTCCAGGACGACGGCGAGGTTGAGTAGCCAGCCGCCGACCGTACCCGCCAACGTCCGCACCGCCGGGTCGAGTTGCTGCAGCAGATAGGTCGCGACGCCGAGCAGTTCGCCGGGGGTCAGGGCCTCGCGGGCGAGCAGCCACGGCGCGGCGGCGAGGACGGCCAGGACGGGCAGCCGACCGCCGAGGGCCACGACCAGCGCGCGCAGGGCCGAGGCCCGGCCCAGGGCGCGGGAGGCGGTGGCGCTCGCCCGGGCGGCCCCGGTCAGTGCCTCGGCGACCTGCTCCCGGGTGCCCGTGGCCTGCACGTCGCGCAACCCGTGCAGCGCCCGCCCCGCCTCGGCGGCCAGCCGCTCCTCGGCGAGCACGACCGCGTGCCGCCGCGCCACTAGCGGGCGCAGCAGACGGGCGAAGAGGAACCCGGCGGCGAGCAGCGGCAGCAGGACCAGCGGCAGGACGACGGGCGCCAGCAGCGCCAGACCGGCCAGGGCGGCGACCAGGGTGACCCCGACGCCGCGCAGGGTGCGCAGCAGGGTGGCGGTCAACTGCCGCGCGGACTCGACCTGTTCGGTGAGCCGGGCGACCTCGGCCGGATCCGCCGACGGCCGGGCGAGCGCGCTGTGGACCACCCGCTCGACCAGGGCGTCCCGCAACGGCTCCACCACCCCCGCCAGGTGCGGGAACCCGGCCCGCGCCGCGTACGCCCGGACGGCCATCGCGGCGCCGAACCCGGCCAGCCAGGCCACCCCGGCCCCCGGCCGCCCGGCCAGGAACCCCCGGTCGACGGCGGTCGAGACGAGCAGCCCGGACAGCAGCGGCGGCAGCGCCTCCGCCCCGGACCACCCGAGCAGCCGGAGCAGCGGCCCGCGCGTGACGGCCAGCTGCCGGAACAGCAGCACCCACCCGGGGGAGGCGGACGCGGGAAGTCGACGACGCCGACCTCCGGTGCCGGGCGGTCGGCCCGCGCCGGGCCGACGCGGGGCCCCGGTCGTTGCGGGCCGTGGTGCGGCACGTCGGCGATGCCGACTTCTCGTGCCGGGCGGCGCCGGGGTCGGCGGGTGTACGGGAAGTCGAGCGGGCCGACGTCCCGCGCCGCCGTCGGACGGGGTGCGGTGGCGGGCCATCAGGCGGCGGCCGTCTGGAGGGCGGTGTCCGACAGGGTGGCGCGGTAGTCGGGGTCGGCGAGGAGGGCGGCGTGCGGGGCGAGGGCGCGCAGGCGGCCGGCGTCGAGCCAGGCGACGAGGTCGGCGCGGGCGGCGACGCCGGCGCGGTGGGCGACCACCAGCCGGGTGCGGCCGAGGGTGGCGCGGTCGAGGGCCTCGGTCACCAGGTACTCGGTGGCGAGGTCCAGGCCCGAGGTGGCGTCGTCGAGGACGACGACCCGGGCGGGCTGGGCCAGGAGCCGGGCCAGGCCGAGGCGTTGCAGTTCGCCGCCGGAGAGCCGGAGTTCGTCGAGCGGGGTGTCCCAGCCCCGGGGCAACCGCTGGAGGAAGCCGTCCGCGCGGGCGGCCGCCGCCTCGGCGGGGCCGGCGCCGGCCAGCGCGTCGCGGACCGTACGGCCGATCAGGGCGGGCCGGGCGAAGGCGTAGCCGACCGCGTGCCGCAGTTCGGACGGGGCCAGCGCGTCCACCGGGACGCCGTCGATCAGTACGGCGCCCTCGTCGGGGTCGCGCAGCCGCCCGGGCAGCGCGGCCAGCAGGGACTTGCCGGAGCCGGAGCGTCCCACCAGCGCGACCGTGCGGCCGCCGGGGATCGTCAGGTCGAGCGGGCCGAGCAGCACCCGGTCGCCGTCGCGCACCACCACGCCGCGCAGGACGACCTCCCCGTAGCCGCCGGCGGGGAGGGCCGTCAGGCCGGGTTCGGCCGGGCGGACGGCCAGCAGTTCGTCGGCCCGGGCCTGCCCGGCGCGGGCGTGCACCACCGCTACCAGCGCCTCGACCTGCTCGAAGAGCCCGGCGCCGAGGGCCGCCCAGCCGGCCGCGGCGGCGAGCGCCCCGGGGGCCAGGGCGCCGGGGGTCTTGGTGCCGTCGGCGAGGAGCGCCCCGGCGGTGGCGAGCACCGCGACCTCGACCACCGCGATCAGCAGGGTGGCCTGCCAGGCGGTGCGCCGCTGCGCCGCCCAGAGCGCGTGCCCGGCGGCGGACAGGTCCGGTAGCGGCGCCAACACCCGTGCCGCCTCACGCTGTTCGGCGCCGGCGGCGTGGATGCTGCGCAGTCCGGTGAGGGCGCCGCCGAGCCGGGCGGCAAGGTCGGCCTGGACCTCCTGGTAGCGGGCGAACACCGGCCCGGCCTCGCGCAGGAAGAGCCGGATCAGCACCACGCCGGGGACGACGCCCGCGAAGTAGGCGAGCGCCAGCCACGGTGACAGCAGCCCGAGCCCGACGATCGCGCCCGCCGACGTGAGCAGCGCCGTGGCCGCGCCGAGGACGGCGGGCAGCCGGCCGCCCGCGTCGCCGGCCGAGCCCAGCAGGCGGGCGGCGAGGTCGCCGGGCGGTGGTCCGTGGCGGAGCCGGCCGCCGGCTCCGAGGGCGAGCAGGTGGCGGACGAGGCGCCCGCGCAGGGCGGCGGTGGCCTCGGCGGAGCAGGCCGGGGCGGCCGCGGCGGCGGTGGCGTCGGCCGCGGCGGCCACGCCCAGGACGAGGGCGAGCCGCACGAAGGCGCCGGACTCGGGCCGGTGGCCCAGGGCGGCGTCGACGGCCGCGGCGAGGGCGGCGGGCAGGGCGAGCGTGGTGGCGGCCCCGACCGGCAGGGCGATGCCGAGTGCGAGGGTCCAGCCGGTGGGGCGGCGGGGCAAGTCGGTGGGGCGGCGGGGCAAGTCGGAGCTCCCGTCGGGACGTCGGGTCGGGGGTCGGGCATGTGCGGGGAAACGGACGGTGCCGTCCCCGCCTGTCCGGACAGGCGGGGACGGCACCCACGGCTCACCGCCTGGATCAGCTGTTGGTGAAGATCAGGCAGGTGAGGATGAGGCAGGTGTACTGGCAGCCGGCGCCGTGGCCGGTCAGCTCGACGGACTCGGTCTCCGGCAGGTCCTGCAGCGCCGCGAGGTCGGTCTCGAAGTCCACCATGTTCTCCATGATCGGGTTCCTCCCCTGGAACTACGCCCGCCGCGATCTGCCTGCGGGCATCGGGTGTCGCCCCCGGGCGGCTCGGTCCGCCGCGCGGGGGTGGTGCCCCGGGCCGCGTCGGGCCCGGGAGTCTGTGTGGTGAGGTGTCGACGTCCTGAGGTGTCGAGGAGTCGAGGTGCCGATTTCCTGAGGTGTCGAGGTGTCGAGGAGTCGACGTACCGAGGTGTCGGGGCTCCGGTCAGCCCGGTCGGCCGGTCCGCAGGAACGCGGCCAGCAGCTCGTGCAGCACGGCCGCGCCCTCCTCGGCGAGCACCTCGTGGCCCGATCCGGCCGCCTCGACGTACCGGAAGTCCGCGCCCTCGACCCGGCCGATCCGCAGCAACTCGTGCCGCAGCGAACGGGACTGGCTCACCGGCACGACCTCGTCCCGGTTGCCGTGCACCACCAGCAGCGGGGCGCTCAACCGGTGCGCCAGCTGGAGGACGTCGCGCGGGCCGCGGGCGTCGGTGATCGGTTCGTCGCCGGCCAGCCGGGTGGTCAACGCCCGTACGGGGGGTGCCGCTTCGGCCAGCAGCCGGGCACCGGACAGGAACGGTGCGACCACCGCGCAGCGGGACACCTGCTCGGACGGCGCGTGCGCGGCCGCCAGCAGCGCCAGGAACGCGCCGTAGCTGACCCCGAACAGGGCCGGCGGCTCCAGCCCGAGTGCCGCGCGCTGGCCGGCGATGCCGTCCAGCAGGTACAGCACGTCGTCCAGGTCGGGCCCGCCCCAGGCGCCCCGGATGGCCATCGCGTGCGCCACCCCGTAGCCGGTGGAGCCGCGCTGGTTCGGCGCGATCACGGCCAGGCCCTCGGCGGCCATCCGCTGAAGGGCCGGGTCGAACTCCAGCCGCCAGGCGTCCGCCGGGCCACCGTGCAGCGCCAGCACCAGGTGCGGGCTGCTCAGCCAGGTGTCCCCGCCGTACACCACGGCCTCCAACGGCCCGGCCGGACCGGCGAGTTCGAGGCTCTGTGCGGGCTGCCAGCGGCCGCCGTCCCCGGGCGCGGTGCTGCCGTCCACCCGCCAACCCGGCGGCTGGGTGCGGGGAGTGCGCGGACCGCCGGGCTGCCAGGGCAGCACGGTGTCCCGCCACGGGCCGGGCAGGCCGGAGCCCAGCGGCGCCAGTTGCAGCGGCAACGGCATCGGCATCGGGCCGGACCCGGCCTTCGCCGGGCCGTGCGCCAGCAGCGCGTCCACGTCCAGGGCGGCCAGCGCCGCCGGGTGGTCGGGTGAGGAGTACGGAAGCCGCAGCGCCGCCCCGCCCCAGTGGCCGACCGCGCCGAGCCGGCCGGGCGGCACCGGCAGCTGGTCCAGCCGGCCGGCGGCGGCCCGCCACAGGGCGAGCGCGGAGCCGGCGCCGTGGTCGACCTGCACCGCCACCTGCGGGCCGTCCGCCGTCCGCCGCAGCGCGACCGGCCGCAGGAACATGCCCGCGACGTGCAGGCACTCCGGGAACCGCAGCGGTTCGCCGCCGCCCAGCACGCCCCAGCCGAGCCGGTCGGTGCCCGGCGCGTCGCTGCGCACCATCGCGAACCGGCTGTCCGGGTCGAACAGCACCAGCCGGTCGTTGCTGCGCTCGCCGATCTCCAGCAACGGGGTGGTCGTGCCGCTGCGCAGGTCCAGCACCACGGTGCGGACGAGCCCCGCGTTCACCCGGTCCAGCGCCAGCAGCGCCCCGGCGCTGTCCAGCCAGGCGCCGCCGCCGTGCAACCCCGTGATCTCGGCGACCCGTTCGGGCTCGCTGCCGTCCGTCCGCACCAGCCAGACGGTGGTCGCCGGGCGGGTGTCCGTCCCGAGGGCGAGCGCCACCGGCGTCCGAGGACCGGCGCCGTGGGGCGTCGGGACCGGCAGCAGCCGCAGCCCGGGCATCCGGATCGTGGCCATCTGCTGCTCCACGGCGCCGTTCTCGCCGTACGAGAGGCGGACCAGGTCGTGCCGCTCGCCGTCGTGCCGGCAGACCAGCACCGAGCCGTCCGGCAGCGCGACCAGTTGCGAACGCAGGCTCTCCGACCGGTTGCCGGACAGCGGCAACGCCAGCGGGGTGGCCGGCCCGCCGTCCGAGGGCAGCCGCCAACTCTCCACGTACCAGCCGCCGTCGGCGGCCGAGGCGAGGCAGGCGGCGTGACCGCCGTCGGCGGAGAAGGTGAAGCTCAGCCGGCGCAGCGCCTGCGCGACGGTCCGGGTGGCCACGTTCATGCCCCGCTCACCCCGCTGCCCGAGCCCTGGAGCCGGCGCACGGCGGGCGGCACCGGATCCACCCAGAGCCGGGGGCCGCCGTGCCGAAGCCGCAGCAGGAAGGCCAGCGCGCCCGCCGCGCCGGTGCCGTAGCCGGCCGCGCAGCCCGTCCCGGTCTCGTCCGGCAGCACCAGCAGGCCGCCCCGCAGCGCCGACCGGGCAGCGATCAGTTGTGCCAACTCCTCGGCGCCGGAACGGAATTCCGGATCGTCGGCGACTTCGGCGAGGTCGAGCAGGTACTCGCCGTCGCCGGCCAGTCCGTGGCAGGCGCTCACCCCGCCGTGCCAGCGCCCGGCCAGTACGGCCCGCCCGGCGGCCAGCGCCAGCCCGTGCGCGGTGGCGTCGCCGGTGGCCCGCCAGAGGCGCAGCAGGAAGGTGCCCACGCCGGACGAGCCGCTGCACCAGTGCGCCAGCCGGACGCGGTCCGGATCGCCCGCGCTCTGCGGCCACCAGGCGCTCTCGCGCGGCGCGTCCCAGCGGACGGTCGCGGCGAGCGTGCGCCCGGCCTCGACGGCGCCGGCCAGCAGGTCGCGGTCACCGGTCGCCTCGGCGGCGGCCAGCAGGAAGGCGCCCACACCGGCCACGCCGTGCGCGAAGCCGAGATGGGTGATCCCGGCGAGCGCCGAGTCGAAGTCCGCCGGCACCGGCCACACCCGCCCGTACGGCTCGCGCCGGGCGGCGGCGAGCAGGGCGTGGCCGCAGTGGGCGGCGCGGTCGAGGAAGGCCGGGTCATCGGCGGCTTCGGCGGTGAAGCCTTCGGCGGCAAAGCGGAGTTGGGTGAACCCGGAGCCGGCCGCGCCGTGGCAGACATCGGGGTTGGGCCACTCGACGGGGATCCGCCGGGCGAGCGCGGCGGCCCGAACGGCCAGCCCCTCGTCGCCCAGCGCCCGGGCGGCGTCCAACAGCGCCCAGGCCGTCCCCGACCGCCCGAAGTGCAGCCCGGGCAGCACCACCGGCTCGGCGGCCAGGCGCCGTTCGATCCACCCGGCGGCCGTCCGGGCCGTCCGCGCGGCCTCCGCGCGCACCCCGCCCGGCAGGCCCTCCGCCGCCACCGCCCGCGCCAGCACCGCCAGCACCCCGGCGGCGCCGTGCTGCACATTGCACGGATCCGTCCGCTCCCCGGCGGGCACGACCGGCCACAACCGGTCCCGCCGCAGCGGCGTGGCCGTGACGGCCAGCTGCCGCAGGCCGTCGCACAGCACCCGGTCGAGGAGGCCGGCCGACGCGCGGCAGGCGGCGTCCGGAGCGGTGCCGTCGGGTCGGACGGCAGCCCGGGGGCCGCCGGTCGTGGTGGTCGCATCGGTCGCGGAACGGTCGTCGTGGGCGTCGCCGGAGTGCTCGGCGGGCGTGGCCCGGTGGGCCGCGGCGCGCCACGGCGGAGCGGCGGCGGCCCGGATGGCACCGGCCCCGGCGGGCGCGGCGCTGCTGTCGGCGGCTCGCTGCGGGGGTGCGGTGGCGGCGGCGCCGGTCGGGCCGGCGGCATGCGGGCCGTCGGGGCGCCCGGTGTGCGTGGTCCGCCGGTTCGGTGCCTGCCACAGGGGAGTGACGGCGGCGATGGTCTCGTGGCCGTGCACGGCACCAGGGGTTCCGCCGCCGTCGGCCGGGTCCGGGTGCGTGTCTCCGCTGCGCCGGGCGCCCGCGGTGGCTCCGCCCGCGAGTTCCGCCCTGACCCGGGCGAGGCTCCAGCGCTGCCCCGGCTGTTCGGCCCGGAGGCCGAGGACGGCGGGGGCGAGGCGGCGGGCGGTGGTGCCGGTGCGGGCGGCGAGGGTGAGCCAGCGGCCGAGGCGCTCGGTGACCGGGCGGGCCCGGGGGAGGTCGTCCGGGAGCAGCGGGTCGTGGCCGGTGGCGAGGAGGAAGAGCAGGCCGCCGAGGGCGTACAGGTCGACGGCCGGGTCGGCGACGCAGGTGCCGTCGTGGACGAGGCCGAGCCGGCCGGGCCCCTGTTCGGGGGCGCGGTAGCCGGGGGTGCCGGCGGAGCCGGCGGGGCGGCCGGTTTCGGCGGCGAGTTCGAGGTCGACGAGCCGGAGGCGGCCGTCGGGGCGGACCATCACGTTGCCGGGGGAGAGGTCGCGCAGGACGAGCCCTTGGGCGTGCACCTGCTCGACGAGGTCGAGGAGGGCGTGCGCGACCGGTCCGGCTTCGGCCCAGTCGACGTCGGGGCTGCCGTCGCGCCGCAGCCGGGCGGCGACCCACGCGCCGAGCGGCTGTCCGGCGATCCGTTCCTGCACGAGGAAGACGGAGTCGTCCCGTTCGATCAGTTCGATCGGGTGGGGTGCCAGGCCCTGCCCGTCCAGCCGGGTCAGCAGGGCGGCCTCGTGCCGCAGGGCGTCGCGGGCGTCGGTGCCGGCCCGGTCGACCTCGATGTGTGCGCGGGCCTGCTTGACCACGACCTCGACGCCGCTCGCGGCCTCCCGGCCGAGGAAGACCCCGCCCTTGGTGCTGTGCCGTACGGCGGCGGTGATCGCGTACCGCTCGGCGAGCAGCACGCCCGCGCCGCGCTTCGCCCCCGGCCGGGCCGCACCGGCCACCAGCGGGTCCCGGGCCCAGGACGGCGCCCGGTAGGAGGCTCCGCGCACGTCCTCGGCCCGTTCGCCGTCCGGCCCGTGCAGGACGGAGCGGTACTCCCCGTCGTGGCCGAGCTCGGCGCGGGCCGCGAAGGCGCCGTACCGGTAGTGGACCAGGCTGCCGGGCCGGTAGGGGCGGTCGGAGAGCACGACGGGCCCGGGCAGTCCGGCGGTGGCCCGGTCGAGTCCGGCGGCCAGCCGCCGGAACTGGGCGTCGTCGGCCGGGTAGACGGTGATGAACTTGCCCGCCGAACCCCGATCGCTGTTACGGGAGTTGAGTTCGCGCAGCCGCTGCTCCCCGGCGGCGAACTTGAACGGGCACGGGTCGTCGGCGAGAGCCCGTACGACGGCCGCGAGCACCGCTTCGCCGACCGCCGAGGCCGCGCTGACGTGGAGCTTCCAGCCCTGCTCCGGGAGTGGAGCCGACGCGGGCGGCCTGGCCGTGCACCAGAAGCCCCCGGCGGTGACCTCCCAGTCGCCGCCGCCTCCCCGGCCGCCGGCGTCCGCCAGCGCCGCCCGCGTCGTCTCCGGCCACGGTCCGGCCGCATCCGGCCCGTGGCCCGCCGATTCCCCGCCCCCGGCCGTACGCAGCGATGTGCCCGCCGCCATTCGCCACCACATCCCTTCGTCTCGTCCGCCGCCCGCGGGTGCCCGCTGCTCCGGCACCCGGGCGTGCGGCCCGGCCTGATCGGCTTCCTCGGAAGGAGCGGGAGTGCCGCCCCTGAACGGGAGTGCCGCCCCGGTGCGGCGCACCGCCCTGGTACGGCGGTGCCGCGCCTGGGGCGGGGGCCCCGGCCGCGCCCGCCCCGGGCCCGGTCTCGCCAGGGCCCGTGTCCGGCGGAGCGCCTTCCCGACCCCCGGTCGGGGCAACTGTCGGGGCAACTCCCGTTCGCAGGACTGAAGTTACTTTCGAGGCGGGAGTGGCTCAACGTAGAGCCGGTCACTTCACTCGTAAGGGTGATCAGGAGGCGGTTTCGAATTCGTGCGAGGGCTCCCGTGTGAGCAGTGGGCGCCGGGCGCACGGGCGCGTGCGACCGGCGCCGGCCCCTCCCGGGCGCCCCCGCCACAGGTTGACGCGCGTCCGTACGCCATCGGCACCCGTGTCCGAGCCGCGCCGCCACCTCGCCGCCGCCGCACACCCGCCGCCATCCCCGCCGCACTGCCGCCCCGCCGCCGTCCAGGTCGCCGAACGGCCGAGGCCCGACCGCCCCCGCGCGCACGGTAGTCTCGACAGGTGCCGAAACTGTCCGACGTCATCACCGCGCTCGAAGAGGTCTACCCGCCGCAGTGGGCGGAGGCCTGGGACGCCGTCGGCCTGGTCTGCGGAGACCCCCGGGCCGAGGTCGGCCGCGTGCTGTTCGCCGTCGACCCCGTGCAGGCGGTCGTCGACGAGGCCGTCGAGTGGGGCGCCGACCTGGTGGTCACCCACCACCCCCTCTATCTGCGCGGCACCACCAGCGTCGCCGCGACCACCTTCAAGGGCCGGGTGGTGCACACGCTGATCAGCAACGGCATCGCCCTGCACGTCGCGCACACCAACGCCGATCACGCCGACCCCGGCGTCTCGGACGCGCTCGCCGAGGCCGTGGGCCTGCGGGTGACCGGCCCGCTGGTGCCGGACCCGACCGACCCGCTGGGCCGCCGCGGCACCGGCCGGATCGGCCTGCTGGAGCCCCCGCTGCCCCTGTCGGCCTTCGCCGCGCAGGTGGCCGAGGGCCTGCCGGCCACCGCCACGGGCGTCCGGGTCTCCGGCGACCCGGACCGGCTGGTGAGCCGGGTCGCGGTGTGCGGCGGCTCGGGCGACAGCTTCTTCGCCGAGGTGCGGGCGGCCGGGGTGGACGCCTACCTCACCGCCGACCTGCGCCACCACCCCGCGTCCGAGGCCGCCGAGGCGGCGCCGGTCGCCCTGGTCGACGCCGCGCACTGGGCCACCGAGTGGCCCTGGCTCGCCCTGGCCGAGCGGGCCCTGCACGCCGCCGCCGACCAGCGCGGCTGGGCCGTGGAGACCAAGGTCTCCCACCGGGTCACCGACCCGTGGACCGCGCACGCCCCCATGTCCTTCACCGCCTGACCCGATTCACAGGAGCCTTCCCCTTGAACGCCGCGCCCGCCGACCAGATCCGCCTGCTCGACCTCCAGGCCTTCGACTCGAAGCTCGACCAGCTGGCCCACCGGCGCCGGAGCCTGCCCGAGCACGCCGAGATCGAGAAGGCCTCCGCCGACCACACCGCGCTCAAGGACCTGGTGGTCGCCGCCGAGGCCCAGCAGGGCGACACCACGCGCGAGCTGACCAAGGCCGAGCAGGACGTGGAGCAGGTCCGCGCCCGGGCCGCCCGCAACCAGCAGCGCCTGGACTCCGGCGCGATCACCTCGCCGAAGGACCTGGAGAACCTCCAGCACGAGATCGGTTCGCTGGCCAAGCGCCAGGGCGACCTGGAGGAGATCGTGCTGGAGGTCATGGAGCGGCTGGAGAGCGCCCAGACCCGGGTCACCGAGCTGACCGCGCGCCTCCAGCACTCCACCGTCGTCCTCACCGAGGCCGAGACCCGCCGGGACGCCGCCTTCGCCGAGATCGACACCGAGGCCGACAAGGTCAAGCGGGACCGCGAGACCGTCGCCGCCGTCGTCCCCGCCGACCTGCTGAAGGTCTACACCAAGCTGCGCCAGACGCAGGGCGGCGTCGGCGCGGCCCGCCTCTACCAGCGCCGCTGCGAGGGCTGCCGCACCGAGTTCTCCATCACCGAGTTCAACGCCATCAAGGCCGAGCCGGCCGACAAGGTGGTCCGCTGCGAGAACTGCTCGCGGATCCTGGTCCGCACCGCCGATTCGGGCGCCTGACCCGGTGGCGGCTCGCTTCATCGTCGAGGCGGACGGCGGGTCCCGGGGCAACCCGGGGCCGGCCGGCTACGGCGCGGTGGTCCGGGACGGCGACACCGGGCAGATCATCGCCGAGGCCGCCGAGTTCATCGGCCACGCCACCAACAACGTGGCCGAGTACAAGGGCCTGATCGCCGGCCTCAAGGCGGCCCGGGAGCTCGACCCGGACGCCTCGGTGGACGTCCGGATGGACTCCAAGCTGGTCGTCGAGCAGATGTCCGGGCGCTGGAAGATCAAGCACCCCGACATGCAGCCGCTCGCCGCCGAGGCCCGCACGATCCTCCCGCGCGCCCGGGTGACGTACACCTGGATCCCGCGCGAGCGGAACAAGGACGCCGACCGGCTCGCCAACGAGGCGATGGACGCGGGCAAGGCCGGCCGCCAGTGGGAGCCCCGGCCGCGGGCCGCCGCGGTGGTGGACGAGCCGCCGCTGGAGACCGCCGCCCCCAAGGCCGGCTGGGCCGCCCCCGCCGACCTCGGCACCCCGACCACCTTCGTCCTGCTCCGCCACGGCGAGACCGCGCTGACCCCGCAGAAGCGCTTCTCCGGCAGCGGCGGCAGCGACCCGGAACTGTCCGACAAGGGCCGCTGGCAGGCCGCGCGGGCCGCCGAGGAGCTGGCCGCCCGCGGCAGCATCCAGGCCGTGGTGGCCTCGCCGATGCGCCGCACCCGGGAGACCGCCGAGATCGTCGCCGCCCGGCTCGGCCTGGAGGTCCGGTACGAGGACGGGCTGCGCGAGGTCGACTTCGGCGACTGGGAGGGCCTGACCTTCGCCGAGGTGCAGGAGCGCCACCCGGAGGACCTGGCGGCCTGGCTCGGCTCGGCGAAGGCCAAGCCCACCGGCAGCACGGAGAGCTTCACCACGCTCACCCACCGGGCCGGCGTCGCCAGGGACAAGATCATCGCCCGGCATCCCGGCAGGACGGTGCTGGTGGTCTCCCACGTCAGCCCGATCAAGACGCTGGTCCGGCTGGCGCTCGGCGCCCCGCCGGACGCGCTGTACCGGATGGAGCTGTCCGCCGCCTCGTTCTGCGCCGTCCAGTACTACGCGGACGGCAACGCCTCGCTGCGGCTGCTCAACGACACCTCGCACCTGCGCTGAACGCCCGGGGCTGAACGCCCGGGGCTGAACGCCCGGGGCTGAACGCCCGGGGCTGAACGCCCGGGGCTGAACGCCCGGCTCCGGGGGGCGCCCCCCGGAGCCGGGCTCAGTGCACCTCGGTGACCACCACGTCCAGCTGCCACGGCTTGCGCGCCGTGCCTTCGGCGGCGAGCTCCACCCGGTGCCCCAGGCCCCGCAGCGCGTCCAGCAGCTCGCCCGGCGTCTTCGGCTCGATCCCCGCGACCAGCAGGTCCCGCACCAGGCGTCCCTTGGTCGCCTTGTTGAAGTGGCTGACGACCGTGCGCTTGCCGTTGCGTTCCTGGAGCACCCGGACGGTCGCCGTCCGGGAGGCCACCTCGCCGGCCGGCTTCCACGCCGCCGCGTACGCCGAACTGCGCAGATCCAGCACCAGCGCGTCCGCCACCTCCGGCAGCACGGACGCCATCGCGCCCCGCCAGTGCGCGCCGAGCGCCCCCGGGCCGGGCAGTTTCACGCCCATCGAGCAGCGGTAGGGCGGAATCCGGTCGGAGATCCGCACGGCTCCCCACAGACCGGAGAAGACCAGCAGCGACCGCTCGGCCCGGCCGTACGCGGCCGCGTCCAGCGTGGCCAGACCCAGGTTGTCGAACAGCACCCCGGTGTACACCTCGCCCGCCGGACGGGCACCCGCCGCCGGCAGCCCGGCATTGCGGGCGATCTCGCCGCGCAGCCCGGGGCTGAGCCCCAGCACCTCCGCGGCGGTGTCCTCGTCACCCCGGCAGAGACCGACCAGCGCGTCCAGCACCTCGCCGCGCGCGGCCGTCAGCCCGGGCAGCGACAGCCGGTCGAGCGCCACCGGCACCCCGTCCCCGGACGCGGCCTTGCCCTCCGAAGGCGGCAACAGCACCAGCACAGCGGACTCCTCAACACTCTGTGGCGGATGAACCCCGCCACCCTACGCAAAACCGGTCCGCCCCGGGCGGCCCGTCCGGCCGCGGCTACTCGGCGCCACCGGCCCCCGCGACCACGGCCGCCCCGGCCGCGAGCGCCAGGCAGAGCGGCGAGTAGTACCGGGTGTCCAGCCGCTTGAACCGCTCCGACCGCTCGACGACCCTCCCGAACAGCACCAGGCCGCCGGCGCCGCGCGCCAGCATCACCCCGGCCACGGCCCGCACCCCGGCCCGCCGCAGCCGCCGCGGCCCCACCGCCGGCAGCACCCCGGCCTCCGCCCCCACCAGGTACGCGGCCGTCCCGAGCAGCCCCGCCACCGCGACGCAGGCCGCCGGGGACGGCGTTCCGTCGCCCGCGCCGACCACGGTGTCCGCGAACTCCTCCGGTGTCCGCAGCGGCCACGGCGTCACCGCCCACACCGCGTGCAGCGCCCCCGTCGCCGCCAACACCCCGGACACCGCCGCCCCGGTCGCCTTCACCACACCCATCGCCCGAACCCCCTTCGTGAACGACCACTCGACCCCACCCTACGAGCGCTCACACCCGTGCCCCACCCCGCCCGCGCCCCGTGGACCAAGGCCGCCGCCCTCGGCCAGAGCCTGTCCCGCAACCACCCGCTGATCGACCGGAACAAGCGCACCGCCTTCGAGGCGATGCTGCTGTTCCCGGACTACAACGGCGAGCCGTACACCGACCCGCACCCGGCCGCCGCGGTGGCCTTCATGCTCCGGCTGGCGACCGGCGGCTACGACGACGCCGTCGTGCTCGCGGGCAAGGACCTGAAGTCGCTGCTGGGGCGCTGAGCCCAACAGCACCGGCAGTCCAGTGCCACCGGCGGCCCGGCGCGTCCGGCGGGGTGATCCGTCCGGAATCACCCGATTCGCCCTACGCTGCCTGCATGCCTCGCCGAAAACTGCGCGTCAAGGCCGCCGACTCCGCCCGGATCAACACCGAACTGACCGAACTCCGCGCCCGCCTGGAGATCCACACCGAGTGGCCGGAGCCGGTGCTGGCCGAGGCGGAGGAAGCGGCCGAGCGCCCCCGGCTGCCCGAGCACGACGCCACCGACCTGCCGCTGTTCACCGTCGACCCGCCCGGCTCGCGCGACCTCGACCAGGCCATGCACCTGCTCCACCGCCCCGGCGGCGGCTACCGGGTGTACTACGCCATCGCGGACGTCGCCGCCTTCGTCCGCCCGGGCGGCGCCATCGACGCCGAGGCCCGCCGCCGGGTCGAGACCCTGTACTTCCCGGACCACCGCGTCCCGCTGCACCCCACCCGGATCTCCGAGGACGCCGCCAGCCTGCTGCCCGGCGAGCCCCGGCCCGCCCTGCTCTGGCAGCTGGACCTGGACGCCGACGGCGCCGTGGTGCTCGCCGACCTGCGCCGCGCCCTGGTCCGCTCGCACCGCCGCCTCGACTACGAGGCCGTCCAGCGCGCGGTGGACCTCGGCGGCGCCGACGAGCAGCTCGCCCTGCTCGCCACCGTCGGCCGGCTGCGCGAGGAGCAGGAGCGCGCGCGGGGCGGGATCAGCCTCCCGGTGCCCGAGCAGGAGGTCGAGGAGACCCTGCACGGCTACGTCCTCGGCTACCGCGCGCCCGGCCCCGCCGACGGCTGGAACGCGCAGATCTCGCTGCTCACCGGCCTGGCCGCGGCCGACCTGATGCTCGACGCGGGCGTCGGCCTGCTGCGCACCCTGCCCGCCGCGCCCGCCGCCGCGTACGAGCGGCTGCGCCGGATCGCCGCCGCGCTGGACGTGGACTGGCCGCAGACGCTCCCGTACCCGGAGCTGATCCGCTCCCTGGACCCGGACGCGCCGATGGACGCCGCCTTCCTCAACGCGTGCACCGGCCTGCTGCGCGGCGCCGGCTACCACGCCTTCGACGAGTCCCGGGGCTTGCCCGCCCCGGCCGACCCGGGCCACGCCGCGCTCGCCGCGCCGTACGCGCACTGCACCGCGCCGCTGCGCCGGCTCGGGGACCGCTTCGCGCAGGAGGTGTGCGCGGCGGTGGCGGCGGGGGAGGAGGTGCCGGACTGGGCGCGCGAGGCGCTGCCCGCCGTGCCGGGCCTGATGGCGAGCGGGGACCGCCGCGCGGCCGAGGTCGAGCGGGCCTGCGTGGACCTGGTGGAGGCGGAGCTGCTGGCCGGCCGGGAGGGCGAGGACTTCACCGCCGTGGTGGTCGACGTGGACGAGCGGCGACCCGCGGCCGGCACCGTGCAGCTGCGCCGGCCCGCCGTCAGGGCCCGCTGCGACGGCGCCGATCCCGGGGCGGTGCTGCCGCTCGGCGGGCTGATCCGGGTCCGGCTGACGCAGGCCGACCCGGTCACCCGCACCGTCCGCTTCGCCGCCGTCTGACCCCCCCCCGGGCTTCCACGCGCCCCCGGCGCTCCCCCCGGCGCCGCCACCCGGACGGTCCGTCACACGGCCCCCGGGCACCGCCCAGGTGGGAGGATCGGTCCCGTGCCCGAAGCCCAGCCCTCCGGCGCCCCGGGGCGCCGCCGCCGACTGCTCGTCCTGGCGATCTGCTGCCTGAGCCTGTTCATCGTCGGCCTGGACAACACCGTGGTGAACATCGCCCTGCCGGCGATCCAGCGGGACCTGGACGCCCCGGCGTCCGGGCTGCAGTGGATCATCGACGCCTACACCCTGGTCCTGGCCTCGCTGCTGATGCTGTTCGGCTCGGTGGCCGACCGCTTCGGCCGCCGCCGGGTGTTCCAGACCGGGCTGCTGTGCTTCGCGCTCGGCTCGCTGCTGTGCAGTCTGGCGCCGAGCCTGGAGTGGCTGGTGGCGTTCCGGGCGTTGCAGGCGGTCGGCGGTTCGATGCTGAACCCGGTGGCGATGTCGATCATCACCAACACCTTCACCGACCCGAAGGAGCGGGCCCGGGCGATCGGCGTCTGGGGCGGCGTGGTCGGCATCTCGATGGCGCTCGGCCCGCTGCTGGGCGGCTTCCTGGTGGAGGGCGCGGGCTGGCCGTCGATCTTCCTGATCAACGTTCCGGTCGCCGTGGTCGCGATGCTCCTGACCGCCCGTTACGTCCCGGAGTCGCGCTCGCCCCGGCCGCGCCGGCTGGACCCGGTCGGGCAGCTGCTGATGATCGTCCTGCTGGGGTGCGGCACCGCGGCCATCATCGAGGGCCCGGGCAGCGGTTGGACGTCCCCGCTGATCCTCGCCCTGGCGGCGGCCGCCCTGGCCGCGCTGGTCGCCTTCCCGCTGTGGGAGCGGAGGGTGGCCGAACCGCTGGTGGACCCGCGGTTCTTCGCCAGCGCGCCGTTCACCGGCGCCACCGTCACCGCGGTCTGCGCCTTCTCGGCCCTGGGCGGCTTCCTCTTCCTCAACACGCTCTACCTGCAGAACGTCCGGCACTACGACCCGTTCGAGGCGGGCCTGTGGACGCTGCCGATGGCCGCGATGATGCTGGTCTGCGCGCCGCTGTCCGGCCGGATCGTCGGCAGCCGGGGCCCGCGCGGGCCGCTGGTCGCGGCCGGGCTGGGCCTGGTCGCGAGCGGGCTGCTGCTGACCGGGCTGGCCGCCGACTCCCCGGCGGCGCTGCTGCTGGTGGCGTACGCGCTGTTCGGCTTCGGCTTCGGCATGGTCAACGCGCCGATCACCAACGCGGCCGTCTCCGGCATGCCGCGCGCCCAGGCGGGGGTGGCCGCGGCGGTCGCCTCGACGAGCCGCCAGATCGGCCAGTCGCTGGGGGTGGCGGTGATCGGCACGGTCGTCACCTCGGCCGTGGTCGGCCCGGTGGCGACGGGCTTCGCCCCGGCCAGCCACGCCGGCTGGTGGATCCTGGTGGGCCTGGGCGGCGCGATCCTCCTCCTCGGCCTGGCCACCACCACCCCGTGGGCGACCGCGACCGCCGTCCGGGTGGCCGCCCGCCTCGGCGGCGAGCCGCCCGCGGTCCGCTCCGGTGTGCGGGAGGCCCCACCCGAGCGGCTACGATGACCACTACGGCGGAAGAGCCGGCCGGGCGGTCGCGACGGGTCCCTGACCCGCCGAGGAACGTCCGGGCTCCACAGAGCAGGGTGGTGGGTAACGCCCACCCGGGGTGACCCGCGGGACAGTGCCACAGAAAACAGACCGCCCACCGCTTCGGCGGCGGGTAAGGGTGAAACGGTGGTGTAAGAGACCACCAGCGACCGGGGTGACTCGGCCGGCTCGGTAAACCCCACCTGGAGCAAGGTCAAGATCGGTGCCCTCGGGCGCCGTGCGCGGATGACTGAGGGCTGCTCGCCCGAGTCCGCGGGTAGACCGCACGAGGCTGTCGGCAACGGCAGTCCTAGATGGATGGCCGCCTCCCCGGGCCGCGCGAGCACCCCGGGAGACAGAACCCGGCGTACAGGCCGACTCTTCCGCCGCTCTGCAGATCAGGCCCCCGAAAGGTGGCCTGATCTGCGAGTTCAGTTTGCTCAGGATTTCCCACACTTCCTCGGGGGTCCTCAGTTTGGACCTCCCCAGAGACTCCCCACTCCCCGGAAACTCCCCAGAATTTCGCGCCGGGACGTACGCGAGCCGCCCCGCACCCCCCTTGTGGGGGGTACGGGGCGGCATCTCAGGTCGGTAGGATTCCGGCAGCCTCCCAGCATGAGGGTCTCCTACCGACCCTGGAGGTCCCGTTCCTCAGCGCCCGGTGAAAGCGGGCACTGAGGAACGGGAGCCATGGGCCCGGCCGGCCGCCTGTATGGCGGCCGGCCGAAGCTGATTTATCAGCCCCAGACGGAGTCGTCGAGGGTGGTGATGGCGGCCGGGGCCGCGGTCGGCGTCTCGGTCGGCTGCGGCGCCACAGCGCCCCACACGGAGTCGGCGACGCTCTGCTGCGAGCCGGAGGCGGCTGTGACGGAAGTCGCGATTCCGGCGATGAGGGCGGCGCCAGCGAGAGCGCCAGCGAGGACTCGGGCGGTGGTCCTGCGTGCGGGCATGGGACACCTCTTTCACGACTTGTCTGGGGTGATTGGTTGAGGAAGCGGAGGTGCGGGTTCCTTGATAGACCAGTGTTCGCACTGTTCGAGGTTGAATCAACCCTTCTCGCGATATGCTCGAAAAGTTGCGCACGTGCGCAGTTCTGACTGGCCGTCATATGGGGTATATCGGTGGAATCGGACATAGGTGAGGCTCGCCTGTTTCTCATACCGGAAGCAGTGGATCTCTATCTGAAGATCCTCTCCGGCGCAGAAAGTAGCCCACCCCCGAGCCCTGCGCGCGACCAGCTGATCAGCGTCGGCCTCATCGCCCCGGAACCCGGACGCCCGGATCGGATACAAGCACTCGACGTTGACGCCGCGGTTCGACAGTGGCAGTCATCCCTCGTTCACATGGCGGCTGGGATGCTGTCTGAAGCGCAGTCGTTCCCAACGCAACTCGCGGGGATGGCATCCGCCTACCGGGCTGCACACCCTGGTCGCAGCATGACGCCAGGCGTCGAGATCGTCACCGGGTATCGGGCGATCAACGAACGACTTGAAGCGATCGTCACCAGGTGCACGCGCGAGCTCCTAACCGCGCAGCCGACCGGCCCGCGGCCGGCCGATCTCCTGGCTGTCTCCTACCAGCGCGACCTCGGCGTCCTGAAGCGCGGCGCCACCATGCGCACGATTTACCTGCCGAGCGTGCGCTCCGATGGTCCAACGGCGCGCTGGGCGCTGACCATGAGCGAACGCGGCGCCCAGATCCGCACAGGCCGCACGTTCGGCCGGGCGATCGTGGTTGACCGTCGAGTCGCCGTAGTGCCCGTGCTGGAACCGTGGAGCTCGACCGAGGTGGCATCGGACCGCGCGGCAGTGGTGACAGACGGGGTCCTCGTTGCCCTCGTGTGTGGGTCATTCGAGCGAGACTGGGCTCACTCTGAGCCTTGGGGAGGCACCCAGGAGTCGGAGCTCCTTCCAATCCACGTTGGGATCCTCTCGTGCCTGGCGCGTGGACTTGAGCAGGACCAGGCGGCCACACAGCTTGAGGTCTCTCGCCGCACCGTCACCAACCGCTTGGGAGAGCTGAAGGCAATGGCTGGTGCGACTACCGTGCCGCAACTGCTGTACTGGTGGGCGAAACGAGAGCTTCAACGCTGACGGATCACCGCAGTGTACGGCTGACCGTCTGACGTGAAGCGCAGTCGGAACTCGCCGTCGCGCACCATGAAGTCGCGCACCCGATCCAGGCCGCCAGGGGCAGCGACCATCCACAGATAGGCCGCCACGCGATCGGCCTGGATAGAGGCACCTCTCAGCGTGCTGGACAGGACGTCGATCGCGTCCTGCAGTTCGCCGAACGACGCCTCGTCGGTAAGGCCCTCAATGCTCAGTGTGTAGGTGCTCAGGGTGTGCTCCGTTCAGTCCCCCCGGACTGCGGTGGGTCGAGTCTATCGAACATGCATACGGTCAACTGGTGACCTTGGTATGCAGACTTTCGATCATGGACCGGTCAGCGTCAAGGGGTG
The DNA here is from genome assembly GCF_040684355.1 of Kitasatospora sp. NPDC091276. NCBI lineage: Bacteria > Bacillati > Actinomycetota > Actinomycetes > Kitasatosporales > Streptomycetaceae > Kitasatospora > Kitasatospora sp. NPDC091276. The sequence continues at coordinate 145,158 of NZ_JBFBFU010000020.1, read as the reverse complement.
CCGACCCCGCCCCGAAGACCACCGGATGCCTACCAACTGCAAGAACGTCACGCAGTCGGCGAACGGATCAGGCACCTGCGGCGGGCGCGCGGCATGAGTCAAGAGCGGCTGGCCGAGCTGATCGGGCGTGACCGGCAGAGCATCCGGCATTACGAGCACGGGATGACGTCCGTCGGCCTTGACGACCTTGCTGCGATCGCACGGGCGTTCGACGTTCCGACCTGGCGCCTGTTCTACGGGTAGGACCTGGCCGGCCGTACCGCCGTACGGCCGGCCAGGAGGTCTACTTCTCGGGGGTCGGCGGCGGGTCGGCCGGCGGCGGCGGGGTCTTCGGCGCGGCCGGCGGGGCCTTCGGACCGCCGATCCCTCCGCTGCCGCCGCTCGGGTCCTTCTGTGGGTTCATCTCGTCTTCCTCGGTGATCTCCACCTCTGCCGCCGGGGTGTCGCCCGGCGGTGGCATCGTGGGGTGCGCCGCCGCCCGGTTGGGCCCGCGGGAATCGCGGCCTCGCTGGTTGTGCCACCGGCCCTGTGCGTTTGGGGGTACCGTGCCGCCCATCGCGTCCTCCTCCTGCTGGGGGTCACCATCGTGGCGTGGCCGGTGGCCTAGCCGCTGCCGAACGTCCCACCGGGGCTGGCAGGGTAGGCACACGGCATGCAGAGCATCCGCGAGTACAACACCGCGGGGCCGCGCACCAGCGACTCGACACCGCCCAGCAGTGACGCCGTGCCAGCCGGACAGCCGCATCTCAGGCATGCCCGGACGGCACGGGCCTCGGTGTAGCAGGACCAGCACACGACTCGACGGGGGGCCTCGGCGAGCACCGCCATGGGCTGGATGCTGGTCAGGTGGTCGCAGACTCGCAGCGCGTTGTCCTGTCGAGCCTGGTCCATGGTGGCGATGGCGTCCCGGACCCACTGGTCGACCTCGTCCATGGAGGCCGACTCGCTCCGCTGGACGCCGGCCTGGGCAAGCAGCTCGTCTGTGTGGGCCGCGCTCGCGGTGGCCTGGTCCCAGAGGGAAGTGAGGAACGGATCCACCGCGGCCATCACGAGACCTCCCTCGGGGCGTCCAGCGGCGGGCAGTGGTCGACTTCCGCGGTGTACTGGGTGAGGTCGCGAACGAATCTGCCGCGGACCCAACGCCCGCAGACGAGGCACAGGCCCCGCTCGACCCGCTCCTCGGCCTCGACCGGCGTGCCGCCGACGGCGCTCACTCGGCGCCCCGCTTGGCCGCCGGACCGGTCTGGTAGTTGGCGTTCTGCACCTGGCGGCGGATCCATTCGCAGGCGGCCGCCTCGGTGGGCAGCCAGTTGGTGGCCGGGTACCCGGTCGCCAGATCCTTGACGACCCACTGTTCGGGGCGGCCAGCCGGACGCTCCACCCGCTCAGGACGGTAGCGGGCCGCGACGCGCTGCCGACGGGTCAGCCCGTCGCCGTACGTCACCCGCACGATCGCCGTGTCGCCGCCTTCGAGGGCGAGGGTCCAGTCGGTGGACTCGTCGCCGTGCATCCAGTTCTGCAGGTCGCGCGTATCGCGGCTGCCCACCAGCCGCTCCATCGCCCGGAGCTGGTACTCGCCGATCGGTAGTTCGCGCAGCGTCTGCCACAGGATGTCCAGCGCCTGCAGCGCCGGCGCGGTGACCGGCTCCAGGTGGCCATCCACCGCGACGGTGAGTTCATCGGTCAACATGCCCCCTCCTCCTCGATGGTGATGCACTTCGGGTGAGCCGCGACCGGCCAGCCGAGCGGCGCCGTGGTCGGGCCAGTCGACGTGTAGACGTGGCCGGCGGGGATCAGCTCGCCTCCCTCGCGCCGGCAGTGGATGCACGCCTCGGCCTGGAGCTGAGCGCGGGTAGGCGTCGGTCCCGCCTCGGGCATGCGAACCCCCACTGTCAGTAAGATGACGCCACTGGAAGGTGACGGTTAATCGTCGGCCCTCACGCGGACGTCCTGAAGGTCTTACGGAGGACTCTTGGGGGACGTTGAGAGGACTCATGTGGCTTCCATAGGCCTTTCAGGTCCCCGAACTGTCCTCATCGACCGTAGAGTTGGCTCATCATCGGCTCGTGCGGAGGACACTGTGCCCAACACCGCGCTCAAGGCGGCCCGCCAGGCCGCTGGTTACGCCACACAGCAGGCCCTCGCCGACGCACTCACGGACGCGGCCCGCCAACTCGGCATGCGCGGCGTCGAGGTCAGCGTTCGGCAGGTCCGCCGATGGGAATCCGACACCCCACCATGGCCCGGCGAGGACTATCAGCGACTCCTCGTCCACGTCCTCCACCAGCCAGTCGAAGACCTCGGCTTCCGTGCCCCATGGAATCGGGGCCGCCCCGCCACACCTACCGCGCCCGCAGCGCCGGCGGCGGTCGTCGCACCTACGCCCCTGCGCGGCGCCCTACCCCGACCGTACGGTTCTGCCGGCACGCAACCCGGCACCGTGGGCGCCGACTACGCCATAGTCACCCAGGCCCACCGCCGGCTCTACGCCTCCGTGGCCCCCGCCGCCCTCCACCGGGCCGTCGCCGAGCACGCAGGCCTCGGCACCGTACTGCTCGGCGAGACGTCCGGCGTAGCCCGCCGCATCCTCGCTGCAGCCCTCGCAGAGTCGCTGCTGCTGCTGGGTCGCATCGAGTTCTTCGACCTGCGCCAACCCGCCGATGCCACCTTCGTGCGCGCGCTCCAGGCGGCCGGTGAGGCCGACGACCACCTCCTCGGCGCTGCGATTCTCGCCCACTCGGCGTTCGTGCCCGGCTGGGACGGCCGCCTCGATGCCGCTCGCGAACGCATGCACGCCGCCCGCACCTACGCCCGGCGGGCGCCAGCCTCAGCCGAAGTCCTTGCGTGGCTCGACGCGGTCGAAGCCGAGTGCCTTACCCGCTGCGGCGACCACCGGGGTGCGCTCGCCCTGCTCCGCCATGCCGAGGACGTCCTCGCTGCGGGAAGTGAGGTCGGGTTGCCCGGCTGGTTCACCTGGTTCTCGGCGGTTCGCTTGCACGCGTTCCGCGGCAACACCGAGTTGGTGGCCGGACTGATCCCCCAGGCCCGGACCACCTTGGAGCAGACGCTTGCCGATCTCCCCGACACGGACGGGAAACAGCGGACGGTCATCCTCGCGGACCTGGCCGCCGTTGAGGCGGCAGCCGGGCAACCCGACCTCGCTTGCGCCCTGCTGGAGCAGGCGCTCGACCAACTGGCAGTGACCTGGTACGCCACCGGGATGGAACGCGTACGGGACGCGAGGCGGGCGCTCGGCCCGTGGCAGGACTCGGCGGCCGTCCGGCGAGTGGACGACCGCCTTTACTCCTGGTCCGCGACGCTCAGCTCACTCCAGCGTTGAACTTCGCGATCAGCTCAGGCAGCTCCGAGAGCGAGTCGACGCGGAAAGTGGCCTTGGACGCGGCCGGGTCGTGCTGCTGGATCCAGCCCCACGGCCCCCGCCGGATCAGCGCCGTCCGCATCCCCGCCTGGCCTGCGGGAAGAACGTCGTTGTCGAGCCGGTCGCCGACGTACAGGATCTCGCCCGGCGCGGCCGGCACCACCTCGGCAACGCGCTCGAAGAACAGGGCGTCCGGCTTGCTAGCGCCCCAGTCGTCCGAGGTGCCGATCAGGTCCACGTCGCCGGCAAACAGCTCGTGCAGGATCCCGCCGGCCCGAACCGTCTGGTTCCCGGCGATGGCCAGCCACAGGCCGTCCGCCCGCAACTGGGCGAACGCGGTCCGGACGTCGGGGTAGAGGTCTTCCTCGCCGAAGTGCTCCGGCCGACCGGCCGACGCCCGCTTCTCCCGTTCCTTGTACAGGTCGAAGCCGGGCTGGAAGACCTGGAATGTCTCTCGGTAGTCGCGCCCCTGCGCGATCACTGCGCCGAACTGGGCCACGAAGGTATGCCGGGGCACACCCAACCAGTCGGCCCAGGTCCCGTACTCCCGGGTCTCATCCACCAGGCACTCGCCGACATCAAAAACGACAGCCTTGATCGTCATGGTCGCAGCCTAGTGGGGCGCGGACGTCCTGTCCGTGTCCTCTCATACGATGACGCCATGGCCGATGCACCTGATCTCCCCGCTGACCTGCTGCCCCTCCACGTTGCCGCGCTGAGAGCCGACCGGGCGATGACCGAGGTACGCCTAGCCGGCGGCGACGGCGACGCCGCACGCGAGGCCTACCTCGCGGCAGCCGAGGCACTCAGGACGCACCCGATCTGGGAGCAGGCGCGGGCTGAGGGCAAGCATCAGAAGCTCTGGCAGGCGTCGCTGGACGCTGCGAAGAAGGTGCTCGACGGCGAGGCATGATGGACGTCATGGAGCGCTGGGAGACAGTCGAGCTACACGGCGGCCCGCTGGACGGGTACAGCACCGTCGTTGACACCGCAGACCCCGACCCGGGCACCGCCCTCACCAGCCCCCACGGCCAGTACGCCGGCGGCCGATCCTGGTACCAGCCGGATACGGACGGCGTCTGGTGGTGGACGCACGACAGCCCGTAGAGGCCGTACCGGTCAGGCCCCAGCACACGACGAAGCCCCCGCCCGGCCGAAGCCGAGCGGGGGCGTGGTGTTCAGCGGTTGACGATCGGGACGACAGCGGCCACGGCGGCCGCGACCCCTGCGAGTCCGGCCAGGGCCTGGAGGCGACGGCGGTCGGCCTGGCGCACCTCGCCGGCGGCCGCCCGTTCCCGCTCCCCGTCGCTGATGCGCCGGTCGTGGTCGGCGAGTTGGGCACTGTGGTCGGCGATCGTCTGACCGGTGTGGCTGTCGCTCTGCCTCAGCAGGGCCAGGCTGCCCTTGATCTCGGCCAGCCCGGTGCCCACATCACCGCGCAGCTCGGCCAGACCGACGGCCAGCTCCCGGAGCGGATCCGGGGGGCTCGTCACCCCGCGGTCCCGATCGGCGGGACAGGCGAGGCCGGCGGCGCGACCGGGTCGGGCAGGGTCAGAGCCGCCGGGGCCATCCGCAGCCAGGACGGCAGCATCCGGTCCACGGCCGGGAGTGCCATCACCCGGGTGAGGCCGGCCGCAACCGCGAGGCCGGCGCCGACCCCGACGGTGGTCTGCGGGATGCCGGAGGCGTCCACGATCAGCGGGGCCGCGGCCGCGAAGGACAGCATGGTCTGCAGCGTGGTCCGGATGGTGCGGCGGGTGGAGTCGCGCATGATCAGTTTCCCTTCGGGGACGGGGTGACGGTGAGCTGGATGCCGGAGGCGAACGCGGCGGCGACGGCCGGGCCGACGGCCCCGGCGACTGCAGCGGCGATCTTGCTCTCCAGGTCGAAGTTGGCGAGCCGATCGTCGACCACCGCGCCCATGCAGGTCTGGGTGGTCTGGTGGAGCCAACCGGCCATCTGGGCCACGGTGTCGTCTCCGCCGGGCGGGACCTGGCCACCGAGGGCGTACGCGAAGAGGTTCGCGACCGCGTAGGCGTCCCGGTCGGCCGGCGCCCCGGACCGCACGGTGTCCCGGACGATCTGGGTGATGGCCGCCTTGTCGGCGTCGTTCAGGGGCATATCGGCCTCCGAGGGTTGGGGAGTTGAGGGTGTGGGTGGCGTCGGATCCGGTCCGGGCCAGCGGTAGGAGGTCTGGGCGCGGCCGCCGCGAGGGTCGTTGGGATCGGCGGACGGCGGGCAGCCGTCGGCGAAGTGGGGGGCGAAGTAGCCGGTCACGCGGCTGGCCTGGCGCGCGGTGGCGTGGGACCAGACGCCGTTGCCCTGTCCGGCGTCCGTACTGCCGGCCTTCACACTGTTGCCGCCCTTGGTGTAGACGGTCGTGGCGTCGAACCCGACGACGAGCTCGGTGTGCGAGCCGTTGCCGAAATTGGCCCACGCTCCCACGCTGGGGTACTCAGACCACTGGCCGCGGGCCTTCGCCCAGGTAGAGAACGTCGAGACGTTGTCGGTCTTCGGGACGATCCCGGCGAGGCCGACGTCGGCGTACATGCACCAGTCCCAGATGACGCACCAGCTGACACCGTCCTCGCCGAACTGGACGCCGAAGCGGGTGTGGTTGTCCCAGCCGTCCCGGGCGTTCCAGCCCTCGTAGACCTGCTCGGGGACGGCCATGACGTGATCGAGCAGACGTTTCCACTGCGGGGTCATGCGGGCTCCTCTGGGCGTCAGATGAGGGGGACGTCGGCCGCGGTCGAGCTGACGCCGAACTGCGCGTAGTGGCGCAGGGCCACGGTGTTGCCTGCGGTGGCGAGCGGCCGGGCAATATCGAGGGCGGACCGGATGCCGCCGGTGTACTGGCCAGTGCGGTACGGCCAGCCGGGCACGTCGTCCTCGCTGGTGATGGCGTAGACGATGTACTCGCCGGGGTCGATGGCAACGCGGGCGACGGCGAGGAGCCACAACTCGCCGTACGCGGGCGGCTGTCCCACCTGCGTCGGAGCGAGCTGCCCGCACCGACCAGCGAGGTACTCGGCGGCGGCCAACTGGTCGAGGCGGCTGGCGAGGTCGGCGGGGGTGAGGGCGACGAGGGTTGAGACCGTGCGCACAGGCGGGCTCCTACATGAGGTTGCGGATGAGCTGGGTCTGGGCGTAGACGGTGCCGGAGCCGGAGGTGCGGATCCCCTCCACCGTGATCCGGTAGAGGGAGCCGATGGCGATGTTGGCCGGCAGCGCGGCGGTGTAGTCGTACGGTGTGCCGGCGGCCACGACGGGCCCCCACTGGGACCCGTTCACGGTCACTCTGATGCTGCCGACGCCTCCGCCGGACGTGGCGGTGGTGAGGGCGAGGCGGATCTGGGTGGCCCAGCGGACGTTCCTGCTGGTCGCGAGGGCGGTCCACGACGTCAGGGTGGTCTGGGGCCAGCGGGTCGGGTCGGCGTCCAGGGGCGGCAGCAGGGCGTCTGCGGCGGACATGTCGGGGCGCGCGGCGCGCAGTTCGCGGAGCTGGCGTTCCAGGTCGGCCAGCCGGGCACCGAATGCCCCCGGGCCTCCCGGGAGTTGGTCCTGTCGGGTGGTCACTGGTCCTCCAGCAAAATCGGGGAGACGCGGTCCGCGGCGGGGTCGAGGGTCCAGGCGTAGGCCCGGGCAGTGGTGGAGATGCCGGCGGGGTGGCGTGCCGAGGAGTCCACGGTGATGCTGACGGTGTCGCCGAGGTCCCAGCTGGAGCCCAGGCGCGGGGCGGCGGAGGCGACCGCGTCGACCGTCCAGGCGCGGGTGCCAGTGGCCATGAGGGCGAGTGCCTCGGCGGCGTGCCGGTCGAGTTGGGCGGTGTCGGTCACGCCCTGGGCCGGCGTCCACCGGTGCTCCCACAGCGCCCAGCCGGAGGCGATCAGGGCATCGGCGGTGTGCACGGTGGAGGTGGCTCGGACGTTGCCGCTCTGGTCGCCGCGGGCGATGGTCCGGGTGGCTCCCTTGCCGCGTTCATAGGACTCGCTCAGGGAATAGGAGGCGATGCAGCCCGGCATGTCGAACGAGGCGTCGGCCGCGACGGCACCGAGGGTCGGCCGGATCCTCAGGCAGAGCTGGAACCGAGTCTGGGCGTCATCGCCCCACACGGTGTCGACGGTCCACTCGGGGCCGCCGGCCATGGCGCTGATCTCCTGCAGACCGGACAGGATGGTGCGGTCGTCCGCGTCGGCCATGGTGTAGGTGATGGCCGTGCCGCTGGCGGTGGTGTCGAGGGTGATCGGCGGCCCGCCGGTGAGTGCCGGGGTGGCGAGTGCGGTCATGACGTCGGTCGCGTCGGTGTCGGTGGCGGTGTAATCGCCTGGGTACCGGCGGTCCAGGTAGGCCTCGGGGGTGGCCACCGGCAGGTGGACGACCGGGCCCGAGCCACCCGTGCGCCGCAGGACCAGCCCGGACCACAGAGGCTGGCCGGTGAGGGTGTCGACGGCGACGAGCATGGTGCGGCCCGGGTCGGTGGCGGCCTCCCACTCCGGGGGCGCCTTGGCAAGGTCGAGGGTCATGCTGCCGCTGACGGGGGCCCCGATCCGCATGCTGATCGGCTGATCCGGCCGCAGTGACGGCAACTCTTCGGAGATGCCGCCGGTGCGCAGGTCACAGCCGTACCAAGCGAGTTCAACCGCCATCAGGCCGCCTCGTAGGAGACGTTCCACAGGATCTGGTTTCCGGTGGTCGAGGTGACCGGGTTCGTCCCGCTGACGTTGTCGAAGGAGACGCTGCTGAAACTGCTCTTGGCGATCAGTGTGGCCCTGCCGCCGTCCGCCGGGTTGCAGCTGATCTCACCCAGGTAGTTGTTTCCGGCGGCGATGTAGTTGAGGGAACCGACGCGGGTGTACCCGATGGGCTGAGGGGTCGGCATCGAAATGAACCACAGGCCGACGCCGGCATTGGTGGTCGATCCAATCGTGAAGCTGCCAGACCAATGGACCTGGTTGCCCACGCGGGTCCAGCGGCTGGTGATGACGCCGTTGCCGACACTGGCGCCGCCTCCGAGGCTGGTGAAGGCGGGAACGAAGGTGGTGCTGTCGCCCTGGGCCAGCCAGGACGTGCCGTTCCAGTACTCGGGACATCCGCGGACGGTGTTGTACCGGGCCTGACCGGTGTAGGTGCCGACGGCCGCAATGTCCGTAGCGCTGGAGACAGGCAGGATCCCGCCTGGCGCCACGGTGACCGGGCGGACGGCCGTGGACACGGTGGCCGCACCGGTCCCGCCGGCGCCGGTCGGGGGGACCGTGATCGTGGCGAGCGGCACGAAGATCTCGGTGGCGCCGGGCACCGGTGCGGACGGGGAACCGGCCGGCGCGCCGGGCAGCAGCACCACGTCCGCCTTCCGGAGGCCGCTGCTGTCCACGCTGGTGTCCCACACCCGCAGGTACACCAGGTCGATGCGCGTGTAGGTGGCGTCCGCGGCGGCGAGGGTGCCCGCAGTGGACGCGGGGATCTGCGCGCGGTAGACGCCCTGGCCGGAGCGGTAGAGGGTCGCGACCCCGGCGGAGACACTGACCGTGCCGCCGGAGACGGTGACGGTCAGGCCCGAGTCCCCGGGGCGCACTCCGGGGCGAGAGCCCAGGGCCGTGCCGTCGGCCATGACGAACACCGAGTCCATGCGGCGGAGCTTGGTCTCGTCGTAGCTGAGGGTGGGGAGCCAGAGAGGGTCGGTGGGCATGGGCGGCTCCTTACATCCAGGCCGAGCGCGCGGTGCCGGTCAGCAGCGCGGCCGCGGCGAAGTTGGGGCAGGACCAGCTGAAGGTGAGCTGGGACTGCGGGAGGATCTCAGGCCACGCGCCGGACAGGTAACGGCGGCGGCTCGCCTGGCCGTTGAGCCGCACGGTGCGGGCCTGCGCGTCGATGACGAGGGTGTCGCCGGGGCCGAGGGTGTCGCTGTAGGTCTGCTGGGTGACGACGCCGGACGGCCGGGCCGCGACGATGGTGAACCCGCCGGTGCACGGCCCGGTGACGGTCAGCACGGGCCGCGTGCTGATGCTCCCCTGGTTGGCGAGCGTGATCGTCCCGGACGCGGTGGTCGCGGTGATCGTCAGCGGCAGGATGATCGGCAGCGTGATGCCGCCGCTGGTCTGCGGTAGACCGGCGGACTGGGACTGCAGCGTCGTGCTGTACCGGCGCGGGTCCGCGGCGGTCAGCATGATCGAGTACCGGGCGACCCGGTCGGTGTCGTACTCCAGCAGCACCTCGCCCGAGCGCCTGACCGTGGCCTGCTTCGGGATGCTCTCGGCCACGGTCAGGGTCGTGTCGCTCAGGGCCGCGGCCGCGAACAGCTGCTCGGCGGCCGCGTCCAGCGCGGCCAGGGACGGGGCGACGATCGTGCCGGCCAGGGTGATGACCCGGGCCCCGAGGTACGTCGGACCGGCCCAGGCCCCGTGATCGGCCTCCCGGTCGGAGTACTGCGTGCGGACCGCGGCACCGGACCAGCCCTTGAGGCCGTCCCGGGCCACCGTCCACGCGACCCCGCCGGCATCGACCGCGCCCAACTGCAGGGAGCCGAGGGTGACCTGGCGGCCGCCGAGGAGCTGCCCAGGCGTGTACCCGGCCACGCCACCACCTCCTCTCAGCCGATGAACTCGAGGTGCCGTGTCAGGTCTGCGAGTTGGGCTTCGGAGCTCTGCCCGGCGCCGTAGAGGTTGACGGTGGTGGTCCGGCTGTGGCTCTGGCTGGCAGCTGGGCCCGGGCCGGCGATCTGCCGGGCCGGGATCAGCTCGCTGGCCGTTGGTCTGGCCGGGAGGAGCTGCTGCCCGAAGATCGAGGCGACCTCGCCGAGCAGGGCCATGCTGCGGCTGCGTTTGGCAGGGTCGAGCGGGATGTACGCCTCCGGACCGGCCTCGGCCCACAGGATCGGCTGGGACGCGAACATCGCCTGCCGGTCCGACAGGCGACCGTCGGCGGCGGCCCGGACCCCGCCGTTGGCGTACCGGGTGATGCCGCCCCAGGCCTTGTTGACCGGGATGTGCCGGTCGGCGTACTCCCGGTCGTACTCGACGCTAACCGTCACGGTCCGGCCCTGGATCTGGTTGATGACCTGCTGAATCCGGGCGGAGCCGTTGACGGCGTCATTGGCCGGAACCGTGACCTTGACGTCCTTGCCGCCGGGCAGCTGCTCGACCTTGTAGCCGATGGCCTCCAGCGACTGGATGGCGTCCTGGCCCGGTGCCCGGATGGTGATGGACTTCCCGGGCGGGATGTCCTCGACCTTGGCCTTGACCTCCTGCAGATCCTTGATGGACTGCAGGGCGCCCGGGTCGGTGACCTTGGTTTCCTTCGCCGGGGGCAACTGGGCGTACGCCGAGGTCAGGGACTCGATTTGCTGTCGCGTGAACCCGGCCTGCCTCATGACGCCCTTGAGAGCTTCGATGTCCTGGCCGAGGACGGCGGTGGCCTGCTCGCTGCTGCTGGTCTGTTTCATGACCGCTTCGGCATGGGCCTGGGCAGCCGCGGCCGCGTCGAGGAACGCGCTCTTGTTCGCGCGTCCCTTCTCACTGTGGATGTCGAGCTCGCGCCCGTTCTCCTTGATCTTGTCCTTGAGATCGGCCAGCGACGACTGCATCGCGATCGCCGCCTTCGCGGCGCTGATGTTCTTGCCGTTCAGGTTGTTCAGTGAGTCGTTGAGCTTCTCGACCTCGGTCCGGGTGTCGGACAGGTCGGCGGCGGTGACCTTGGCCGCGTCGCCCAGGCCCTTGGTGCTGCCCGCCGCGCTCCCAGTCGCCTCGGCCTCGCGCTTGGCCGCGTCCACCGCACCGGTGATCTGCGGGGACAGCCCGCTGAGCGCCTGGTCGACCTTGACGATGCTCTGGGACCACTCGTCGTTTCCGCCGCCCGCCTCGGCCGCGGCCTGCGCGTTGGCCTTCGCCTCCTCCTTCATCGGGGCGAGCTGGTCGCGGACGCGTTGGACAGCGGCAGCGTTGCCGATGATCGCGTCGGTCAGGTCAGCGGTGGAGATGCCCAGGGTCTTGGATGCCTGGAGTGCGCCGTCCTGCTCCAGCTTGTGGGCCAGCCAGGCCTTGACGTTCGCGCCGACCGCGTTGCTGTCGGCTTTGACCGCCTCGGTCAGTGACTCCTGCTGCTGCTTGGCGTCGTGCGAGGCGAGACCGAAGATCGACAGGGCGACGGTCGCGACGCCGAGGATCGCGCCGAACGGGCCTCCCAGGAAACCAGCGGCGCCGGAGGCCGCCGACGCGAGCCGCGGCATGGTCTCGGACAGCGTCGCCACCGAGGCCCTGAAGGCGACGAGCTTCGGCAGAGCGAGCATCAGGCCGCCGACCACGAGGGTGAGCGCGCCGCCGATGCCGAACAGGGCCACCGCGCTGGTCTGCAGCCATGGCGGCAAATCGCTGTAGGCGTTGACCAATTTGGTGACCCACTGGACCATGTCCCGCAAGACCTCGTTGGCGGCGGTGCCGCCGTTGATCAGCGCGACCTCGAGAGACCCCTTCAACTGCTCGATGTCGCCAGACAGATTGTTCATCTGGGTCGCCGCCATCCTGCTGGCGGCGCCCTGGTCGTTGACGGCGTCCCGGTACTTGTCGACGCCCTCGGCGCCCAGCTCGTACAGGATCGTTGCCGCCCGCACCGAGTCCGATCCGAAGATCGTCGCCATCGCTGCATTGCGGGCCTCGGGCGTGAGGTTCGAGAACGAGGACTTGAGGTTTCCGGCGAGCTTGGTCAGGCCGACGAAGTTTCCGCCAGCGTCGTAGGCGCTGAAACCCAGCTTGTTCATGATGCCGAGGGCTTCGTCGGACTGCGGCACCAATCTCTGGAGCATGACTTTGAGGCTGGTGCCGGCGTCGCTTCCGATCAAGGCCCGGTCCGCGAAGGCGGACAGCGCGCCGACGGTGTCCTCGAGGCTGAGGCCGGTCTGGTGGGCGAGCAGGCCGCCCATGCGCAGGGACTCGCCCAGGCCGTGCACGTCGGCCGCCGACTTGTTTGCGCCGGCGGCGAGGACGTCGGCGATGTGCTCAACGTCCTTGCCCTGGAGGCCGAAGGTGTTCATCGCCTGCGCGCTGAGCGTGGCGGCCTCGGCGAGGTCGAGTTGCCCGGCGGCGGCCAGCGAGAGGGAGCCGTGGAGGGCTCCGGAGAGGATGTTGGCCACGCTGACGCCCGCACGGGCCAGCTCGCCCTCGGCGTCCGCGGCCTGGGACGCGCTGTAGGCGGTGTCGCGGCCGGCCACGATCGCTGCGGTCCGCAGCTGTCCCAACTGCTCTGCCGATGCGTCGGCGACCGCAGCGACGCCCGACATCGACTTCTCGAAATGGGCGGCTGTGATGCTGGCTACGGCGAATGCCCCGATCATCAGCAGGCCTGCTGTACGGACCGCGGTGAACGCCTTCTCGCCGCGCTCGCCCGCCGACACCATGCTCGTGCCGAACGAGGCGGCGTTCGCCCGGGCGGCAGCGGCGAACCCGCTCACGGCCATGGTCGTGCGGCCCCACACGGTGGCCTGGGCTGCGGCTGTCTCCGCCGTGACGACACCCGCGGCGGTTGCCGCCTCGGACAGTGCCAGGCGCGAGGCCAGCGACAGGCGCTCAACGCCTGTCGCCGCAGCGAGGTTTGCGCTGGTGAGCGCCGTCGAGGTCTGGCCGATGGCCATCGCCGAGCGGGTGGACGCCGCGGTGACCTCGGCCATGGACGCGGCGCCGGTGGCGGCAGCTGCCCGGAACGTCGCCGGGATCTCGCTGGCGGCGGCCGCCACCGAGCGGGTCGCGGTGGATGCCAGGGTCGAGGCTGTGGTGACTTCAGCCATGCTGCCGCCCGCAGCAGTAGCCAGACCGGCCAGCGCCTCACTCGCGGCCGCGGACATGTTGACCGTGACTGTACCGGTCCGGGACAGGGCCTGCGAGGCGCCGAGCGCGTCGCCGGCGATGCTGGACAGCGAGGCGTCCGCTGCCGCGGCCGCCGAACGGAACGTGGCGGGGATGGTCTCGGCCGCCGCCGCGACGCGCTCGGTCGACGCCGCAGCGGTCTGACCGGCCTCCGTGACCGCGCGGCCCGCCGCCACTGCGGCCTGGGCGCCGCGTTCGAACGCGCCCTGCTGGGCGCGCATGGCGGCGGTCGCCCCAGTGGCGGTGCTCTCGAACGCCCGGTTGAACGCGGTCTGGGTCTCGGCGGCGGCGGCCTGCGCGGTGACCGCGAGGCGGCGGCTGTCCTGCTCGGCCTGGCCGGCGCCGCGCTGGAACGCGGCGGTGTCCAGGCCGAGTCGGACGTTGACGGTGCGGGCCACGTCAGCCTCCTTGGTGGTGGACGTGGACGTGCGCCCCGTTCGGGTCGCCTCCGGCCTGCTGGAACTGGGCAGTGCGCTGGCCTGCGGCGGTGCATGCGTGGCAGCGGATGATCTCTGCCACCCACGCGTCCTCGGCCTCGGGAGCGGTCGCGGTGGACAGGGGCTGGCCGCAGCCGCGGCAGGTGTCGTCCTCGACCGCGAGCAGGGCGAGCGCCCACGCTCGGTCGGAGTCGCTCCACAGCGGCTCGTCGGGCCCGACCACCCGGCCGAGAAAGACCGACCGCGGGACGCCCCAGGCGCGTGCGGCTTCTACTTCTCGCCGGTGCGGGAGGCGGCGGTCGCGGAGGCGAGCAACGAAAAAGGGACGGCCTGCTGGGCGGTGTTGTTCAGGTCCCACAGGGCCTGTTCCAGCACGTTCTGCTGGCCGGCGGACATTTTCGTCGCCAGGCGCTTGTACTGCTCGACGGTCATCACCGGGTCGACCGAGCATGCGGCGATCACCGCGGGGAACAGAGTCCCCGGGTCGAACAGCATGTCCGGCGTGCTGGCCGGGTGAGCGGCCAGGATGTCGGACCAGGCGTGCGGGTCCAGGGCCCGGAACCGGAACTCGACCAGGTGCCGGGTCATCTCCTCGCGCAGAGCTTCCATGCGTTCGGCGACCTGCGTGCGCGGGCTGCCGGCCAGGGACTGGCCGACGGTCGCCGCCGCGTCCATGAGCTGCCGTTCCAGCGCCTCGTACTCCCCCTGGAGGGCGCCCGCCAGGCACAGCGGGACGGTGACCTCGCGCGCCGTGGCACCCTCGATGATCGCCTCGATGTCCAGCCCCATCGGCTGCGGATTGTTCGTCATCAGGCGACCACTGCATCCGGGTTGGCTTCGGTGGTGACCTTCATCGGCACCATGTACTTGGCCACCTCGTTCGCGGCCGGGGACTTTCGGGCACGCTGCCCGCAAGCCACCGGGTAGATCTCGACCGGCTGGCCAGAGGTGAATGCGGTGCTGAAGGCGACGTCGCGACGCACGACCAGGTAGCCGTGGGTACCGCGGGTGAGCGTGGTGTACGGGAGCTGTTCGGTCGGCGTCGAGCCGATCTTGAGAGTCAGCTCGATGTCCCACTTCACACGGCCGACTTCCTCGGTGTCCGTGGTGGAGGCGAGGCTGCCGGTGTCGACCGCAGCCGTGGTCGGGTCGATCTTGAGGCCGTCAGGTGTGACGCGGCTGGTGTAGTCAGGGCAGGCGTTGAGTTCGGTGGCGGTCGGCGCTGTGAGGCTCGACAGGCTCGCCGCCCACACCACCTTCGTGAGGCCGTCGCTGATGAGGTCAGACATGGTGCTCTCCTCTGGGCTGGTCGGGGGCGGGCGGCTCAGGACCGGTAGGCGGCCACGGTCACCGTGGCGACGCCCGAGTAAGAGATCGTGGCGAGGCCGTCGCTGGGGCTGGTGTTGAGGTCCGCGTAGAGCGGGATCTTCTTGGTGGCCGAAGCGGCGATGGTGACCGTGCGGTCGGCGGCGGCCAGGCCGCGGACGGTGGCGTAGGACGGGATGGTGACCGTGATTGAGGAACCGCCCCCGTTGGTCACCTCCACCCAGACGCGGTCTCCGACCGGGGCGACCTTGTCACCGCCGGCGGACGCGGCGACGGGGGCTTCGAGGGTGCCGGACGCAGCGAGTGCGGCGGCGGTGAGTGTGGCCATCGGGCCCTCCTCATGCGGGGATTGATCGGATCCGGTACTGCACCGGGATGTAGTAGAGGGGCGGGGTGACGTCGTCGTCGCGCTGTAGGGGTGGGCCGCCGAGGTTCTCGGGGCGCCACGTCGCCCGGCCGTCCACGGTCAGGGCTGCGGACAGGGCTGCGCGGGCCCGGTCGGCGGTGCCGAGGGCACCATCGGGGGTGCTGGCCACGCAGGTGACCTGTAGGAGGGCCTCCAGGGTGGTGCGGTCGTCGGCCAGGGAGTCCGACAGCACCGTGCCCGCGCCCGGGTAGAGCACGACGTAGTTCTTGGGCAGCGCTGAGGGCCCCGCCGGGGCGCCGCCGAGGTAGACGGTCAACCCGGCCGCCTCGAGTGCGGCCTGGACGGCGGCCACGTGCGGCAGGGTGTCGGGTGTGGTCACAGCAGGCCCCCGCCGAACTGCTCGACGGCGGCCAGGAACCGCGGCTCTTCGGCGAGCAGTGCGCGGCCGCCGTCGTTGTGCGGCGGGTTGTGCGCCGACCCGAACTCCAGCAGGTTGCCCAACCCGCCCTGCGGGCCGCCCTTGTCCGGGCCAATCACCGCGCTCGTACCGACTGGGGTGGTCTCCAGGTCATAGCCGATCGAGGCAGGGTAGTGCGGCGCGTACCGGCCGCTGCTGGCCCGGGCGTTGGCCTGCCAGTCCCGCTTGATGTTCAGCGCGCCCTTGGATACGACGCCGCGGGCGCCGCGCTCCGCCTGCACACCGGCCCGGGCCAGGTCCGCGACCAGGGCCTCCAGGCCGCTGATGTCGATGCTCATGAACGGTCCTCCGTCTCCAGCCGCCAGGCCGTCGCCGTCGCGGACTCGCCCACCGAGGTGACCCACAGGGTCATGCCGGCCAGCCGCGGGTCCGGGGAGGCGTCCACCACCACCTGGTCGCCGGCCACCACCCGGGCCGCCGCGAGGGGCAGAGCCGACCAGGGCAGCGAGACTTGGTAGCGGCGCAGAACGACCTGCCGCTGCCCGGCCTGCACGCCCTGGTCCTGGACGACGTTGGGTTTGACCCGGGCTGGGCCCTGGTAGAGCGTGCGGGCGTCCGGCCGGGTGGTGGCGCCCGTGGCAGGGTCGTAGACGTCGGCACAGGGCCGCACCAGGCGGACCGTGTCCAGCATCAGGGCCTCGTGGGCGGCGCGGCCGGCGGCCAGGAGGGTGTCGAGGGGCATCAGCGGCTCCTCGTCATCCAGGCCTCCGGTGTGCCGAGGGCCGCCTCCAGAGCCTCCAGTTCGCCGGGGAGCAGGTCGCCGGCCGCGGTGATGGCTTCGGTGGCGAACGTTCGGCTGTAGTCGTCGATCTGCTCGGACCGGAGCAGTCCGTCGGCACCGGCCGGGGTGGCGCCGAACCGTGCGGCGACCGAGCAAGTCAGCTCGACGATGCCGTCCGGGACGGTGCTGTAGCCGCGGGTGTAGACCACGTCGGCCTGGTCGACGCCGTGGGGGATGGTGATGCGCTCGCCGTCCCAGCGCCACCACGGCACCGCGGTGGTGGCGCCCGTACCGTCGACCTCGAGGACTGACGACACGGCGGTGACCGGTGGCCCGGGCAGGGTCACGGTGCCGTCGTGGGCGGTCAGGCGCACGGTCGACGTGCCGGAGGTGATCGGCTGGCCGGCCGCCCGGCGGATGCGTGCCGACGCCCGGGCGAGGAGGGCGTCGGCGGTGGCCGCCGGGAGGCTGTAGCCGTAGGCGGTGGCGTCGGCCTGGGTGGCGAGCGGGGGCAGGCTCATGCTCGCCTCCTAGACGCCGTGGGCCTCGATCAGGTCGCTTTTGGTCATGGCCTCGGCGTCGGCCGGTTCGGCGCCGTTGGCGACCGCCCAGCCGACCCACTCCGCCTTGGGGGCGCCGGTCGACGGTGCCTGGCTCGGCAGGGACGGCACGTCGGCGATGTAGGGGCTGCCGTCCTCGTTGACGCGCCGCAGCTGGCCGGTGGTCATGCGGTGGGCGATCGCGTCGGGCAGGGGCACGTCCATGGCGATGACCACGCCGCCCTCGCCGAGGACGTGGATGGTGTCGGACATCAGGTGTTCCTCGGGACGCGAAGGGCGGTGATGGTGCCCGGGACGACCGCAGCGGCGACGTCGACCAGCATCGTCCCGTCCGCCTGCAGGAACCGGCCGGACTCGAACGGGCCGATCCACGAGGTCGTGTTGGCGGTGACGTTGACTACGAGGTCGCCCTGGCCGGAGGCGAGCGCGGGCGGGTAGGTGCCGGCCTTGACGGTGATGTTGCCGCCGGTCGCGCCGACCGCGACGCGCAGAACGGTCAGCTCCGGAACGGCCTTGGCGATGGTGTGGCCGTTGCCCGTGCCGGGGTTGAGGGGCACGGTGGTCAGGGAGGAGTCGGCGACGCCCGAGTTCGGGACGAAGGCGCTGTAGCCGACGGTGGTGCGGGCCATGGTCAGGTCTCCGATCAGGCCGGGTTGATGTAGGCGCAGGCGAGCGCCTCGGGGCGGACGAGCTTGGCGCCGTAGACAGCCAGGCCCTTGACGGCGTCGCTGAACCCGGCCTCGGGGCGGTAGGCCTCGGTCTGGCTGATCTGCTCGGCGAAGGTGATCGCGGAGTTGACGCCCGCGATGACGACCTGGGTGTCGCCGGAGGGGTTGGGGACGTTGTTCGACTCGTAGATGTCGAAGCCCGCGGCCCTGCCGACGAAGCCGTTGCGCAGGGCGTCCGTGGTGCCGGACTCGTTGGCGCGCACGAAGCGGTTGTCGCGCAGGAGAGAGCCCATCATCTCCGGGGAGACGACGACGAAGCGGCCGGCGGTCGGGACGTTGGCCTTCTTCAGGGCGGTCCGCAGCGGGACCAACACCTTGTCGTAGGCGTCGGTGACGGTGGTGTAGGTGTCGATCGGCGCCCCGGTGGAGCCGAGCTGGTTGGCGGCGACGATGCCGGTGTAGAACGAGGCGATGTACTGGTCGACCGTGTCGGCGAGCTTGTACGAGGCCCGGGACATGGCCTCGGTCATGACGTTGCCGGCGGCCTGGCGCTGGTCGACGTCGTCGACCTTGAACGCGAAGTACTTCGCCTGGTCGATGACCAGCGTCCGCTGGGCGTCGGTGAGTTCCTCCGGCACGATGGTCGTGCTGTTCGGCACGTAGGTGCCGATGGTCGGGTCGGAGATCGAGGTGATGCGGACGGTGTCGCCCGCGTTGGCGATCTCGCCCTCGTAGTCGCGGTTGATCATGCCGGGCCCGCCGTAGACGAGTTCCTTGCGCAGGGCGACCAGGAGCTTGGCGCTCCAGATCTCCGGCTTGAAACGGGTGATGGCCACTGCTGTGGGTCCTCTCGGTCAGGAGCCCAGGTAGTCGCGCAGCTGACCCTTGCGGTGAGCCTCGTCGATCTGCTCGGGCGTCATGGTCTTGACGTCGGCCTCGGTGTACTGGCGCGGTCCGGCGGGCGTCTTGCGCGCGCCGCCGTCCCCGGTGCCTTCGAACCGCGGCTTGGTACTGCCGGCCGTTGCGGCCAGGTAGGGCTTGGACTTCACGAGGTCGTCAATCGCTTCGGCGATCTCGTCTTCGTCGACCTGGCCGTCCTCGTCGACCTCGAACTTGGTGAGGTCGAGGAAGCGCAGGGCGTCGCGGGGGTCGGACAGCTTGCCGGCGGCGGCCGCGCGGACCTCGGAGCGCAGGATGCGCTCGTTGGCGCGGGCGGTGGCCGCGGTGGTGGCATCGCGGCGGATCTGGTCCTCGTCGGGGCCGCCGTCGCCCTTCTTCGCGGCGGCGAGCGCGGCCTCCAGGTCGGCGGCGCGCTTCTCGGCGGCCCTCCGGCGCTCGGCCTCGGCCTTGCGGCGGGCCTTCTCCGCCGTGAGGGCCCTCGTGCCGGCCTCTCCGAGTGGCTCGTCGTCCGGTTCGTCGTCCCCGTCGTCCGGGTTGCCGCCGTCCGGCTCGTCACCGGGCTCGTCGTCCCCGTCGCCGGGGGCACCGCCGAGGACCGGCCAGATCGGCTGGTCGCCGTCCTCGCCGGGACGCGGCTTGCGCCAGCCGACGGCGAGCAGGCCCGTACGGGCGTGGCGGGGGAGGGTGCGGTTGTTCATCGGGGCTCCTCTTGCAGGAGTCGGGGCTGCCGTTGCGGCGGCCGGGAGTTCAGACGATGTAGCCGTGCCGGAACAGCAGTTGGATCGCCTCGTCGCGGGTGCTTGCGAGCCGGTAGATCGCTTCCGGGGTCAGTCGGCGCACCTGCGGCCCGCGGGCCCCGGCTTCGCGCAGTCGGCGACCGGCCAGGCTGCGGCGCGAGGTGCCGAACGAGGTCGTGGAGACCCGGGTCGTGCCGGTGTGGGCGAGGCGCCCGCGGTGGGTGACGCCGTCCTGCGTCCAGGACCCGACGGTGGACACGCCGCGGCGGGCGGTGACCACCTGACCGATGTCGGCGCCCTCACGGATGGCCTGCGCTCCGTGGACGGTGAAGGCCTTGTCCTGCTGGGCCCGGGTAAGGGAGTTGAAGTAGGCCCGCGGGTCCAGCGTCGCCGCTGCGTGCCGGCCGCGGCCGGCGATCGGGACGTGCGTGCAGTGGCAGTGCGGGTGCCTCTGGAAGCCGGCGTTGTAGGCGTACCGGGTGCCCGCGAGGAGTGCGCACCGCCCGCACGCGCCGCCGGAGACGGTGCGGATGTAGCCGGTCAGGGCCCGGTTCGCGGTGATGCCGACACTGTCAGCGGCCCGGCCGGCGTCGGCGACCTCGGTGTCCACGAGCATGCGGAGCTTGCGCTCCCCGACGCCCAGGGCCTCGGTGGTGCTCGCGCCGGAGGTGATGGCCTCCTTGGTGTCGATCACCGGTAGGTAGAGCAGGCTGGCCAGGTCGCGGCCGTCCGAGGCGTGCCTGGAGAACGCCGAGGCGGCGATCGTCCCGGCCGGCTCGGGCTGGGCGCCCTGCAGCGTGGTCGCGCGGTCCGTGTAGGCCTGGGCGGCAGCGGCGGCGGCAGTCTGGCCGGCCGAGACCACGGCCAGGAGGCGGGGCGACAGCTGGGACCACGATGCGGTGAGGTCGCGGATGTCGATCTGGCGCCACTCGCGTACCGCCCCGAGGACCGTGGCGGCGGCCGCCCGGCGGCGGGCGACGAGGTGCCGCTCGGCGAGGTCGGCGAGGTCCACCCGCTCAGCCCGTCGGGGCGGGCTCGGCGAGCGGCCCGGGCGGGGCAGCTGGCTGTGCGCCCTGGGCCTGCTGGGCGCTGTTCATCAGCGCCGAGACCGGGTCCAGGGCGGCCTCCTGCTCGCGCATGGCCATCAGGTCGGCGACCTCGGTCGGGGTGAGGCCGTACCGGAGCGCGAGGTACTCGAAGGGGAAGCCGATCTGCTTCAGCTTCAGCAGGCTGTCGGTGAGCTGGGCCATCGACCGGGACTCGGCGTCCGCCCACATCACCGTGCCGCCGGCCAGCGCGCGGGCCTTGCCGTCCTCGCCGCGCGCGAGGGCGATGAGCTGGAACAGCTCGCGCAGAGCCTGCCCGTACCAGAGCTGTTTCTGCTGCACCTTCTTGACCTGGCCGGTCTCGGCGGCGATCAGCGCGTCACCGGACAGGTTGGCCATCTTGCCGATGAGGTAGTGCTGGGGGGTGCGGGTCTGGGCGGCGATGTGGCCTACCGCGACCTCGATCACCTTGGTGTAGGCCTCCAGGTTGGCGGCTGGCCACGAGCCGATGCTGGCCTTGTCGGAGCTGAGCCAGAGCACGCGGTCGACGGCGAACTTCTCCAGCGGCACCGGCTTGGAGCCGATCACCTGCCCGTTGGCGTCCAGGATCGGGGTCTTCGGCGGCTCGGCGCCCAGGACGACGCGCTGCGGGAAGCTCGCGAAGTCGGAGGCGGTGAACAGCTGGCTCCACAGCAGGTTCACGGCGTCCTGCATCGCGATGACGCCGGACACGTCCGAGATCGGGTCGTCCGCCAGGAGCGGCCGGTTCGGCAGCTCCACCATCGGCACCATGCCCAGCGGGTTCAGCTGCGGGTTCGGCTCCTCGCCCATCTCCCGTGGCGCCCAGTCGCGTTCCAGCTCGTCGGCCTGCGCGAGCAGCGGCGACTTGCGGGGCTCCGCGCCGACCGGCCGCTGAAGCTTCCACACCTCGTCCTTGAGGTAGAGGGTGGCGAACTCGCGGTTGCCGTCCTGCCACGTCTTCAGGGCGGCCCGGCGGCAACGGCGGCTGCCCGGTTCGTACTGGACGATGGCCTGCCGGGCGTCCTCGAAGGTGACCCGCGGGGTCTCCTCGTCGTCGGGGTCGCCCCACACCAGGGCGAACGCCCGCGCGCCCAGGCCTGCGCCGAGGAACCCGAGCTGGCTGTCGGCGTCGAGGCCGTTTCGCTGCCACACCTCCCATAGGTCCCGGTCGGCCGTGATCTCGCCGGCAGCCTTCACCCCGGTGACCGCGAGACGCTCGACCGGGCTTTCGGAGACCGGAGCCACCCAGTTGTCCGAGAACCCGCGGTACTGCTTCTCGAAGTACTGCCGGTACTGCTCGGAGGCGAACCTCAGCGGCACCTTGCCCATGTAGTAGTGCGTCGCCGTGCGGACGGCGCCCGAGCGGGACTGCAGCTCGGACATCAGCACGTCCGCCAGCCGCCCGGCCTGTTCCAGCGTCAGCCCCACCGGGCACCTCCCCTCACGCGGTCCAAACCCACGACTCGGTCTCGCGGGCCAGGCCCGCCTTGATGGCGTCGCCAGCTGCCTCGTGAGCGAGGATGCTCACCACGGCAAGGTCGATCTTCTGGGCCGGGCTGGCCTTCTTGAGGACGTATCGGTCGGCCGGCCGCGCTGCCTTGCGGGCGTTCGCGACGTGCGCGCCCGCGGTCGGGCAGCCGTCGTGCCGAAAGGCGCTGTCCTTCTTCATGACGTCCGTGCGCAGGCGCTCCGCCGCGGCGTGCATCTGCACGGCCCGCTGGGTGTACCAGCGGACCACGACCTTCTCCCCGTACCGGTCCGCCCACGTGTCGACCTCGGTCTCCCAGTACGGCGGGTCGCAGTACATGCGGACGACCCGGTAGCGGCGCATCAAGTCCTGCACCGCGGCGTCGACCTCCAGGCGCGGCACCTGGCCGCCGTGCTCCGCCGGGTCCCAGATCGTCGGGAGGCGGTCCGGCCCGAACGTCGGGGTGAATTGGAAGCCGTCGAGCGTCTCAGCCCGAATGCCGCTCCAGTCGTCCACATCCGAGCCGTCGAAACCCAGCACGACCGGGGTGCCGTCGGCCGGGACCGGCCGGGCGTCGGCCCGGGCGTCCCACAGGTGCCGGTCGAGGTAGCCGGCGGTGCCAGCGACGATCCGGTTCAGGTAGAAGCGTTCGGCCTGCGCCGGGTCGCGTTCGGCGATCTCGACGAGTTCGCCGTCGATCCGGTCGATGTCCACCCAGCCGCCCGCGCCAACCGCCGAGCCGCCGTAGGCGACCCGCAGGGCTCGGTGCCGCTCCCGCTTGTTCGCCAGCGACGCTGGCGGCGGGATCCGGTGGTCGCGGTGCACGTCCGTGACTCGGGCCTCGGCTGTGCGCTGGGCCACCGACTGCTCGGACGGGTCCCACGCGTTGGTGGTCTCCACCGCCCGGCCGCCGGTGCCGGACAGGTTGCGGCGCTGGGTCTCCGCGAGCCGCCAGCCGCCGTTGGCCTCCAGCCACGAGTGCGTCTCGTCCTGCACGGCGAAGGTGATGCGCTGGCCCAGGCGGGCCCGGCCCGAGCTGGTGACCGGTTCGATCCGGCCGCCGCCCGGCACGTTGATGCGGGTTTCGCCGGTGTCCGGGATCCAGTCGGCCAGCGGCCCCTCGTCGATCATCGGGACGAGCACCCGGTACACGTTGTCGGTCTGGTCCTCGGAGGTCGCGGCAATCTGGATCCAGGGCGTCTCCCACGGCCGGCCGACCGGCTCGCCCGCGGCGTCCCAACCGGCGAAGCGGACCGGGCCGACCGCCTCGGCGCAGATCAGGGAGGCACTGAACGGGCCCTTGCCCCACTTCTGAGGCCTCACCAACTGCGAGCGCCGGTAGGCCCAAGCGGATGCCCACCGGTCGGCCGTGGCCTCCGGCCGCAGACGGTAGTGCCAGGCCAGGAGCTGCCACATCTCGTCGGTCAGCAGGTACGGCTCGCCGATCCGGTCGCCGTCGGGGATGACGCAGTGAGCCTCGATCCACTCGCCGACCGTCCAGCCCAACGTGGGGAACTCGCCCGGGTACTCAGGCCCCCGCCACACCGGGGTCAACCACTCGCAGGCGCTGGCGGGCGCTGGCGGGCGCTCGCCGAGCCGCGCGGTCCTGGCGCTGTTCGGCCACCTCGTCCGGGGCGATCTCCCAGCGCAGCCGGAGCATCGCCTGGGGGTTGAGGCCCAGCCGGTCCTCCAACTGCCTTGCTTCGGTTGCGGCCTTGGTGTTGCCGTTCTCGGCGAGGACGGAGAAGCGGACGAATCGGGCCGCCGCCAACGTGGCGTGCGTGCGCTCCCACATCACGGCCTGCGGAGTGGTCCACAGGTCGGCCCACAGGTCCAGTTCGCGTTCGCGCAGGGCGCCAAGGTCTTCGTCCTGGTTGATGAGCGGGGGCAGCGGGAAGCAGGGAGCCTTGCCCTGCCGACCCGCGGCGGGCAGCTGGGTCATGGCCACCGCGGCGTTGCGGCGCCGCCGTTCGGGCGCCGGCTTCGGGACCGGTCCCATTCCTCCCATGGTGATCACTCTCCAGCGCCGTTGCGGCACGTCACGGCCGGGCCGTTGCGGCTCGAACCTGGGGTCACTCTGGGTTACAGGTGTGGGGCCCCGAGGGACACCAGACCCGTACAGATTGCGAGCTGCCTCCCCCGCGGGTCCCTGGCAGATAGCCAGAGGGGGTCACCCCCCTGGGTACCGTCACCTTGGGTGACTGGCATGGGAAGCGGCTGGCGGCTGGCGGCTACTGGCTGTTCCAGCCTCCTGGCTGGTGCCTGGCTGTCTCCTTGCTGTGGCAGCTATGGCATAGACCTCGACCGTGTCTCGGGTCGTCTGGGTCGTGGCCGGCGGCGGCCAGCTCGCGGCGGGACAGCGGCCAGTGGTCGGCGTGCTGGCTTGGCTGGCCGCAGGGCTGCCCGTGGCCGTGGGCTTGGTCGGTGCACACGCACTGCGGGTCGCGCCGGAGGACACCGGGGCGGAAGCGGGTACGGTGCTGCTGGCCGTAGCCGCGCTGGGTCCGGGTGCCACGGGCGCGGTCGGCCTGGGCCTGGTGAGTGGGGCAGCGGCCGCCGGTGGTGAGGTCGGGGCAGCCGGCGACGGTGCAAACGGTGAGTACGCGACGTCTGGCCACGGTTGATCACCTGCCCTACGCTGAGCGGCCTCACTGGGGAGGTGCGGTTGTGGCAGGTCAGAAGAGTTGGCCGCGGGGGCAGTGGATCGCGGCGGGGGTGGTGACGGCCGCGATCTTCGGGTTTGCATGGTTGGTCACGGATGACGACCCCGCCCCGGCCAGCAAGTCGAGCACGACGCGGGTGTCAGCTGGTGGTGCCGGAGTTGGTGTCAGCAGCGACGCCAGCGGCAGGGCGGTGTCGAGGTTGACGGTGTCGCCTTGGCCATTCACGGTGGAGTCCGGGACGTTGCGGTGCCGGCCGGGGCGGATGGTCACCTTCGAAGCGGGTGGCGTCGAGTACGGCGTGAACGGCACGGCCCAGGCCAAGTACCCGAAGCCGGCGCCCATCTGGGCTGATGACCTGCAGCTCGGGAACGGATTGAAGGTGGACGTCAGTGCGGTGCTGTCCGCCGGTCAAGCGCTGTGCTGAATCGGCCCGCCGTGGGGAAGTTGGCGGGCTGCCGGTCTTGGATGCGGCGAGAGCCCCGCGGCGTTGGCTCGCGGGGCTCTCGGGAAGAAAAACGAGGGGCTGTCAGCGGTTTGTGGTGTCCGGGCACGCCGAACGTGGGGCAATTGTGGATCACTGGGTGGGTGCGCGTCAAGCGGTGACGTCGGGTGCCCATGCGGGCCGGTAGTCGGGGTGGTCGGCGTACGGCAGGGCGAGCAGGCGGAGCGTCGCGCAGGGGTAGGCGTGTTCGGGGAACTGGGGAGGCTCGCAGGATCGGCAGGCGGTAGTGGTGTCGAAGCACCGGGCGCCCGCCCCTCCTCGCAGCGTGAGGGGGCCATGCAGGTCCAGCAGGCGCCGCTTGGCGTCGACCTCGGCCATCACCCGCGCCGGATCGTGGCGAGCAATGTGACTGGCCACGTTTCGATCATCCGTGCCGATGGTCTCGGTTCCGATCTCAATCGTTGCCGATGCCACAAGCGTCCAGTCCAGGCGGTTGCCGGATCCCGCCCAGAGTACGGCGAGGGCCTCTCGCTCGTCCTCGTCGAGACGGGCGCGGATGAACGCGATCAGGTCGGTGTTCATGCGCTCATCCTCTCGCGGATCGGCTTGCAAATCTGGGTGATCCGGCTGGGGTCGGTGCCGACGATGGTGGCAAGTTGGCTGCGGTCGACCTGTCCGGCTCGGAGCCGGCGGATCAGGGTGTCTCGCTCGCGGACCGCGTTCTCGCCGTCGGCGACTCGCTGAACGGCCCGGGCGAGGTGCGTGAGTGCGCTCACGCCGAGGGAGCTGTCATTGTCGGGAATGGGCTGCCAGTCGGTGAGGGTGCTCACGGCCTGGGCCCGGTGGCGCTGGGCGTCGACGTCGCCGAGGAGGCAGTCAGGGACCGCGCTGAGGACGATCCGGGTGGGTCCGGGCTGCGGGGTGATGACGTCCGTGAGCGCGGTCCGGCCGTCAGTGAGGATGCTCACGCGGCCGGTGGCGTAGGTGTAGTGGGGCGCGTCGGTGGCGCCGCCGGGGGCGCTGACCTCGACGGTGACGTGCTGGGTGCCGTCGGCCGTGGTGGTGATGTCCCAGATGGTGGCGTATCCGTGGACGGCCCAGGGGCCGGCGATTCCGTGGAGTTCGGCAGCGTGCCAGGCGCCGATGGTGAGGGTGTTCACGTGGTGTTCTCCGGGTGGGTGAGGGCGCTCACGAGCGGGTGGTGAGCGCCCTCACAAACGGGCGGGTTCAGGCGACGTTGAGGCCGCGCAGGAGGTTGGCGCCGGTCCAGGACGCGCCGCACTCGCCCTGACACCAGATCGTGAAGTCGCCGTCGGTCCGGGTGTAGGTCAGGCCGCCTTCGCAGGCTCGGCAGGTCTGGCCGAGCGGGGTGGGGTCGGTGTCGGCCTCGGGTTCACCAAGTGCGCGGTCGATGCGGCGCCGGGCGGCGGCGGCGACCTGGCCGATCCGAGCGTGCTGGTTGTCGGAGAGCGGCCGGAACGGGCCGTCGGTGGCCTCGATGCGGTCGGCGAGCCAGCGGGCCGCGAGGGCACCGTTCCGGACGGCCATGTTGAACTTCCAGCGGCGGGGGTCGGCGGCGTCGCGGGCGCTCATCATGGCGACCGAGCGGGCGATCTCGTCGGCCGGGCTGGCGGAGCGGGCGGTGAACGCGGGCCGCTGGATGCTGCCCGCAATCTCGTCGGCCAGCGCGAGGAGTTCGCCCTCCAGCTCGGTGATCGTGTCCAAGATCGGGACCCGGAGCGGCGCCGGCCGGACGCCGGGGGCGAGGGCGGTCCGCTCGGCGCGCTCGGCCGCGGCCTGCTGGTCGACAACCTCGATCCCGTCGAGGGCGTCGTCGAGGTCCCGCTGGTGGTCGGACATCCGGCCCGCCGGCGGCCACGTGCGCGGCGTCTGGGCCTCCAGCAGCTCGCGCAGGTCGGTCCAGCGGTCGGCAATGTGGGTGAGGTCGGTGTGGGCGGTGCTGGTCATGGGTGGCTCCAGGTACGTCAGGCGGGCTGGTGATGGGCGCCAGAGGGGATCAGGCGTGCGCGGACGAGGTCGGAACCGGTCGCCCGGCGGCGCGGGCCTTGAGGAGTTCGTCGCGCTGGCTCTGGATGACCTGCTCGTAGTCGGCGGCGCGGGCTTCAGCCTTTCCACCTTGGTCGTCTCCCCGCAGCTCGGTGAAGGTGAGGCCGCGGATGGTGGCGTACTTCTCCGTCGTGGTGTGGCCGTCCCACTGGGCGCGCGGGTCGGTCGGGTCGACGTGTTCGACGTGGGTGTAGAGGTCGGCGTCACGGGGGTGGATGTGCCAGGACAGCTGCTGGCCGCCGACGGTGACGTACAGGAGCTGCCAGCCGGGCTCGTCGATGTCGGTGGCAGGCGCAATGACGGCGGGGTGGATGGTGGCGAGCCACGCGGTGAGGTGGGCGCGTTCACGGTAGGCGCCGTCGCGGTCGGCCTCGGCGGTACGCAGTTGAGCAGCGAGTTGCTGCTCGCGGGCGCTGGGGATCATGTGACGCTCCTGGTGGCGATGGGGTGGACGACGGTGATCTCGCTGGGGTCGAGTTGCTCGGTGGCGATGCCGAGGGCGACGGCGTGGGCCCGGTCGACGGCGCCGAGCTTGCGGTAGATGCGGTAGATGTGCGTGTTGACGGTGTTCCGGGAGACGTACAGGTGGCGTGCGGCCTGGTCGGTGGTTCGGCCGTTGGCGAGGAGTCGGAGGACTCGCAGTTCGGAGCGGGTGAGCGGGGTGCCAGGGAGGGTGGTGATGGCGGTGTCGGTCATCGTTGGCGTTCCCACTGGAGTTCGAGGACGGCGATCTGGGTGTCGACGTACTGCTCGGTGAGGGGTGGTGGCACGTAGATGCGGACGTGGGCGCTGGTGGGGTGGTGGCTGATGCGGTGGATCCACCAGAGGCCGACGGTGGCGGCGGGTCCGCAGGTGGCGAGGACGGTCCAAGGGGTCATTCGGCGCCGCCTTCGACGTCCCTGTAGAGCGCGTAGCCGCTACGACGGGGCCGTCCGTCGCGGGTGGTCGGGCTGTCGTGGAGCTGGGTGAGCTTGACGTTCCGGGGCCGCACTTCCCGGCCGGTGGTGGTGAGGGTGACGACGCTGGCTGTGCCCTGTCCCCAGCAGCCGGCACCGTACGGGATGACGCCTTTGATGAGGATGCGAGTGGGTCGGTCGGCGGGGTGGTGGCGGCCACTGAGGGACTGGTAGATCTGGCCGGGCTTGATCATTTCTGGTCTCCGTTCGGTTCGGGCTGGTTGTCGCGGCCGTGGGGGTGGAGGGCGATGAGGGTGGCCGCCTGGCCGGCGCCGGCCACGAGGCGGATGTACTCGCGCTCGGTCGCGGCGGTGACGGTGACGCCGCAGCAGCCGCAGGTGAACTCGGCGCGGTCCCAGCCCTGCTGGCTGGCGGGCGGCGGGGTGCCGGTCACCGGATGCCCACCACCATCGCGGCGGTCTGCTCGATGACGTCGTTGATGTGGTGGTCGATGTCGTCGCCGGGCTGGTTGATCTTGCTGCCTCGGATGCGGCGGGCCGCCTTGGCGAGGAGCGCGGTGCGGTAGTCGTCGACCAGCCGCTCGACGCGGGCCCGGGCGTCGGCGTACTCGGGGCTGGCGGGGTCCTCCCCGGCGAGGAGGGTGGTGCGGGCGTTGGTCATGGTGGGTTCTCCGTGGTGGGTGTGTGTGGCGGCCGGTGGGTGTCGGCCGCCAGGGGGGTTGTCAGGTGGTGGCGGTGTTGAAGGCGGTGTCCTGTTCGGCGAGGATCTCGGCGCGGTAGATGTCGAGGAGTCGCGTGGCCTCGTGCTCGGGAAGGCCTAGTACGTCGGCGTCCCACTCGGTGGGGTCGCAGAGGGCGGTGAGGAGCTGTTCGCGGGTGGTGGGCATGACGGTGGCTCCTGTGGTTGGTGTGACGGCCCGCCTGGGGCCTTCGGGAGTTCGGGTGGCACCCTGGGCCGGCGCGGCCGTTGGTGGTCCGGTCCTGGCCGCGCACGGGGCCGTCAGGTCGTGGCTGTGGGGCTGTCAGGCGGGCTGTGTGGCGCCGCTGGGAGCGGCCTGGGAGGCGGCGAAGCGCTCGCGGAGGTCGGCGCCGTTCTGGAGGAAGACGAGGACCATCTCCGCGTCCGCGTCCTTGCCGTGTCCCAGGATCAGCTCGGAGACGTGGTCGGCGGCCTGGCGGTAGCCGGCAGCCTTGGCGGTGGCCAGTTCGACCTCCAACGCCCGGATGCGTTCGTCCTGGGTGCGGGCGTGCTCGAAGACGCGGTCTCGGTCCTGCTCGACGCTGGTGACGGTGCGGCGCCAGGTGGCGTTCTCGTCGTGGAGGAGGCTGGCGCGGCGGCGGGCGGAGTGCCAGGCGGTGCGGTAGCGGTCGCGCTCGGCCTCCAGTTCCCGGACCCGGGCGAGCAGAGCGGGCACGTCCTGCCGGGCAGCAGCGATGAACTCGGCGTCCGGGTGCTCGATTCCGACGATGTCCTTGCGGTAGATGTCCTTCGACCAGGCTGCGACCTCGTAGGTGACCATCTCGTTGGCGGGGTACATGAGGTGGTCGCGGGCAAAGCGGGGCTGGGCGCCCTGCATGCCCCAGCGTTCGAAGTCCATGACGGTCAGGCCGCCGTGGTGAGGGGTCTGGAGGCGAAGGTGGCGGCTCTCGGTGTTGCCACGCCATCGCCACGGTCCAGGGGTGGCCGCGTCGAGCCGGGCCTGGATGGCGTCGAGGCCGAGGGGCTCGGTCATGGGTCAGGCCTCCTGGGCGGGCTGGTTGGCGAGTTCGAGCAGGACGTCGGCGTGGCAGAGCTGGCTGAGGGCGCATCGGCAGGCGAGGTCGTGGCCGGCCAACTCGGCGCGGGCGGCGGCGGCCGGGTCGGGTTTCTTCGGCATGGGACTGATCTCCTGGTCGTCGTGGTCGGTAGGCGGGATCGGGGTGATCTGCCAGCCCGCGTCGGCGAGGGCCCGCAGGACGTGGCGGGCGATGGCCTCGGGGGCGGCGGGGCGGAGTTGGTGGGCGTCGAGCACGGCAGAGCGGATGGTCTGCGCGGCGGCGGGCGGAATCACGCGGCGGCCTGCTTAGCGAGCCAGTTGTCGAGGCGGCTGGGGTGGCTGCCGCCGGTGATCGGTCCGCCGCTCGGCCGGGTGCACCGTTGACCGGCGCGGGCGCGGCAGGTCGGTACAGGGCAGGCGATTGCCCACTCGGGCCGGCGTGGGTGCCGGAACTGTGCGAGCTGGGTGCGCGCGTGGTCGGGAATGTAGGTCGCCGACGTGTCGCGTTCCGGGGGCATGTGCCCGATTCCCGCGATCAGTTCGGCGACTGCAACCGGCGGTCCCTCGGCGATGGCGTACGCGGCGGGTGCGGCGCGCCCGACGGCGACGGCACGTCGGGTGGCGCCGAGCTCGGCGCACCACTCGGTGACGCGGTCCGGGTCGACGGCGGGCGTCGGATCGGTGTGCCGGCCAAGCCTCGCCCGGGTTCCCGCGCTCCAGCGGGTCGCAATGTCCGCGGGAAGGATCGGCCACTGGGAGACGCGGTAGTGCTGGTAAGCGAACTGCAGCGCGGCCTCGTACGGGACGTCAGCGAGGATGCCGGCCCACATCGTGGCCTGTGCCCGTCGCTCCGTCCCGTCGTCGCGGCGGATGCGTGGGTCCGCGAGGGCGATCTCGGCGATCAACTTCGGGATCAACTCGGGGTTCATCGAGTTCCGTTCTGCCGCATCTCGTTGGCGATGGCGGCCATGTCGGCGAGGTAGTCAGCCGTTCGGCTGGGGCCGCCGAGGTCGCCAAGTGCGGTCGGCGGGCCATTGACGGACAGAGCGAGCCACTGCGGGAGGAAGTACCGGGCGCTGTAGGGGGTGTCGCGGCTGGCTCGCCAGATGCGTGCGGCGTGCTCGACCAGGACCGGCGCGCCAACGGCCGCCAGTTGCGCGGCGAGCGCGCGTTTTTCGTCTTCGGAGAGCGGCCAGGACACGGTCATTCCGCGGGAGCGCATCGAGTCGATCAGCGGGCCGATGTCGACCGCGTCCTCCACTGCGTTGCCACGCAGGGCGGGCAGCCGGTCGTCGGCCTCGCGCGCGGGGTGGTAGTGGATCTGGTCCCTACCGTAGGTAGGTAGGTCCTGGTACCCCCCCGCCGGGGACGCTGTCCGGATAGCGTCCGGGGACGCTATCCGGGGGCGTCCGGGGACGCTATCCGGGACGGTGGGAAGCGTCCGGGGACGCTGTCCGGAACCCCCGGCGGGGACGCTGTCCGGAACCCCCGCCGGGGACGCTGTCCGGAGGTGCTCCTCGATGGCCTTGGCCTTCTCGGCCGCGCGCGCCTTGCGCTGCCGAGTGTCGGTGTAGTGGTGGAGGTGCTGGTCCCAGTTGGGCCGGGCCACCGGCAGCACCAGGCGGTAGACGGCTGTCGCGTTCGGGCGACGTCGCTTGGTCACCATGCCGACGCCCTCCAGCACCCGGAGCGCCCGGGTCACCGACTCCGCCGTGCACCCGGCCAGAACGGCCAGCGTCTCCCTGGCGGGGAACGCGTTGGTCCCGTCGGCGTCGGCGTAGGTGGCGAGCCACACCCCAACCCGCGCGACCGCTGCCAGGTCGCGGCTGCCGACCCGCAGCACCTCCGCGCGCAGCACGTTCGTCCAGGCGTTGCGGACCGTCTGGGTCCGGTCGCCCTGGGCGGTGTGGGTGGTGCTCAAGGGGTGCTCTCCGGTGGGTTGGTCGCCCGGAACGGGCGGAGTCGAGTCCGGCCCGCCCCGGGCCGCTCTGGATGGTGGGTCAGGCGGCGGCCGGACGCGGCTCGCGGAGGGAACGGCCGCAGGCGCATCGCAGGCCGCCCTCGGGAGTGGCCTCCAGGTACTTCCACCGGTGGAAGGGGCACGGATCGGGCAGGCCGCCACCGGGCGGATGCTGGACGATCGCGGCGCGCGGGTTGTACGGGCCACCCATGGCCCGGACGGGGTGGAGGTCGAGGCACGCGAGGCACTGACCGACGGTGCCGGGCGGGATGGCCTGGCTCAGTCGGTCGGAGCGGGAGCCGGGGCAGATCGCCGGCGGGGCGAGGTCCCGAGGGGTGAACACGAGGACCCTGCCGTCCGGTCCGTTCGGTTCCTGGCCGGCGCCGACCGCGCGGCCGTCGCACGGCCCGCACACGGTCGCGCCGGTGGGCAGGTCCTCGCGGGACAAGAAGTGGTCGTCGAAGACAGTCCCCGTGCACCACAGCTGGTAGACCGTCCGGCCGGATCCGTACCGGACTCCGGAACGAACCCGGTGCCAGCGGGTCATCCGTTCGGTGCGGACGTAGCGCGGACCGTCGGCGAGGGGTACGGCGTCGGGGCCGTGCAGACCGAGGCTGCTGATGGGCGGGAGCAGGCGAACCGTCATGAGGGCGTCCTCCTGGGACTGGTAGCGCGGGTGCGTGCCTCGCCTGCGGTGGCGGCCTGGGCGAGGCGGTACTGCTGGGGGGTGCTGCGGCGCTTGCCGGAGGCGATCGCGCGGGCGTCGGTGAGCGCGCTGGCAGACTGCGGAGTCGGCAGGCGCTGAGGGGTGTAACCAGGGCCGGGCGGCGGCTCGGGCCGCCCGGCTTCAGCGGCGGGGGTGTGATCCGGGCAACGCGAGCCGACGGCGTACGGTCGACCGCTCCGCCCGCAGTGGCTGCCCTGGTCGGGCAGCCACTGGCTGCACGAGCTGGTCACCTTCGGCGCCAGGCCGGCGGCAGGGCGACGAGCGCCTGGTCGACTTCCTCACCGACCGGGACCCCGACGAGGTCCAGGTCGGTGAGGAGCTTGAGGGCCGCGTTGATGACCATCGGCTGCCCGCTCGACAGTCCGACCGCGATGTGCTCGACCACCGTGCGGCGCAGGGCATCGGCCAGTACGGGGTCGGTCTGGGGAGCGGGCATCAGGTCCTCCGGTCAGAAGGGCGGTTCGGAGCTGTACTCGGGCTCGGCCCAGCCGCACCAGCGGCGGGCGGCCCAACGCGGCACCGGGACTGTTAGGACGGGGTCGCGGTAGGGCCAGGGCTCCCAGCAGTGGCAGGCGGCCGGCTCGTACGGCCCGTCCTCGTCGCCGCCGGTCTCGACCTCACCGCTGCCGCCGCAGGTGCGGCAGCCCGGGCGCGGGGTGTCCTCCAGCCGCAGGTGCGGCTGGGGCCAGTCGCGGTAGCGCAACCGCAGGCGGGCCCGGGGCGGCAGGGGCACGAGGAACCAGCCGGCGCCGTTCGACCGGACCAGTTCCAGAGCGGGCCGCGGGTCGTCGCAGCGCACGATCCTCAACGGCGCCCGGGTGAGTACCCTGCGGAGCTCGGTCCGAACGATGTCCCACGCGGTGTCAGGCTGGGAGGAGTTCATCAGGCGGCCTCCGTCCGGTCGATGGCGCGCACGTCCGCGAGGGCCTGGGCGTAGGTGGCGCACCACGGCCGGCAGTACTGCCGCTCCGCGCCGTCCACCGTGGCCATCTCCCAGCCTTCGGGCCAGGGGTCAGCCGCTGCGGTCCCGCAGCCCGGGATGCTGCAGGGCGCCGGGACTGCGAGGATCCGCACCGTGCTGGCGCTCTCGCCGACCATGCCGCCGTTCCACGCCTGTGCGCGCCGGTTGCTCGCCGGCTTGTTCGCCGCCCGGGTGTTGGCGTCGTCCCTGCACGCCTGGCGGCAGTCCTCGCACAGCGGCACGCCGCGGTACCGGTGCTGCCGGTAGCCCTTCATCGTTCCGTGGGCGATGTCCGCGGCGACGCCCTTCACGCTCTGATTGGTGAGCCGCGCGGCCATCAGGAGCCGCCTTCCTGGGCGGAGTTCTCCAGCACGGCGATGCGGGCCCGCGCGGCGGCGAGCTCGTCGGCGATGGTGCGGTCCGCCTTGGCGGTCTTCGCGATGTCGTCGCGCCAGCGCTGCACCTCGGCAAGGACGCGGTCCGCGATCGCCAACATGTCGTCCGCGGACATCTTGTCGTCCCGGTAGAGGGTGAACTGGTCACCACGGAGCCCGCCGGGGTGAATGTGCAGGGTGCCGCGGGCGTCGTGCGTGTCCACGTACGCGCGCTTCGTCCACCAGGTAGTAGTCGTACTCATCGGGTACTGCCCTTCGGGAAGTTGGTGCGGCGGGCCGCGCGGATGCGGCGGCGGTGGGCACGGCGGCGGATCCGGTCCGGGTCCCAGTGCCGGAGCGCGAGCGCGGTCACCGGGACGGTGAGGACCAGGACCAGCACGGCGCCGAACTCGGGAATGCTCACCAGCCACCACCGAGCTGCTGCTGGCGGAGCAGCCACTCGGCATAGCCGCGGGCGTCGGTGGGAGTCGACCAGGTCTTGGACCGGCGGCGCCCGTCCTCGACCCAGCAGACCCTCCACTTCTTCGGCGCGACCTTGCGCACCGACACCACCCGGATCTGGCCGGGATGTCCGGGTTCGCTCGGGATCCTCGCCCGCAGAGCGTCGACCTCGTCCTCCGCCTCGTCGAGCACGTTCTCGAGGTCGTCGATCTCACCAACCAGCTCGCGGATGACCGGGGCGAACTTCGCCAGCCAGACGGCGGCGCTGGCGCGCTCGGTGTCCGCCCACTCGGCGCTCTCGGGCAGCATCGTCGAGAGGTCGAGCGCGCGGATCTTGTCGAGGCGCTGGTCGCTCATCAGGTTGTGGCTGTTCACGCCGGCACCGCCGTCCGGACCAGGGCGGGCACGACGGCGACCAGCTGCACAGAGACGTTCTGCACGGTCGACGTGACGGTCCATCGGATCTCGTGCAGCCCCCGGGCCGAGGTGGTCGCGGCGTCGGGGAGGTGGCGGCGCCAGCGGTCGAGGTCCCGCAGGGCGAGCGGGCCGGTGAACTCGGCCGCGAGACTGCCGGTGGGGTCGATGGTCCACCAGGGCGCTGCCAGGCCGGAGGTCAGCGCGCGGTTCGTCAGGTGCAGCGCGACGTACATCGCGGCGGTCTGGGCCTGCAGCTCCAAGACGGTCGCGTGCGGCTCGTAGTGTCCGAGGTTGGCCAGGGGGGTGGTAGTAGGCTGCTTCACGCGGCCCTACCTCCTTCTGTGAGTGCTTGATCGGTGGGCCGGGGCCGTCCCTGGAGTCCAAGCCGGGGCGGCCCGACCCATGTCTGTGGGTGGGTCAGGCGGCGGCGGGCTGGCGGCGCTGTGCGCGGCGCGGCTCGACGGCCTGGCGGGTGGGGTCGAGGGCGAGGTTCGACCGGGAATCAGCCGCCTCGTGCTCCCTGAGCCATGCCTTGAGGGCGACAAGGCGGTACATGCGTCGGCCGCCGAGACGGAAGGACGGCGGCCCCTGCCGTCGGTCGTTGAGGCAGTACAGGGCGCGCGGAGTCCGCTTGATGTAGGCAGCCGCCTCGTTATGCGACAGGAAGGGCGAGTCCACCTCGCTCATGACTTCTTCTCCACTTCTTCTTTGATGATCAGCTCCACCTCGACATGAAGTTCGGCGGCAATGAGCTGGATCACTTCCGGCTGAGCCCCACTGAGCCCGCGCTCGATGCGCGACAGGTGCGAGGGGGAGATTCCGGCTCGCTGCGCGAAGGAGTTCAGGCCGTGACCCATTCGTTCGCGCAGGCGCCGAATGTTCGGTCCGTCTGCTTGCACAACAGGAACCGTAGATGCAGTGGACGAGAAGCGCAAGAAGCAATGAGAAGTAGAGAGGAAGTCAAAGGAGGCGGGCGTGACGTTGGCGGGAACCTGACTGCGTGCAGTTGCACGCCCTCTGCAAGACTGTTGCCTATCGTTGCCTTGCAGGAAGAGCGCGCCGAGCAGTCAAGGGAGATCGGGACCGTGGAGCAGGACTGGAAGCACCTCGGTCGGTGCATCAAGCGCGACCGCATGCGCAAGGGGTGGCGACAGCCCGAGCTGGCCAACCAATCCGGGCTGACAGTGAGAACGATCAGCACGTACGAGACGGGGGCAGTGCCAGCCAGTGCGCCGGAGATCCCCGCTGGCTATCTGGCGGTCGGTCGAGCACTTCTGTGGCCCCCCGACGGCGTCGATCGGGCACTGGCCGGCCAAGACCCCAGCACTTTCAGCGCACCAGCGAACGCGCTCGCCGCCGTGACCCCATCCCACGGTGCTGCCCCCGGAGATCTGTTCCCCGCGGTGGGACGCTTCGCCCGCGCTGCGGTGGCGGCGGGCGGCGACCCCGTGCTACGTGACCTTCTGGAGGATGTCGCAGACCGGCTGCTGCAGTCGATCCCCCAGCGCGGCACGCCCGCGGCACAGGGCTCCTACGGTCTTGCCGCGTACCGGCCGCACGCCTGGGCCGAGGGCGACCCTGGCGTTCCGGGCGACGATGCAGCTCGGATCCAGCAGGCCATCGAGGAGCACGAGCGCGGGCGCCGCGAACAGCCGTAACTCCCCGGCATACCCGCGACACGCGTGACTTAACGTGGCTAAATCCTCACACGTCCTCACGCGCATATGCCAGAATCTCCGCACCGGCATGCCTCCCACACGTCAGGACTCAGGGGGAGAGGCATGCCCGGAGCCGTCGGCACTGTCGCCGAGGTAGCGCAGCAGTACGACCCGCACGCCGAGCTGGACCGGATGGGCATACCCGTCGTCCGGCAGTGGCTGAGGGACACCTGGGGAGCGTGGTCCCCCGAGCATCGCATCGTCGTCGTCGCCCAGGGGATCAGCCCGGTTGAGGAGCGGTGCGTCCTCGCGCACGAGATCGAGCACATCCTGGCTGGCGACGTTGGCTGCGGTGGCGCGACCAGCGTGCGGGCCGAGCGCCTCGCCGATTTGCGGGCCGCCCGCAAGCTCATCGGGCTGTCCGACTTCTGCGCCGCCCGGCAATGGGCCGCGAGCCCTGCCGAACTTGCCGCCGAACTCGGTGTCACTGGTTGGATCCTGAAGACCCGCGCGATTGATCTTGAGGGGGGTGCCCAGTGGCTGGGTACATCGAAGATCGTTGGATGAACAAACGGCCCAACCCGGAGACGGGGAAGCGGGAGCGAACTTCCTTGTGGGGCAAGGGGAAGCGATACAAGGTGGCCGGCATCCCCGGAGTCCGGGACCGCTCGTTCGCTGGCCTCGAGGACGCGAAGAAATGGCTGCGCGAGGCTGCCACGGACAGCACCCGCGGCAACCTCTACGACCCCCGCAACGGGGAGATCACGCTGCGGGAGTACGTCGAGACCCACTGGTGGCCGAGTCTGCGGAAACCGCCGAACACCCGGTCGTCCATGCGGCCGCGGATCTGGAACCACATCCTGCCGCACCTGGGCGAACAGCCGCTGATCCGCATCGGCGACGAGCAGATCAGGTGGTGGGTGACCCAGGCCGAGCGAGCGATCGACGTCGGTACCATCCGGACCACCTGGAAGCACTTCTCTGCGATCATGCAGGCCGCATTCAAAGCCAAGAGAATCCCCGAGAACCCCTTTCGGGACCCCGAGTTGCGGCCGCCGAAGGCGCCGGAGAGCAATGCGAAGGCGTGGCCGCTGGCCACTGTCCTCGCGGTACGTGAGGCGCTGGCACCCCGATACCGGATCCTTCCCGACCTGGCCGTTGGTGCCGGCCTACGGCAGGGCGAGGCCTTCGGGTTTAGCCCGGAGGACATCGTCGGCCAGGAGATCCACGTTGTACGGCAGGTGCTCAAGATCGACGGCAAGCTGGCGTTCGGGCCGCCGAAGGGCAACAAAATCCGGCTGACGGCCTGTCCGCCTGGCCTGGCCGATCGGGTGGCCGCCTACGCCGCCGAGTTCCCGGCGGTCGAGGTCACTCTGCCCTGGGTCGACCCGGACAGGCCGAACCTGCCCTGGGCGGAACGGCCGTTGAAGACCGTGCGCCTCCTGGTGACAACCGCCAGGGTCAGTGGGAAGGGCGGCGGCGCGATCAACCGGACAACGTGGGATGAGAAGGCGTGGAAGCCGGCGCTCGTCAAGGCCGGCGTGATTCCGGAGCCGAAGCGTGAGCAGGTCCAGGGCGCGAAGGTGGTGTGGACGAGGGTGTCGTGGAAGATGGACCGCTCTGACGGATTTCATGTCCTGCGGCACACGTTCGCCTCAGTCGTCCTCCAGGCGGGCGAGACCGTGACGACCCTGGCGGCGTGGCTTGGCCACAGCGACCCTGCGTTCACGCTCCGGACGTACGTGCACTTCCTGCCGGAGGCTGGGCGGCAGGCACTGTCGGCCCTCGGCCGGTGGATCGCGCCGATGCCTTCCCCGGCCGAGACGCTCCCCGGAGAGAGTCCCGGAAACGGATCTCCCCAACCGCTCCCCAGGGTTGCCTAGTCGGCTTCGTCCCTGCGACGTTTCCCCAGGTCACCTCTCCTGAATGTCTCTCCGGACGGGGGAATAGGGCCTGTACCCGGCGTACAGGCCGACTCTTCCGCCGCCCCAGCTCGACTGAGGCCCCCTGATCTGCGAAACCGCAGGTCAGGGGGCCTTTTTCGTGAGGCCGCCCCAGTCGTGCGAGCACCTGGGGAGACAGAACCGGGGGTACAGGCCGACTGCTCCGCCCGCCCGCCGTTACGCGGGGCGGGCGCCGACGGCGTCGCGGATCTGGTCGCCGAGACCGCCGTTGACGCGGGCGCAGTTGGCGCAGCAGAAGAAGCGGCCGGCCACTTCGACGCCGTGGCCGACGATGCGGACCTGGCACTGCTCGCAGCGCGGCGCGAGCTTCTCCATCGCGCACTCGAAGCTGTCGAAGGTGTAGGTGTCGCCGGTGATGGTCTTGATCTCGAAGGCGAGCCAGTAGTCGTTGCCGCAGGTGACGCAGGTGGCCATGGCGGCCGTCTCCTTCCGGTGGGGGCCGGCCGGGTGGCCGGGCAGCCGTTCCCAGTGTCGGAGGGCCCTGCGGGGGCGGCCACTCGACGGCGTCGTCAGGCGGGCCGGGCGGCCAGTTCCTCCAGGGCCCGGACGGCGCGGTCGGCGTCGTCGGCGGTGACGAACAGGTGGTCGTGGTGGAAGCCGGCCACCACGTTGCAGCTGATCCCCTCGTCGGCGAGGCGCCCGGCGACGGCCGCGGTGAGGCCGACGGCCTCCAGGGCGGAGTGGATCTGCAGGGTGATCCAGGCCGCCACGTACTCGTAGCGCAGCCCGAGCGCGTCGGCCTCCTCCTGGGTGACGACGACCGTGACCCCTTCGGGTTCGGCGACGGTCACCACCGGCCGCATGCCCGCGGGCACCTTGGCGGGCAGCGTGCAGTAGACGTACCGCCCCGGGTTGAGCAGCGGGCGCATCCCGTGCAGCAGCTTCGCGAGGTCTCGTTCACCGGCCATGCCCGTCACCGTAGCGGGCGGACGGGGCCTGGGTGGCGGGGTGGGGTGCCGATGCGCCGTTCGTGTCGGAATCCGTTGACGAGCGACAGTCGCCGATATATCGTCGAGCTATCGAGACAGTAACTCGACTGGCTCGGTGAACGAGGAGGTGAGCGCCGTGCGCTCAGGAAACCGAGGAAATCCGGGAATGCGGTTCAGCGGCGAGGGTCCGCGCGGTGGCTGGCGCCGCGGGCCGGGGCCGGACTTCGAAGGGCGGGAGTTCGAGGGCCGGGAGGCCTTCGGCGGCTTCGGCCCGCCGCCGTTCGGCGGCGGCGGGCCCGGGCGGCCGATGGGCGGTCCGTTCGGGCACGGCTTCGGCGGGCACGGCGGGCGCCGGGGCGGCCCGCACGGGCGGCGCGGCGGCCGGGCGCGGCGCGGGGACGTCAGGGCCTCGCTGCTGGCGCTGCTCAAGGAACGGCCGATGCACGGCTACGAGATGATCGCCGAGATCTCCGAGCGGACGGGTGGGGCCTGGCGGCCGAGCCCGGGCTCGATCTACCCCAACCTCCAACTGCTGGAGGAGGAGGGCCTGATCACCGCGGAGGAGGTCGGCGGCAAGCGGCTGGTATCGCTCACCGAGGCGGGCCGGGCCGAGGCCGAGGCGGGGCCCGCAGAGCCGTGGGCGGAGGCCGGCCGGGAGGTCGACTGGGAGGCCGTCCAGGAGGTCGGCCAGGCGCTGGCCGCGGTCGACCAGGCGATCCGCCAGGTGATGGCGACGGGCACCGAGGCGCAGCGCGCCAAGGGCCTGGTGGTGCTCACCGAGGCGCGCAAGAAGCTGTACCTGATCCTCGCCGAGGAGGACTGACCGCCGTGGGGGGCTGGGCACAGGCGGTGCGGCTGCTCAGGGGTGGACCGTGAACAGGGCCACGCAGGCGAGCAGCAGCACCGCCCAGCCGAACCAGAGCCAGCCGTTCGGGCCGATCACCACGGTGTAGACGCACACCGCCACCAGCAGCGCACCGGTGACGCCGGCGACCTGCCGGTTGTGGTGCGCGACCGCCTGGGGGCGGCTGCGGGGGTGCCGTGCCGTTCTCGCCATGCCGTCCTCCCGGGGAGGCTGGGGGCGGCGGCCGGTGCGGGCGGCGCGGCCGTCAGCCGGACGCGCGGGCGGTGGCCGCCTCGTCGAACTCGTAGCGCCAGTGCCAGCTGATGCCCCGCACCTGCTTGGACCGGACGTACACCAGTGTGCGCGCGGGGGAGTCGCCGTGCGCGGGGACGGGCACCTTGTAGGTCTTCGGCACGCCGAACATCGGCCCCAGCGGGATGGGGAGGATGCGGCCGTCCAGGGGGCCGCCGACGAATTCGGTGTCCGCGCTCTTCACCCCACCAGGGTCTCACCTCCGCACGGGTGACCGGCGCACCCGCCCGAGCCCTCCGGCCGGGTGCGGGGAGTGTGACCGGAGAGGCACCGCCCCCGGTCATCCGGAGGCCCCGCGCACCCTTATCCTTCCTGTTACGCCCCCGGGGTTCACCCGGGTCAGCGGGCCCCGTACGGGCCGGGCGGGGCGCGGATCCGCGCGCCCTCCGGCCGACCTGGCGCGGACAGCGTGCTGCCGCGACTGCGTACCGTGACCCGGGCGTCGGCCCTCCGGTGACCCCGGTTCCCGGTCGGCAGGGCGTGGACAGCAGGGCCGAGCACCGCCCCGGGAAGCAGCGGGGGGCGCTGTGCGTTGCGTCGGAGTGGTACGTCGAACGCTGTGCCGCACCAGGTACGGCAGTGCGCGGAAGGGGCCCGATGGAAGCCGGCGGCAGGTGGACGACCTGGTGGCAGAAGCGTGAGCGTCAGCGGGCCCGGTCGGGTGAGGTGGACGGCCCCGCCGCCCGGCTCGATCAGCTGCTCGGCGCGGTGCGCGCCGGATTCCCGCTCGCGCCGGCCGCGCATCCGGCCGGCTACCGCTGTTCCTGCGACCGGGTGGCCTGTCCGGCGCCCGCCCAGCACCCGGTCTCCTTCGCCTGGCAGACCCAGGCCACGACCGACCCCGAGCAGCTCGCCCGCTGGCTCGCCCGCGATCCGCAGACCAACTTCATCACCGCCACCGGCCGCGCCCACGACGTCCTGGACGTCCCGGTCGAGGCCGGCCGGCTGGCCCTGGAGCGGCTGACCGAGCGGGGCGTCGAGGGCCCGGTCGCCGCCGTCGGCGAGGACCGCTACCTGTTCTTCACCGCCACCCGGGGCACCCCGCAGGACGAGGACGAGTGGTGGCCGAGCGTCCTCGACTCCACCCCGGACACCATGTCCGAGCACCCCGGCCTGCGCTGGCACTGCCGCGGCTCGTACACCCTGCTGCCGCCGGCCGCGCTGCCGGACGGCTCGCAGGTGCGGTGGCTGCGCGGGCCCGAGCAGCCGCTGCCGGACCCGCTGCGCGTCCTGGACGTGCTCACCGACGCCTGCACCGAGGTGGGCGCCGTCGCCGAGGAGCAGTGGCTCATCGGCTGAACCGGCGCCCGGCCGGGGGTCACGGCAGGGTGAGGACCTCCGCGCCGTCCGCCGTGACCACCAGGGTGTGCTCGAACTGGGCGGTGCGCTTGCGGTCCTTGGTGACGACCGTCCAGCCGTCCGGCCAGATCTCGTAGTCGTAGGTGCCCAGGGTGAGCATCGGCTCGATGGTGAAGGTCATCCCCGGCTTGATCACCTCGGTGGCCCGCTCGCTGTCGTAGTGCGGGATGATCAGGCCGGAGTGGAACGACGTGTTGATGCCGTGCCCGGTGAAGTCCCGCACCACGCCGTAGTCGAAGCGCTTGGCGTAGGACTCGATGACCCGCCCGATCACGTTGATCTGACGGCCGGGCTTGACGGCCTTGATCGCCCGGTTGAGGGATTCGCGGGTCCGCTCGACCAGCAGCCGGGACTCCTCGTCGACGTCGCCGACCAGGTAGGTGGCGTTGAGGTCGCCGTGCACCCCGTGGATGTACGCGGTGGCGTCGATGTTGACGATGTCGCCGTCCTGGAGCACGGTCGAGTCCGGGATGCCGTGGCAGATCACCTCGTTGATCGAGGTGCAGACCGACTTGGGGAAGCCGCGGTAGCCGAGGTCGGACGGGTACGCGTCGTGGTCGCACATGTAGGTGTGGGCGACGGCGTCCAGCGCGTCGGTGGTGACGCCGGGGGCGATCAGCTTGGCGGCCTCCGCCATCGCCCGGGCGGCGATCCGGCTCGCGATCCGCATCTTCTCGATCGTCTCGGCGGTCTGCACCTCGGGCCCGGTGTACGGCGTCGGGGCGGGCCGACCGACGTACTCGGGGCGCGCGATGTGCGCCGGGACCTTGCGGGTGGGGGACTGGATGCCGGGTACGAGAGCCATGGCCGCGAGTCTATCGGCCGCCCCCGGCGCGCCCGGGCGGTGTGCGCGGCGGCCCCGGCCGGGGAATGATCGGTACGACCCCATCGAATCGACGGGAGGGCACCATGCCCCTGGGATTCCACCGCAAGCCGACCGGCAAGCCCGGCGAGTGGTTCTACTGCATCAAGCACGGCAAGGTCGAGGAGGGGCCGGAGTGCCCCGCCAAGGACCGCCTCGGCCCGTACGACAGCCCGGAGGAGGCCTCGCACGCCCTGCAACTCGCCGACGAGCGCAACCGGGAGTGGCGGCAGGGGGACGAGCGCTGGAACGACACGCCGAAGGACGGCGGCGAGTAGCGGCCGGGGCGGCGCCCGGCTTCTGCCGTCAAGCCGTCGCCGCCGTCCGTCCCGTCCGTCCCGTCCGTCCGCCGTCAGTCCGTCGCCGCGGCGGCCTCCCGCTCGCGCTGCTGCTCCCGCTCGCGCTCCGCGCGCTCGTGCCCGGCGCGGACGGCGGCGGTGTGCGGGTCGGTGCGGTCGTCGTAGGCGAGCAGCTTGGGCAGCGCGGCGGCCACCGCGAGGACGGCGGCGACGCAGATCAGGCCGCCGCTCCAGACGGCGGCGCGGACGCCGACCAGCCCGGCCATGGTGCCGGCCCGGACCTGGCCGAGCTGGGGCCCGACGGAGTAGCTGAGCAGTTCGACGCCGGCCATCCGGCCGCGCACCTCGTCCGGGATGGACTGGTTCCACATGGTCGAGCGGGCCAGCCCGCTGATCTCGTCGGCGCCGCCGGCCAGCGCCAGGCCGAGCAGCACCAGCCAGATGCTCCCGGACAGGCCGGCCAGGGCCATGGCCGCGCCCCAGCCGACGGCGGCGACCACCAGCAGCCGGCCGTGCCGGTGGATCCGGGACGTCCAGCCGCTGGTCGCCCCGACCAGCAGGGCGCCGGCCGCGGAGGCCGCGTACATCGGGCCGAGCGCCCAGTCCGCGCCCAACTCGGAGGCCAGGAAGGGGAAGACGGCCACCGGGAAGGCGAACAGCATCGCGCAGAGGTCGATCGTGTAGGTGCCGAGCAGGTCCTTGCGGCTCCACGCGTACCGGACGCCGGTGAGCACCGCCCGCACCGACGGCCGCTCGGCGCCGGTGGCCGGCGGCACCGCCCGGATCCGGACGAGCAGCAGCAGCGATGCGGCGAAGGTGAGCACGTCCAGCGCGTACGCCGTCCCCACCCCGGAGAACGCCACCACGACGCCGGCCAGCGCCGGACCGGCCACCGAAGCGGCGTTGCGGTACAGGGAGTTGAGCGCGAACGCGGCGGTCAGGTGCTGGTGCGGGACGATCCGCGGGGTGAGCGAGTCCAGGGCCGGGCGCTGCAACCCGTCGCAGGCCGCGACCAGCGCGGCGACCAGGTAGATCGGCCAGAGCAGCGGGGACGGCAGCAGCGCGTTGAGCAGCAGCAGGCCGGCGAGCAGGCCCAGCCCGGCCTCGGCCCGCAGCACCAGCTTCCGGCGGTCCAGGGCGTCGGCGAGGGCGCCGCCCCACAGGCCGAAGACGATCAGCGGGACGAGCTCGAAGGCGCCGATCAGGCCGACCGCGAAGGAGGAGCCGGTCAGCTCCTTGATCTGCATCGGCACGGCGACGTAGGTCAGGTAGCTGCCGAAGCTGGTGACGCAGCCGGAGAGCCAGAGGAAGCGGAAGTCGCGGGAGGCGCGCCAGGGCGAGAGGTCGGGCGCGAGCGAGCGCAGCAGCGTGCGCAACCGTCCGGAGGTGCCGGGGGGATGCGGGGGTTCGTCGTCGTTCACGAACCAGCATCCTCGAACGCGGGCCGCCGGGTTCGCAAAGGGTTTTTCAGCCCGACACGCGACCGTCGGCCCGACACCTCGCTGACAACGGCCGGGTCGGGCCCGGGCTACCAGCGGCTGATCGCGGGCGGTGCGGTCAGCCGGCCGGCGAGTTCGGCGAGCCGGTCCAGCGCGGCGCGGCGGGCCGGGGGCCGCCCGGCGGCGGCGCTGACCAGGTGCTGGGCGAGGTCGAAGGGCTCCTCGTCGGCGGTGCCGACGGCGAGCCGCTCGTGCGCGAGCCCGCCGAGGTCGCCCGGCTCGGCGGGGGCGGCGCCGTCCAGCGCGAGCACGGTCGCGCCGTGCCGGCGGGCGTCCTGCACCCGTTCCAGCAGCGGCGCGCCGGCCGTCTCCGGCGCCACCACCAGG
This sequence comes from Kitasatospora sp. NPDC091276, assembly GCF_040684355.1. Taxonomy (NCBI): domain Bacteria; kingdom Bacillati; phylum Actinomycetota; class Actinomycetes; order Kitasatosporales; family Streptomycetaceae; genus Kitasatospora; species Kitasatospora sp. NPDC091276. The sequence continues at coordinate 100,397 of NZ_JBFBFU010000020.1, read as the reverse complement.
ACGGTGGCGCCGCGCCCGGCCCCGGTGAGCCGACTCAGGCCGTGCGCGAGGTGCGCCGGGGCGCCGGCCGGCGGAGCGTGCCGCAGCAGGGTGGGCGCCAGTCGGGGGACGGCCGACCAGGCGGCCTCGTCGGCCAGGTGCGCGGCCAGATGCCAGGGCTCGTACGCCTCGGTGCCGATCAGCAGCAGTCCGCCGGCCCCGCGCCGCGACACCGAGCGCCGCAGCGACCCGGCGAAGCCGCCGACCGCCTCCAGCCAGCCGGTGCCCGCCAGGTGCTGCCGGAGTGCCGAAACTCTCACCGCGTCCATGCGGCCCAGAATGTCGCGTCCGGCCAGGGGTTTGACAGGATCGGCCCATGACTTCCCTCGATTCAGCGACAAACCCGGCCCACGAACTGCCGGACGTCTCACAGCTGGTGATCGGTGTCCTCGGCGGCACCGGCGACCAGGGGCGCGGCCTGGCCCTGCGACTGGCCAAGGCCGGCCAGCAGGTGATCATCGGCTCGCGCGACGCGGCCCGGGCCGAGGCCTCCGCCGCCGAGCTGGGCCTCGGCGTGCGTGGCGCCGACAACGCCACCACCGCCCGGGAGAGCGACGTGGTGATCGTCGCGGTGCCCTGGGACGGGCACGCCTCGACCCTGACCGCGCTGCGCGAGGAACTGGCCGGCAAGATCGTGGTCGACTGCGTCAACCCGCTCGGCTTCGACAAGCAGGGTGCGTACGCGCTGAAGCCGGAGGAGGGCAGCGCCGCCCAGCAGGCCGCCGCGCTGCTGCCGGACTCCCGGGTCACCGCCGCCTTCCACCACCTCTCGGCGGTGCTGCTCCAGGACGAGTCGGTGGAGCAGATCGACACCGACGTCATGGTGCTCGGCGAGGAGCGGGCCGCCACCGACATCGTGCAGGCGCTGGCCGGCCGGATCCCCGGCATGCGGGGGATCTTCGCGGGCCGGTTGCGCAACGCGCACCAGGTGGAGTCGCTGGTGGCCAACCTGATCTCGGTCAACCGCCGCTACAAGGCCCACGCGGGCCTGCGGGTGACGGACGTCTGAGATCCGGTGGAGCCGTGTCGGCCTCACCCCTGGACCAGCTCCGGAGGTGAGGTCGGCGACAATGGGTGCGGCCGCAACCCGGCCGACCGCACCCGGCCCTAGGAGCCTCCCGCCATGCCCCGCACGTCCCTCTTCGCCCTGATCGTCGTCGTCCTCGCGCTGGCGGCCGCCGTGGTCTCGCTGACCCAGGGCTTCTGGCTGGGCCTGATCTGGCTCCCGATGGCCGGTGTGGCGAGCAACGTGCTCTGGATGAACCGCCGCCGCGCGAAGATCGCCGAGGCCACGGCCGCCGCCGCGGCAGCCGAGCAGGGCTAGTCGGCTAGTTCTTCCAGAAGCTGAACAGGTACCGGCCGAGCGTCGCGTAGTCCTGGTCCACGCCGAACAGGCTCATCAGGTCGTGGATGACCCCGAAGAAGAACGAGTTCACCGAGGGCTGCCACAGCAGCGCGAACACGGCCAGCAGCCCGTACGGCGCGAACGGCTCGACCGCGCGCCGGGTCTTGTACGACAGCCAGGGCTCGACGATCCCGTAGCCGTCCAGCCCGGGCACCGGCAGCAGGTTCAGAAGGGCGGCGCTGAGCTGGAGCAGGCCGAGGAAGCCGAGCGCGCCCGCGAACGGCGAGACGTTCAGCTCGTAGCCGTTCCAGACCGCGTGCACCGTCGGGTCGTCCAGCCAGCCGGCGCCGATCGGGATCAGCAGCAGGGCCGCGCACACCACGTTCACCAGCGGCCCGGCCGCCGAGATCAGGCTGTGCTTGAGCCGGCCCCGGATCCGGTCCCGCTCGATCCAGACCGAGCCGCCGGGCAGGCCGATGCCGCCCAGGATCACGAACACGATCGGCAGCACGAAGCTGAGCAGCACGTTGGTGTACTTCAGCGGGTTGAGCGTGAGGTAGCCCTTGGCGCCGACGCTGATGTCGCCACCGTGCAGGGCGGTGCGGGCGTGCGCGTACTCGTGCAGGCACAGCGAGACCATCCAGCCCGCCACCACGAACAGGAACACCCCGAACGCGGCGTTCCCGTAGCCCGAGTACACCGCCCAGCCGGAGGTGGCGAGGACGGCGAGGAGCACCCAGAACACCGGGCTGATCCGGCGGTCCTCGCTGCGTGAGCGCTGCGTGGCGGCGAAGGTCATGGTGTGGGTGCTCCGGGTGTCCGAGGAAAAGCGGGCAGGGGATCGATCATGCCGGGCGGGCCGGTGACCGGACAAGCCGTCCCGGGTGAACGTCCGAGGGCCCCGTCCGGGTTCCGCCGCCGGTGAGGGGCCCCTGGACAATTGTGCGCCCCGATCGCCGCCCATCGACCAGAATGGACCGGTGTACTACGGCATCCTCGGGACCACGACGGCCCACCACGACGACGGCACCCCGGTGCCGCTAGGCGGCGCCCGGCTGCGGGCACTGCTCACCGCGCTCGCCCTCCGGCAGGGCCGTCCGGTGCCCGCCGACCTGCTGGTGGACGAGGTGTGGGAGGCCGAGCCGCCCCAGGACTCCTCCGCCGCGCTCCAGACCCTGGTCGGCCGGCTGCGCCGGACCGTCGGCCGGGACGAGATCGGCTCCGGCCCGGCCGGGTACTGGCTGACCGACCCGGCCACCGACCTCGCCGAGTTCCAGCGGCTCGGCACCGAAGGCCGCCGCGCCCTCGACACCGGGGACCACGCGCTCGCCGCCGAGCGGCTGCGCGCCGCCCTGGCGCTGTGGCGCGGCCCCGCCCTGGCCGACCTGCCGGACCGCGGCGGCCCGGCCGCCCGGCTGGAGACCCAGCGCGAGGAGGCCCGCCGCCACCGGATCACCGCCGAACTCGGGCTCGGCCGGGCCGCCGAACTGGTCGCCGAGCTCACCGAGCTCTGCGAACGGCAGCCGCTGGACGAGCCGTTGCAGCAGCTGATGATCCGGGCGCTGCACGAGAGCGGTCGCACCGCCGAGGCGCTGCGCCACTACGAGCGGACCAGGCGCGCCCTCGCCGAGGAGCTCGGCGTCGACCCGGGGCGCCAACTCCAGTCCCTGTACGCCACGTTGCTGACCCCGGCCGAGGTCGAACCGGCGCCCGCCGCCGCGCCGACCACGCCCGCTCCGGAGTCCATACCGGCCCCGCCGGCCCCGCCGGCCCCGCAGGCCGCCGGGCGGCCGGGGGCGCCCCAACCCCCGCGCGTCGGCGGCAACCTGCGCGGCCGGCTGACCAGCTTCGTCGGCCGGGAGAGCGATCTCGCCGCACTGCGCGGGACGTTGACGGAGCGCCGGATGGTCACCCTGACCGGCCCCGGCGGCTCCGGCAAGACCAGGCTCTCGATCGAGGCCGGCCGCGCCGAGCAGTCCGCCGGGCACTGGCCGGACGGCGTCTGGGTGGCCGAACTCGCCCCGCTGGAGACCCCGGACGCGGTGCCCGCCGCCGTGGTCTCCGCGCTCGGCCTGCGCGAGATCGTGCTGCACAGCGGCGGCATGGTCGCCGAGGTGATCGAGAAGCGCGCCGAGGACCCGGTGCGCCGGCTGGTCGAACACTGCGGCCACCGCCGGATGCTGCTCGTCCTGGACAACTGCGAGCACCTGATCCAGGCCGCCGCCGACCTCGCCGACATCCTGCTCACCGAGTGCCCCGAGCTGACCGTGCTCGCCACCAGCCGGGAGCCGCTCGGCGTGCCCGGCGAGACCGTGCTGCCGGTCGAGCCGCTGCCCGACCCGGTGGCGCTGCGCCTGCTCACCGAGCGCGCCACCGCCGCCCGACCCGGCTTCGACCCGGACACCGACCCGGCGGCCTGCGCCGAGATCTGCCGCCGCCTGGACGGCCTGCCGCTGGCCATCGAACTCGCCGCCGCCCGGCTGCGGGTGATGACGGCACGCCAGATCGCCGACCGCCTGGACGGCCGGTTCGCCCTGCTCACCGCGGGCAGCCGCACCCTGCTGCCGCGTCAGCAGACCCTGCGCGCGGTGGTCGACTGGAGCTGGGACCTGCTGGGCAAGCGCGAACGGGCGGTGCTGCGCCGGCTCTCGGTGTTCGCCGGTGGCTGGCAGCTGGAGGACGCCGAGGCGATCTGCGCGGACGGCGTCGAGGTGGTCGGCGGGGAGGTCGCCGACCTGCTGCTGTCGCTGGTCGACAAGTCCCTGCTGGTAGCCGACCTGGACGATGGCAGCCTGCCGCGCTACCGGATGCTGGAGACCATCCACGAGTACGCGACCGAGCGCCTCGCCGAGTCCGAGGAGGAGCGCGACGCGACCGGGGCCCGCCACCTGACGCACTTCCGTACCATCGCCGCCACCGCCTTCCTGAACATCCACGGCCCCCAGCAGCTGCACTGGCTGACGGTGCTGGAGCGCGAGCTGGACAACATCCGGGCCGCGCTGAGGCGCGCCATCGACCTCGGGGACGAGGAGCAGTCGCTGGTCCTCACCCTCGGCATGAGCTGGTACTGGTCGCTGCGCGGCTACAGCATGGAGGCCCGCGGCTGGTACGACGCCGTCGCGGCGCTCGGGCCGGATCCGTTCGGCCCGAAGCCGCCCGTACCGCTGGAGCGGGACGTGCTCTCCTACGGCCTGCCGATGCCCGAAGGGGTCGTCGAGGAGGCCCGACGACTGCTCGCGATGTACCGGCTGATGGGCATGTTCGAGGGGAACCTGGACGTGCTCGGCAACCCGGTGGCGATCGCCGTCGCGGAGCAGCTGCTGGAGGTCTACACCCCGGAGCTGCCGCAGGCCTACCGGTTCCCGGGCCTGATGCGGGTGTTCGGGGCGTTCCTGGCCGGCCGGCTGGAAATGATGAGGAGCCTGCTGGACGACGCCGTCCGCGGCTGCGAGGAGCACGGCGGGCCGAACGACCTCGCGTTCATCCTGCAGCTCCGGGCCAAGATGCTGAACGACTGGCCGGGCGGGGCCGACCAGGGAATCCTGGACGGCCAGCGCTCCCTGGAACTGTTCGAGCAGGCCGGCAACCTCTGGGGGGTCTCCCAGGCCCTGTCCGCCCAGGGCGAGTCGCTGGCCAACCGGGGCGATCCGGAGGCGGCCGCCGTCGCGTACGAGCGGGCGATCGAGCTGGCCGAGGAGCTGGGGACGCCGCACGAGGTGCCGATGCTGCGGGTGAACCTCGGCTCCGCCCTGCTGGAGCAGGACATGGAGCGCGGCGAGCGGATCATCCGGGAGACGCTGGCCGGGCTGGATCACCACAGCGCGGACCACTCCTCCACCGGCGCGCTGCTGTTCGGCGGCCTCACACTCTGCGGCGTCCACATGCTGCGCGGTGAGTACGCGCAGGCGCTGGCCGAGCTGGACCGGATGGAGGCGACCAGCGTCGGCAGCTTCGCCCCGGGGATCGTGACCGGGATGCTGACCACCACCCGGGGCTGGATCACCGCCCGGGCGGGCCGGCCGGACGAGGGGCTCGCGATGCTGCGCGAGGGGCGGACGCTGCTGCGCGAGACGTCGCGCACGAGCGGCTTCGGCGAGCAGATGACGGTCATGGTGGTCCCCGCGGTGGTGGGGGTGCTGCGCGCCTTCGCCGAGCGCGACGGCGACCTGGAGCGGGCCCGGCAGGCCACCGTGCTGCACGGCGCGCACCACGTGCTGAACGGCCCGAAGGGCGGCTACCTGGACCGCGTCGAGCGCGGCCGGGCGGCGACCGACCTGCGGGCCCAGCTGGGCGACGCCGCGTTCGAGGCCGCCCACGCCGCCGGCGAGGGCCTGACCCCGGAACAGGTCCGGGAGCGGATGTACGAGTGGATCGGCTGACCGGCGTCCGTCCCTGGTCACCGGCCAGCCGACAGGAGTGGATCGGCTGACCGGCGTCCGTCCCTGGTCACCGGCCAGCCGACAGGAGTGGATCGGCTGACCGGCGTCCGTCCCTGGTCACCGGTCAGCCGTTCCGCCGGCCGGCCCCGTCCCCTGGTGCCGGCCGGTCGCCCCCCGGCCCTCCCCCGCGGAGGGCCGGCGGCCGTTCTCAGGTCCGCTTGCGGAAGCGGGCGACGGCGAGCGGCGCGAAGATCGCGGTGGTGGCCACCGACCAGATCAGCACGACCATCACCGGGTGGGCCAGCGGCCCCTGGCCGTTGAGCAGGGAGCGGGAGGCGTCGGCGAGCGCCGACAGCGGGTTGACCTTGGTGAAGGCCTGGAGCCAGCCCGGCATGGTGTCGGTCGGCGCGAAGATCGAGCTGCCGAACTGCATCGGCATCAGGACCAGCATGGCCACGCCCTGGACGGCCTGGGCGCTGCGCAGCGCCATGCCCAGCAGCATCGAGACCCAGACGATCGACATGCCGAACACCAGCGACAGGCCGACCGCGGCCACGACCTCCAGCGGACCGGTCTTCACCTCGAAGCCGATGCACATCGCGAAGCCGATCAGGATCACGAAGGAGAGCAGCGCCCGGCAGGTCTCGGCGGCCATCTTGGAGAGCAGGACGGAGGCCCGGCCGATCGGCAGGGTCCGGAAGCGGTCCATCACGCCGGTCTGGAAGTCGCTGTTCAGGCCGGTGCCGACGGCCATCGCGAGGGTGAGGCCGGTCTGCCCGAGCAGGCCGGGGATCATGTACTGCTTGTAGGAGTCCTGGTTGCCGGAGACGGCGCCGCCGAAGACGTAGACGAACAGCACCGTGAAGATGACCGGCATCAGCACGGCGTCGAACATCGACTCCGGGTCGGCCTTGATCCGCATCAGGTTGCGCCGGGTCAGTGCGCCGACGTGGCGGAAGGTGCCGGACAGGCCGATCCGGGGGTCCTCCACCCGGGCGGGGGCGACGGTGGCGGTGGTCATGCGACGGGCTCCTTGGCGAGGCTGGGGGCGGCGTCCGCGGTGTCGGCGGGCTTGCCGGTGATGGCGAGGAAGACCTCGTCGAGGCTGGGCACCTTGGTGTCGATGCCGGCTATCGCGAAGCCGCGGCCGCCGAGCACCCCGATGACGGCGGTCAGCTGCTCGTCGTTGGTGATCGGCACCGCGAGCAGCCCGGTGTCGGTGGAGACGGTGGCGCTGGTGATGCCGCGGTCGTGCAGGCAGCGGGCCATCTCGGGCAGCTCGGCCGGGTGGACGGCGCGGATCTGGAGGGTCTGGCCGCCGACCTTGGCCTTGAGCTCGGCCACGCCGCCGTTGGCGATCACCCGGCCGCGGTCGATGACGGTCAGCTCGTCGGCGAGCTGCTCCGCCTCCTCCATGTACTGGGTGGTGAGCAGCACGGTGCTGCCCTCGGCGACCATCCGCTGGACCTCGTCCCAGACCTCGTTGCGGGTGCGCGGGTCGAGGCCGGTGGTGGGTTCGTCCAGGTAGAGCACCTTGGGGCGGCCGATCATGCTGGCGGCCAGGTCGAGGCGGCGGCGCATGCCGCCGGAGTAGGTCTTGGCGGTCCGCTTGGCGGCCTCGGTGAGCGAGAAGCGCTCCAGCAGTTCGGCGGCCCGGGCCTTGGCCTCGCGGCTGGGGAGGTCGAGCAGCCGGCCGATCAGGTAGAGGTTCTCGTACCCGGAGAGGAGCTCGTCGACGGAGGCGTACTGCCCGGTGAGGCCGATGGTGCGGCGCAGCTGCTTGGGCTGGCGCAGGACGTCGTAGCCGCCGACGAACGCGGTGCCGGCGTCGGGCTTGATCAGGGTGGAGAGGACCCGGACCAGGGTGGTCTTGCCGGCGCCGTTGGGGCCGAGCACGCCGAGCACGGTGCCCTCGCGGACGGTGAGGTCGACCCCGTCGAGGGCCTTGGTGGTGCCGTAGTGCTTGACGATGCCGCGGACCTCGACGGCGTTGCCCGCGGCGGTCCCCCGGTCGTTCGGGGCGGTGGCGATTCGTGTCATGCCCCTAGGTTGTCCGGCCCGGCTGTCAGCCCCCTGTCGGCCGGCGCCGCTCGCTGTCAGGCCGCTGTCACCCGGCTGTCACCGGCGTACGGGGATACGGCCTCCAAATTATTTCAACACCAAAAGAAAAGATTTTTAATCGGTGGCGCCTCCTCGGACGAGGAGGCGCCACCGAAAGAAAAAATTCTGAACGAACAGGGAGGGACCAGGCTCGGAATGAAGGGGGACTTGGCAACTGTCTGCCGACATCACCACTATTCGTCAGTCTGACGCGAATTAGTCGGAGGGGCCTGCCCGGGGCGCCGACCTCTGAGATGCTGAGGGTCCATCGAGGGAGGCTTCAGCAATGCAGTGGAAGATCCACGGGGAACGTCCGATCTACGAGAACCCATGGGTGAATCTGTGGTTGGCCGACATCGAGCAGCCCGACGGCCACCGCTGGGAACACCACGTGGTCAAGCTGCGGCACCTCGCTGTGGCGGCTGTCGTGAGCGACCGGAAGCAGGTCCTCATGATGTGGCGGCACCGCTTCATCACCAATACCTGGGCCTGGGAACTCCCGATGGGGCTTATCGAGCCGGACGAGAGCCCGGCAGAGGCGGCAGCCCGCGAGACACTGGAGGAGACCGGCTGGAAGGTCGCTGGGGTCGAGCCGCTGATCTACGCCCAGCCGGCCAACGGGATCACGGACTCGGAGCACTTCGTCTTCCGGGCCGACGCTGTCGAGTACGTGGGCCCGCCGACCGAGCGCAACGAGTCCGACCGAGTCGAGTGGATTCCCCTGTCCGAGCTTCGCGGCATGATCGACCGCCGCGAGATCGTCAGCAGCGGCACGCTCGTGGGAGTGCTGTACCTGCTGCTTGACGAGGCCGGTCACTGATCACTCGGCCATGCCGGTGATCCGGTCGGACAGTTCCGCGGCCGAGGCGCTGCTGCGGTAGGGCCTCAGGAGTCGGCAGAACTCATGGAGATGGGCGACCACCCTGGGGGACTCGATGGCTGCGGTCAGGGCGAGGGCCTCCCCAGCGGTGGCGCATGCCAATTCGACCTCTCGCCGCTGGAGTTGGGTCCGTGCGAGCCAGAAGGTATGGAACGCGCGGCCTCTGAGGTTCGCCATCGGCTCCGCCTTCAATCCTTCGGCGATGAGCGGCTCGGCAGCCCCGGCTTCATTCAGCCGGCCGAGGACGATGCCGGTATCCACGGTGAGCTTGGTGTGGTCGAAATACCGAACCCAGGCGGGGTCGCCGTCACCATCGGCGATGCACCCGAAGTGGCGATGCGCCTCGGTGATCGCGCGATGGGCTGCCTCCCGATCGTGCGCACTCGCGTGACCGAAGGCTTCCCGCACCGACAGCATCGCCAGGAGTCTCGGTGTACCTCCGGCAGAGCGTGCGTTGTCCTGCGCGGCCCGGGCGAGCGTGATTGCGTCCTGAGGCTTGTCCTGGTAGGTCGCCTGGAGGCTGAGGCACGCAAGTACGTTGGCGATGAACGTGCGGTCGTCGATCTCCCGCGCGAACCGAAGTGATTCGGTGAAGTAGCCCTGCGCCGCGCTGTACTGCCGCGCGTCGAAGTACGTCCAGCCGGCAAGGCGGGCGAGCTCGGCCGCGATGCCGTGGAGACTGCGCCGGTAGTTCGGGTCGACAGCGTCCCGTATGACGCCCATGACGTACCTCAGTTGACCGATCACCGCAGGTCGGAGCGCCTCACCGCCGTGCTGATCGTCGCGCCGCCAGTAGTCCTCGATGGACACCTGAAGGGAGCGGAGGACATTCGGTGTGGCCCTGGATCCGGCTGCGATGGCCAGGATGTCATCCAAGGTGTTCTCTGTTGGCGCGTCCCTGGCCGGCCTCGAGGTATACGCAGGGTCAACCATCACTGGTGACCCTGCGCGGGGGTGTGGACCTTCCCAGCTACGATCCGCAAGCCCGAGCATGCGGCCGGGAATCCGTAAGCCATCCGCGATGCGCTCGATGACGACCATGTTGGTGATCTTCGGGCGCCCCTTCATCACCTCCCCCACCCTGCTGGGCGTCAGCTCACAGGCCCGTGCGATGCGTGAAGGGTGGAACCCCCCTTTGCGCTTGGCGAGTTGGAAGATTCTTGCGAAGTCTCGATCCGCGCAGGCCGCCCTCATCTCGGGGTCCGCGAGCAGGCGACGCGGAAGCCCGGGCGGCCCCATTGGCTCACTCACGACCGGCCCCCTGCAGCAAAGGATCATCGCTCAGCGTCACTTGAGATAACTGACCGCAAGTTTACCCATCGTGGGTACACACGCTGGCCTTACCTCGAAGCCGCCGCCTCGGGATTCTGGTGCTCCTCCGGATACATGCCCGGAGGAGTACCCGACTGAGACGGCCCCGCCAATGAACCGCACCGACGCTGCCACGATCCCGAAGCCGCACTCCTGGGATGTCGAGCCGAACCCGGCGACCATCCGGCCGGCACGTCGACTGATCCGGCACCTCGCCGCTTCCTGGCGGGTTCCGTTGACGGACGACGCTTTGTGGGATGCGGAGTTGTGCGCGGGCGAGCTGCTGGCCAATGCCATCGAGTACGGACAGGAGTGCTGCCGCATCACGGTGCTGTGGACTGGCGCCCGCCTGCGGGTCGAGATCGCTGACCGGAGTCCGCAGCCGCCGGTCAGGAGCAAGGCCGACGACATGGCCACCAACGGCCGTGGCCTCCTGCTGGTGGAGGCACTGGCTCACTCCTGGGGCTGGCACCCGGTGGAGAAGGGAAAGGTGGTGTGGTTCGAAGCGGCCCCCGACCGAGCCGTGACGGGGGTCGATCCGGCCAGTGGTCGTGGGGCGACCGTCTCCTCTCCCTCGTCTCGATACGAGATTCGCCCGATCGACTCCTGCAGCCCGCACTTCCTGTTGCTGGAGTGCTGGGGGATCTACGACCGCGAGCGGCACGAGTACCTGCGCGCGTTGGGCGATCCGCACCGGATCAGGCGCTTCTACACCCTTGCGTCCGCTGAGGCGTACCTGCGCTACCCCGGCGCCTGACCGCCTGGATCCGCCCAGGCACTTCGGCCCGCCGTCGGCGGCGCCTTCCGAATTGCTCAGTGAAGGAGGGAACATGCACAACCTCATCGCCAGTCCGTTCTTGGACGAGTACCTGTTGGTGCGGCCGGGCAGCCGTGGCGGCCTTCGGCTCCCGCACTCCTACTACGAGGACCTGCGTGCCCATGACCCGGCCGAGGCGGCTCCCTCCTGGCTCGTGGACGCCGTGGGCACCCAGTGGGCCGACCTGGAGGTCACCGGCCGGCCGGTGGGCGAGTTCCTGTTCGTCCGCGAGCCCTCCCCGTGGGGTTACTCCAGGGCGTCGTGGGAGATCAACCTCGGCTGCAACTACACGTGCAAGCACTGCTACCTGGGACTCAAGGTCAACTCCGGCATGCCGTTGGCCGACAAGCTGGCGTGTCTGCGGATCATGGCCGAAGCTGGCGTGCTGTGGCTCCAGATCACCGGTGGGGAGCCCACCGTGGACAAGGACTTCCTCGTGTCCTATCGGACCGCCTTCGAGCTGGGCATGATGATCACGGTCTCGACGAACGCCTCGCTACTGTGGCGCGAGAACCTGCTTGGCCTCCTCCGGGACTGCCCGCCCTACCGGGTCACGGTGTCGATGTACGGCGCCACGAAAGCCAGCTACGACGAGCTCACGCAACGGCCGGGCGCCTGGGACCTGTTCGTCCAGGGGATGAACGCCGCGCGCCACGCCCGGCTCCCGCTACGGATGAGCGTTGTCGTCACCGACGACAACGCGCACGAGGAGCAGGCGATGATCGACCTTTGCCGGTCGTGGGGGTTGGAGTACAACGTCTTCACCAACATGACGCCGACGATCTACGGCGGTGCCGAGTCCCTGACCGCGCAGTCCAAAGAGCACCTGCGCATGCGCAAGCCGTTCGCCGGGTGCAACGCGGGCCACAGCTTCTTCCACACCGATCCCCACGGTCTGGTGTCCATCTGCAAGATCGGCCGTGACGACCAGATCAGTCTGCCCGCTGAGGGGATCGACGGCCTTGCCCGGCTCGGCGTCATCGCCGACCGCCTCATGCTTCGCACCGGTGGCTGCTCCGGCTGCCAGCTCTCCGGGTCGTGCACGGTGTGCCGACCCTTGGCCAAGCACTACCAGGAGGCGAAGGCACCACTCGGTTCCTACTGCCAACACGGCATCAAGAAAGCAGGATGAACATGACCGCAGTTGCCATCGAGATCTCCCCGAGGCGTCCGCTGCCGGGGGACGGCCCGACCCAGCGCCTGCCGTACCTGACGCGGCCCCTGGGCGTCTCCGTCCCGCCCGTCACCGAGATCACCACCGTCGCCGACCTGGACGACACCATGGAGTCGATCAAGTGCTCGTGCTCCGCAGGTGACGACAACCCGCACTGATCGCGATCGGTCGGTGATGCTCAGGCCCTGACGCGGTTCGCGTCAGGGCCTGAGCCCGGCGTGGCAGCCGAGTAGCGTGGGCGCATGGGATTCCGCTGGGACTGGCTGCAACCCCGCATCTCCGTGCCGTACGTGCCGGCACTCGGCCCCGTTCACCCCGACGTGATGGGCCCGGAACTTCTGAACGACGTGTTCGCCGTCGCCGGCACCGGCCGGTTCCTGTCCCACGACAAGGACCGGCGCTGGTCGGACCGCAAGGGCGAACGGGTCCTGGTGGACGACATCGTCCAGGACCGCGAGCACACCCTGATCCCGACGATCACCGACCGCGGGATCCTGCGGCTCCACCTCTACGGTGCCTCGGAGTGCCTGCCCGGAGCCCGCGAGAACGCCGCCGGACTCGCCACCCTGCGCGGAGTCGCAAAAGCCCGCGTCGTGTGGTTCCAGGAGGCCCCGGAGCCTCTGGCCGCATCCACCCGCGTCCAGCTCAGGACCTTCGACAGCCGCGTTCCCGCTGTCGACGGAGTCGAGGCCCTGTCCGGAACAGCCGCGGACGTGGCGAAGACCTTCGAGGCCTTCGCCGAGAAGCTGGCCGGCGAGGGGTTCGCCTTCCTGCACTCCAGGCTCGAAACCGTCGGCCCCGTTCTGATCGAGGTGCGGGACGGGCGGGTGGCCGGTGCCATCGGCCCCATGGAGACGATGGCTGACCCGATCGGGCGAGTCCGCCTCCTGCCCCAGTACTTCGGAGTCCTGCCGGAGTACCGCGGACTCGGCCTGGGGCGGCAACTGTGGCGGGCCGCCATGCACTGGGGCCGGGCGCACGGCGCCGACTACCAGCTGCTGCAGACCGCCGTCGGCGGCGCGTCCGATCACCTCTGCCAGAGCGAAGGACTCGCCGACCTGGGGGTCGTCTGCGTCTCCGACATCTGAGCGGATCGAGCTCCGCCGAGGCCGGGATTCGTCCTGTCTCCCCGCGGCCAACGAAGGAACCGCGGGGCCCTGCCCTTTTCGACCGGCAACGTCGCCGCTTCGGCGATGCCGAAGCGGCGACGGGCGACGGTGCGGGTAGGCCGTCAGTGGAAGCTGTGCTCCGCGGCCGGGAAGGCGCCGCCGCGGACGTCCTCGGCGAAGGCGCGGGCGGCGTCGCCGAGGACGGTCCGCAGGTCGGCGTACTGCTTGACGAACTTGGGCACCCGGCCCGCCGTCATGCCGGCCATGTCGGTCCAGACCAGGACCTGGGCGTCGGTGTCGGGCCCGCCGCCGATGCCGACGGTCGGGATGGCCAGCTGCTCGGTGACCTGGGCGGCCAGCTCGGCCGGCACCGCCTCCAGTACGACCGCGAAGGCGCCCGACTGCTGGACGGCCTTGGCGTCGCGCAGCAGCTGGTGCGCCGCCTCGTCGCCGCGGCCCTGGACGGGGTAGCCGCCGAAGGCGTGCACGGACTGCGGGGTGAGGCCGATGTGCGCCATCACCGGGACGCCGGCCTCGACCAGCAGCTCGATCGAGCGGGCGCTGCGCTCCCCGCCCTCCAGCTTGACCGCGCCGACCCCGGCCTCCTTCATCAGCCGGGCCGCGTTGCGCATGGCCTGCGCGGGGGACTCCTGGTAGGAGCCGAACGGCAGGTCGGCGACGATCATCGCGCGCTTGGTGCCGCGGACGACGGCGGCGGAGAGCATCACCATCTGATCCATGGTCACCGGCACGGTGGTCTCGTAGCCGAGGTGGCAGTTGCCGGCGGAGTCGCCGACCAGCAGGACGGGGATGCCGGCCTCGTCGAACACTCCGGCGGTGAGGGCGTCGTAGGCGGTGAGCATCGACCACTTCTCGCCGCGCTGCTTGGCGCTGGCGAGGTCGCGGACGGTGATGCGGCGGTTGGTGACCCCGCCGTAGAGGGTGGCGGTCGCCGCCTGGTTCTGGGCAGGCGAAGGCGAAGAAGCGTTCATCGAACGGACTCCTGAAGGGTTGTCGTCTCGTGGCGCCGTGCGGCGTCCCCGGATCACCTCCATGCTTGCACGCCCCGGCGTGCGCGCAAAGGGGCGTGCGGGCGGTCGGGTGCGATCTGCGGCACACCGGCGAGCGCGGGCGGCCCCGGGCTTTGCCGCGTTTTTACGAAACGGAGTCGTCTCGTATCGTAATGGCCGCTACCCTGGTGCCGGGGGGTTACGAGACGACCATGGCTCGGAATTGCCCGCCAGTGCCACACCACCACGGACGGGAAGACCAATGACCACCGCAGCCGCGCCACCCCGCGTGCCGGAAGCCATCCACCGCCGACGCTGGGCGATCCTCTGCACCCTGGTGCTCGCCCTGCTCGTCGTCGTCCTCGACAACTCGATCCTCAACGTCGCGATGAAGACCATCGCGACCCCCGCGCCGGTCGGCCTCGGCGCCAGCCAGAGCGACCTGGAGTGGTCGATCAACTCCTACACCCTGGTGTTCGCCGGGCTGCTCTTCACCTCCGGCCTGCTCGGCGACCGCTTCGGCCGCAAGCGCGCGCTGCTCGGCGGCATGGTGGTCTTCGGCATCGCCTCGCTGCTCTCCGCGCTGGCCGCCTCGCCCGGTGAACTCGTGGGCTACCGCGCCCTGATGGGCGTCGGCGCCGCGCTCGCGATGCCCGCCACGCTGGCCATCATCATGAACGTGTTCGAGCGCTCCGAGCAGCCCAAGGCGATCGGCATCTGGGCCGGCGCGGTCGGCCTGGCCATCGCCATCGGCCCGATCACCGGCGGCCTGCTGATCGAGCACTTCTGGTGGGGCTCGGTCTTCCTGGTCAACGTCCCGATCGTGATCGTCGCGGTGATCGCGATGATCGTCCTGGTGCCCGAGTCCAAGGACCCGAACCCCGGCAAGCTCGACCCGATAGGCGTGCTGCTGTCGATCATCGGCCTGGTCGCGCTGATCTACGGCATCATCAAGGGCGGCGAGCTGGCCGACTTCACCGCCGCCGAGGCCTGGGTGCCGACGCTGGTCGGCGTGCTGGCGCTGGCCGCCTTCGTCTGGTTCGAGGGCCGCACCCGCTTCCCCGCGCTGGACGTCACCTGGTTCCGCAACAAGGTGTTCAGCGCCTCCGTCGTGGTCGTCGGCGTGGTCTTCTTCGCGCTGATGGGCGTCTCCTTCTTCGGCGTCTTCTACATCCAGAGCGTGCGCGGCTACAGCGCGCTCCAGGCCGGCCTGCTGATGCTGCCGCTGGCCGTCGCCCAGCTCCTGTTCGCGCCGCGGGCCCGGCTGGTGGTCGACCGCTTCGGCGTCGCCGCCACCGCCGCCGTCGGCATGCTGCTGATCGCGGTCGGCTTCGTCGGCTACACCCTGCTGGGCGTCGACACGCCGATCTGGGTGCTGATCGTGCTCGGCCTGCTGATGGGCACCGGCATGGCGCACGTCATGCCGCCGGTCACCGTCGCGATCATGGCCTCGCTGCCCCGCGAGAAGGCCGGCGCGGGCTCGGCCGTCAACAACACCTTCCGCCAGGTCGGCGGCTCGCTCGGCGTCGCCGTGCTCGGCGCGGTGCTCTCCACCGTCTACCGCGACGGCATGACCGACACGCTCAACCAGCTGCCCGACGACCTGCGCGGCAAGGCCGGCGAGTCGCTGGAGGCCACCCTGGCCATCGCCGAGCGGATGGGCCCCAAGGGCGCCGCGCTGATCGGCCCGGCCGACGACGCCTTCGTCAGCGCCATGCACGTGGTGGCCTCGCTCTCCGCGGGCATCACGGTGGTCGGCGCGCTGATCGCCTGGTTCCTGCTGCCGCGCCGGTCGGCCGCCCCCGGCGGCCCGGCCGGGAAGGCCGCCGAGCAGCCCGACCAGAGCCGCAAGGCCGTGGCCGCGGACGCCTGACCCTCGATCGCACTGAGCGACAATGGCCCTGTCACCCGGGTGAACCCCCGGGCGGCAGGGCCGAGGTCCAGGACGGCGGCCGCCACCCGGCCCGGTCCACGGACCACCATCGGAAACGGAGCGGCGCCCGTGCGCCACGCGGACAGCGAGGGAGTACAGCGGGGATGAAGACGGACACCCCGGCCGCCGGAGCCGGACAGCCCTGCGCCGCCGTACGCCGCGGCCGCCCGCGCAGCGAGGCCGCCGAGCAGGCCATCTTCGCCGCCGTCGAGGACCTGATGGCCGGCGGCACCGCGCTGTCCGAGCTCACCATCGAGGGCATCGCCGCCGCGGCCGGCGTCGGCAAGGCCACCATCTACCGGCGCTGGCCCAACAAGGAGGCCCTGCTGGTCGACGTGGTCAGCCGGCTGGAAGTCCCGATGCCCGCGCCGACCGACGGCACCGCCCGGGACCACCTGATCGAGATGATCGACTACATGCGCCGGCGCGGCCTCGCCAAGCGCTCCCGCTGGGTGCTCAAGGCCGCCCTCGGCCAGATGCAGGGCCTGCCCGACCTGTACAGCGCGTACCGCGACCGGGTGATCAAGCCGCGCCGGGAGGCGGGGCTCACCCTGATCCGCCGCGCCATGGACGAGGGCGTGCTGCGGTCCGACCTCGACGTCGAGCTGCTCGGCGACATGCTGATGGGCCCGATCCTGTACCGCAGCATCCTCTGGGACGACTCCGACCTGGAGGACCCGGACCTGGCCCGCCGGATGGTCGACTCGCTGCTCGAAGGCCTGGCGCCGCACGCGGCCTCCGGCTCCCGCGGCTGAACGCGCTCCCGCGCCCCGGACCCCGCGCCCCGGTCCCGTACCCGCAGCGACCTGCACCGACCTGCGTCCGACCTGCGTCCGGCGTGGCCTGGCTCACCAAACCGGGCCACGCCGGAACCCGCTCCGACGGCCCCGCGTCTGTCCCGGCATAGGCTGAGCCGGGTATCCGATCAAACCGGCACCAGTCCGGCACCCGCCCGTACCCCACGGGCCGGACACCGGACCGGCGACGGCACGAACAACGGGAGCCACGGATGACGCAGGCGGACAGGACCGACCGGAGCACGGCCGGGCCCTGGGGCGAGGCGGGCGCCCCGGCCCCCGCGGGCCGTCCCGGAGGGTTCCTGGGCCTGCGGCACTGGGGCCGGGACGGCCGCGGCGCCACCACCTGGCGGCGCGGCCTGGTGGTCGCGGTGCTGGCCGTGCTCACCGCCCTGCTGATGGCCCTCCACGCCGACGTCCCCAACAGCGCCGGCAACCTCGGCAGCCTGCTGGAGACCTTCCTGCCCTGGATCGGCCTGGCCGTCCCGGTGCTGCTGGTCCCCGCGCTGCTGCGCCGTTCCGCCACCGCGCTGATCGCGCTGCTGCTGCCCGTCGCGATCTGGCTCAACCTGTTCGGCGGCCTGCTCAGCGACAAGAGCGGCGGCACCGGCGACTGGACGGTGGTCAGCCACAACGTCGCCGCCGCCAACCCCGACGTGCCGGGCACCGTCCGCGGCCTGGTGGCCTCCGGCGCCCAGATCGTCGCCCTCCAGGAGCTGGCCGGCAAGCCGCTGCGCGACTACGAGAGCGGGCTCGCCGAGGCGTACCCGTACCACGAGGTGGAGGGGACGGTCGGCCTCTGGTCGAAGTACCCGATCAGCGGAGTCTCGCCGGTGGACCTCAAGATGGGCTGGACCAGGGCGTTCCGGGCCCAGGTAGCCACCCCGCAGGGCCCGGTCGCGGTGTACGTCGCGCACCTGCCGTCGGTGCGGCTGAAGGCCGAGGGCGGCTTCACCGTCGACCAGCGGGACGTCAGCGCGCAGGCGCTCGGCGACGCGATCCAGGCCGAGCCGGTGAAGAAGGTGCTGCTGCTCGGCGACCTCAACGGCACCATGAACGACCGCAGCCTGGCGCCGGTCACCTCGCAGATGCGCTCGGCCCAGGGCGCCGCCGGGGACGGCTTCGGCTTCAGCTGGCCGGCGTCCTTCCCGATGGCCCGGATCGACCAGATCATGAGCAAGGGCGGCCTCGCGCCGGTCGACTCCCGCACCCTGCCCCGGGACGGCAGCGACCACCTCGCGGTGGCCGCCACCTACCGGTTCAACTAGCTGGGTCAGCCCCGCCGCCAGCGGTTGGTGATCGGCAGGCGGCGGTCCCGGCCGAAGTTCTTGACCGAGATCTTGGGGCCCGGCGGGTACTGCCGCCGCTTGTACTCGGCGGTGTCGACCAGCCGGACCACCCGGTCCACCACGGCCGGGTCGAAGCCGGCCGCGACGATCGCGTCCCGCCCCTCGTCGCCCTCGATGTAGCGGGCCAGCACGCTGTCCAGCAGGTCGTAGTCGGGCAGCGAGTCGCTGTCCTTCTGGTCCGGCCGCAGCTCGGCGGACGGCGGCTTGGAGATGGTGTTCTCCGGGATCGGCGGCACCTCGCCGCGCCGCTCGGCCTCCTCGTTGCGCCAGTGGGCCAGCCGGAAGACCAGCGACTTGTAGACGTCCTTGATCGGCCCGAACGCGCCCACCGAGTCGCCGTACAGGGTCGAGTAGCCGACGGCCAGCTCGCTCTTGTTGCCGGGCGCGAGCACGATGTGCCCCTCCTGGTTGGAGATCGCCATCAGCAGGGTGCCGCGCAGCCGGGACTGCAGGTTCTCCTCGGCCAGGCCGGTCAGCTCGGTCGCGCCCAGGTAGGCGTCGAACATCGGGGCGATGGAGACGGTGCGGTAGTGCAGCCCGGTCCGGCGGGCCAGCTCGGCCGCGTCGTCCCGGGAGTGCTGCGAGGAGTAGCGGCTGGGCATCGAGACGCAGTACACGTTCTCGGCGCCGATCGCGTCCACCGCGATGGCGGCCACCAGTGCCGAGTCGATGCCGCCGGAGAGGCCGATCAGCACCGAACGGAAGCCGTTCTTGGTGACGTACGCCCGGGTGCCGGAGACCAGCGCGGCCCAGATCTCCGCCTCGTCGGACAGCCGCGGCGCCACCTCGGGGGTCGGGGTGTCCGCGGGCGCGGCCTGCGGCTCGCCGCCCAGCTCGGTGCGGACGAGGTGCAGGCCGTCGCTCAGCAGCAGGCCGTCGGTGTGGTCGCCGCCGGCGGCCGGCAGGTCGAGGTCCAGCACCAGCAGGTGCTCCTCGAACTGCGGGGAGCGGGCCAGCACCACGCCGTCCGCGCCGACCACGATCGAGTCGCCGTCGAAGACCAGCTCGTCCTGGCCGCCGACCATGTTGACGTAGGCCAGCGGGCAGCCCGCCTCGGCGGCCCGGCGCCGGACCAGCTCCAGCCGCTGGTCGTCCTTGTTCCGCTCGTACGGCGAGCCGTTGACCACCAGCAGCAGCCCGGCCCCGGCCTCGCGGGCCGCGGTGACCCGGCCGCCGTCCTGCCAGATGTCCTCGCAGATGGCCAGCGCGACGTCCACTCCGTGCAGCCGCAGCACCGGCAGCTGCTCGCCCGGGACGAACCAGCGGTACTCGTCGAACACGCCGTAGTTGGGCAGGTGGTGCTTGGCGAAGCGGGTCACCACCTCGCCCCGGTGCAGCACGGCGGCGCAGTTCTGCGGGGAGCCGGCCGGGCGGCCGAACCTCGGCGAGGCGTGCTCGGAGCGCCCGAGGTAGCCGACCACCACCGGCACCTCGCCCAGCCCGTCGGCGGCCAGCCGCCCGGCCAGCTCGACCAGCGCGCCCCGGGACGCCTCGACGAAGGAACTGCGCAGGGCGAGGTCCTCGACGGGGTAGCCGGTCAGGGCCATCTCGGGGAAGGCGACCAACTGGGCGCCGGCCTCCACGGCCTGCCTGGTCCAGCGCACCACCTCATCGCTGTTGCGGGCGATGTCACCGACCCAGGGGTCGATCTGGCTCAGGGCGAGACGGAGATTGGGCATGCCTCCGAGTGTAATCGTCGATCTGACGCAATGTGCTGCCCGGGGGGTCGGACCGGGGTCCGGACTGCCGTCCCGCGCGGTGATCGGCCATGATGGGGGCAGTCGCGTCCGGGGGTCTTCCGGGCGTAACACGAGCGTAAAGAGCAGAGGTGAGACTGTCCCCATGGGCAAGCAGCAGCAGTTCGTGCTTCGGACGCTTGAGGAGCGTGACATCCGGTTCGTCCGGCTGTGGTTCACCGACGTGCTCGGGTTCCTGAAGTCGGTCGCGGTGGCTCCGGCCGAACTGGAGCAGGCCTTCGAGGAGGGCATCGGCTTCGACGGATCGGCGATCGAGGGCTTCGCCCGGGTCTACGAGTCCGACATGATCGCCAAGCCGGACCCGACCACCTTCCAGATCCTGCCGTGGCGCTCGGAGACCCCCGGCACCGCCCGGATGTTCTGCGACATCCTGATGCCCGACGGCTCGCCGTCCTACGCCGACCCCCGGTTCGTGCTCAAGCGCACCCTGGAGAAGGCCTCCGCCCAGGGCTTCACCTTCTACACCCACCCCGAGATCGAGTTCTTCCTGCTGAAGAACCTGCCCGGCGACGGCACCCCGCCGATCCCCGCCGACCAGTCCGGCTACTTCGACCACACCCCGCGCGGGGTCGGCCACGACTTCCGCCGACAGGCCATCACCATGCTGGAGTCGATGGGCATCTCGGTGGAGTTCTCCCACCACGAGGGCGCCCCCGGCCAGCAGGAGATCGACCTGCGCTACGCCGACGCGCTGTCCACCGCCGACAACATCATGACCTTCCGTCTGGTCATGAAGGAGGTCGCGCTGGAGCAGGGCGTGCACGCCAGCTTCATGCCCAAGCCGTTCTCCGACCACCCCGGCTCGGGCATGCACACCCACCTGTCGCTGTTCGAGGGCGACCGCAACGCCTTCCACGAGACCGGCGCCGAGTACCAGCTCTCCAAGGTCGGGCGCTCCTTCATCGCCGGCCTGCTCAAGCACGCCGCCGAGACCGCCGCCGTCACCAACCAGTGGGTGAACTCCTACAAGCGGATCTGGGGCGGCTCCCAGCGCACCGCCGGCGCCGGCGGCGAGGCCCCGTCCTACATCTGCTGGGGCCACAACAACCGCTCGGCGCTGATCCGGGTGCCGATGTACAAGCCCGGCAAGCAGGGCTCCACCCGGATCGAGGTCCGCTCCCTGGACACCGGCTGCAACCCGTACCTCGCCTACGCCGTCACCCTCGCGGCCGGCCTCAAGGGCATCGAGGAGGGCTACGAGCTCCCGCCGGGCGCCGACGACGACGTCTGGGCGCTGTCCGACTCCGAGCGCCGCGCCCTCGGCATCCAGCCGATGCCGCAGAACCTCGGCGAGGCGATCGACCTGATGCAGCGCAGCGAGCTCGTCGCCGAGACCCTCGGCGAGCACGTCTTCGACTTCTTCCTGCGCAACAAGCGGCAGGAGTGGGAGGAGTACCGCTCCGAGGTCACCCCGTTCGAGCTGCGCAAGAACCTCCAGGTGCTGTGAGCACCTGAGGCTCCCAAACACCTCCGGGCCCGCTGTCGTTCGATCGGATGACAGCGGGCCGTCCGCTGGGGTGGGATCGCTTCCCCAATGGCGGTATGTGAAGATCCTGTGACGGACAGTTGTGGTCCGATGGGCGTGCTCGTCCGTTCCGTCCCGAGAGGATCCCATGCCCTCCTCCGCTGTCAGCCGCGCCGCCGCGGCCCGCCTGCTCGCCCGCCGGGCCGTCGTCGCGGGCGCCGCCCTCGCCGCCGTCGCGAGCCAGCTGCTGGCCACCCCGGTCGCCGACGCCCGTGGTTCCGGCTCCGGTTCGTCGAACCCGCGCCCGCGCGCCGAGACCATCGCCGAGAACCCGCTGCCGTTCACCACCCGCTTCCAGGGCGACTTCCACGGCTCCGTCACCAGGATCAGCAACTCGCTGATGACCTGTGACGAGACCAAGCCGCCGGTCGACCCGGCGCAGCCGCCCTGCGAGGACGCCCGCAAGGGCCTCGGCAGCATGCCGATCAACAACAAGTACGAGATGAAGTACATCAACATCGACCCGGGCTCCATCGGCCCGCTCGGTGACCCGATCTACTCCGCCAGCTCCGCCGACCTCGGCCTGATCGACGGCTCCAAGGTCAAGTACGCCCGGCTGTACTGGGGCGGCACCCGAGGCATCGGCGACACCGTGCTGCCGGAGAACCAGATCGACGAGGTGTACCTCAAGGTCCCGGGCGAGAAGCAGTACCGGGACATCGCCAACGACCAGCCGTCCATCGGCTACATCACCACCGACGTGGAGAGCAGCTACCAGGCCTCCGCCGACATCACCGACCTGGTCAGGAACGCCGGCAACGGCACCTACACCGTCGCCAACATGGACTCGGTGGTGAAGCCGCACAGCTGGGGCGGCTGGACGATCGTCGTCGCGTACGAGAACGACTGCAAGCCGATGCGGCACATCCACCTGTGGGACGGCTTCCAGGTCGAGCTGCCGGACAGCCCGACGCGGCAGATCAAGCTCACGGGGCTGCAGACGCCGCAGAGCGGTCAGCTCCACGGCAAGCTCGGCTGGGTGGTCTACGACGGCGACCTCAAGTGGACCGGTGACACCCTGTCGGTCAAGTCCACCAACGGGCCCGAGACGCTATTCTCCGACATCAACCACGCGCCGGACGACGCCTTCAACTCCACCATCGAGGAGCTGACCCCGGAGGACCAGTTCGCCCGCAACCCGTACAACCGCAACAACTTCGGCTACGACTCCAACCGCTGGGACATCTCGCCGTACCTGCGCAACGGGGACACCGACCTCACCACCACCTTCAACACCCAGAAGGACGGCTACGACATCGGCGTCTTCTACGCCTACGTCAACCTGGACGGCTCCACCGACGCCTGACCGGCCGCCGCCCGGCGCCGCTGCCGACCCACCCGCACCGCGCGGGCCGGCAGCGGCGCCGCCGCGTTCCCGCCGGGCCGGCGCGGCGAGCCGCGCAGCAGCCGCTCGCACGGCCGCTCCACCCAGCGGTACAGGCCCGCCGCCACCGCCAGCGACCCCCCGGCCAGCAGCAGCCAGACCCCGAGCGCCGCCGCCCCGGGCGCCGGGCGGCCCGATTCGGCGAGCCAGCAGCGGATGCCGATCTCGTGCACCAGGTACCAGGCGTAGGACCACTCGCCGAGCCGCACCGCCGCCCGCCCGGCCAGACCTCGCCCGGCCAGACCTCGCCCGGCCAGACCTCGCCCGACCGGTCCCCGTCCGGCCGGTCCCCGTTCGCCCGGCGGCCGGGGTGCCGCACCGGCCGCGTCCCGCTGGGCCGCCGCCACCAGCAGCGCCGCGAACAGGGCCGCCGGCACCAGCTGGGAGGCGCTGTACGGGCCCCACCACAGCGCGTCCGGGACGGCCGCGTGCCAGGGCGCCAGCAGCAGGTGCCAGCCCGCCACCGCCGCGGCCGCCGCGCCCAGCCGCACCCGGGGGAGCAGCCCGTGCCGCACCGCCAGCCCGACCGCCACCCCGAGCACGAACTGCGGGGTACGGGCCAGCGGCAGGTAGTCCAGCAGCCAGCCGCGCACCGTCGGATCGGCCGGCAGCAGCGGGCCCGCCGCCCACAGCGCCGGGCCGAGCGCCGCGCACACCGCCGCCACCGGCAGCCAGGCGCGGCGGCGCGGCGCCAGCAACCGCAGCAGCAGCGGGAACAGCAGGTAGAACCAGGCCTCGGCGCCCAGCGACCAGGACGCCGGATTGCCGCCGTACACCGTCGCCTGCGCCCACGGGTGCACCAGCAGCAGCGACCAGAGCGCGGCCGCCACCGGCAGCGCCGTGCCGATCGCGGCGTCCGCGCCCAGCGACAGCACGGTGCTCAGCACGTGCAACGGCCAGATCCGGGCGAACCGGCGGCGGGCGAACGCCCCGGCGGGGACGGGCGAGCCGCCGTACGTCCAGGCCAGGACGAAACCGGACAGGACGAAGAAGAACGTCACCCCCGAGCGCCCGTACCAGGCGAGCGGATCGAGCACCGGCAGCCCGCCGACCTTGCGGGACAGGTGGTAGAGCACCACCAGCAGGGCGGCCCAGAAGCGCAGCCCGGTGAGCGAGGGCAGGCGGCTGGGCATCGGCGCTCCGGGATGGGACGGGATGGGCGGGGTGAGGCGGTCGGCGCCGGGAGAACGAGCGCGGCGGGCCCGAGGTCACGGACGGGCGGCGCGGCGCGCGGCGGCGGGCCGTCCGGCGGTCGTGTCCGGCGGTCGTGTCCGGCGCCGGGCCGTCAGGGCGCGTAACCTGCTGGGGCGGACGGATGGAGGGGCCATGGCGGTGGACGAGCAGCGGGCCGGGAGCCGGGTCAGCCGGCCGGAGATCAGGCTGGTCAGGCGCGGGTTCACCGACCCGGCGCAGGCGGTGCGGCTGCTGGCGGGCCCCGGCCTGGAAGGCCTGGCCGACGACCCCGTGCTGCTGGACGCGCTCGGCGCCACCGCCGACCCCGACCTCGCCCTGCTCGGCCTGGCCCGGCTGCTGGAGGCCGCCGACGAGGCCGAACGGCGCACCCTGCGCGACACCCTCACCACCTCCAAGCCGCTGCGCGACCGGCTGCTCGGCGTGCTCGGCGTCTCCACCGCGCTCGCCGACCACCTGGCCCGGCACCCGCACGACTGGCACATGCTGGTCACCTTCGAGCTGCGCGACATGCACCCCGGCCCGGAGGACTTCCGCCGCGCGCTCGCCGAGGGCGTCCGGCGCGGCCGGGAGGGCGGCCGCAGCCCGGCGGACGCGCTGCGCGTCGCCTACCGCCGCTGCCTGCTCGCCATCGCCGCCCGCGACCTCACCGGCACCACCGACCTCGCGCAGACCGCCGCCGAACTCGCCGACCTGGCCGGCGCCACCCTGCAGACCGCCCTGGACCTCGCCGCCGAGCAGGACCAGGACGCCGCCCGGGCCTGCCGGCTCGCCGTGATCGGCATGGGCAAGTGCGGCGGCCGCGAACTCAACTACGTCTCCGACGTGGACGTCATCTTCGTCGCCGAGCCGCGCGAGGGCGTGGACGAGCACGAGGCCGTCAAGGCCGCCACCCGGCTCGCCGCCGCCCTCACCCGGCTCTGCGCGGACACCACCGGCGAGGGCACCATCTGGCCGGTGGACGCCAACCTGCGCCCCGAGGGCCGCAACGGCCCGCTGGTGCGCACCCTGGCCAGCCACCTCGCCTACTACCAGCGCTGGGCCAAGACCTGGGAGTTCCAGGCGCTGCTCAAGGCCCGCCCGGTCGCCGGGGACGCCGAACTCGGCGCCGCCTACCTGGAGGCGCTGGCCCCGATGGTCTGGCAGGCCGCCGCCCGGGACAACTTCGTCACCGACGTGCAGCAGATGCGCCGCCGGGTGATCGACTCGATCCCCGCCACCGAACTGGACCGCCAGCTCAAGCTCGGCCCCGGCGGGCTGCGCGACGTCGAGTTCTCCGTCCAGCTGCTCCAGCTGGTGCACGGCCGCACCGACCCGGCGCTGCGCAGCGGCAACACCCTGGAGGCGCTGGCCGCGCTCTCCCGCGGCGGGTACGTCGGCCGGGCGGACGCCGTCTCGCTGGACACCGCCTACCGCTTCCTGCGCTCCCTGGAGCACCGGATCCAGCTCTACCGGCTGCGCCGCACCCACCTGATGCCCACCGGCGCGGAGGACCTGCGCAGGCTGGCCCGCTCGCTGGCCGCGCTGATCAACGACGACACCCGCTCCGACCCGGTGGCCGCGCTGCAGCGCGAGTGGAAGCGGCACGCGGTCGAGGTCCGGCGGCTGCACGAGAAGCTGTTCTACCGGCCGCTGCTCGACGCCGTCGCCGAACTGCCGCCGGGCGCGGCCGGGTTGACCCCGGACGCGGCCCGGGCCCGGCTGGAGGCGCTGGGCTACGCGGACCCGGCCGCCGCGCTGCGCCACCTCAGCGCGCTCGCCTCCGGGGTGAGCCGCAAGGCCGCGATCCAGCGCACCCTGCTGCCGGTGCTGCTCGGCTGGTTCGCCGACTCGGCCGACCCGGACGCCGGGCTGCTCAACTTCCGCCAGGTCTCCGACGCGCTCGGCCGCACCCCCTGGTACCTGCGGCTGCTGCGCGACGAGAGCGCCGCCGCCGAGCAGTTGGCCCGGGTGCTGTCGGCCGGCCGGCTCGCCCCCGACCTGCTGCTGCGCGCCCCCGAGGCGGTCGCCATGCTGGGCGACCCGCAGGGCCTGGCGCCGCGCGGCCGGGCCGCCCTGGAGCAGGAGATACTGGCCGCCGTCGGCCGGGCCGGATCCACCGCCGCGGCCGTCGCCGCCGCCCGCTCGGTGCGCCGCCGGGAGCTGTTCCGGACCGCCGCCGCGGACGTCCTCGGCCGCCTCGGCGATGACCCGGCCGAGGCGCTGGACACCGCGGGGGAGGCGCTGACCGCGATCAACGCCGCCACCCTCCAGGGCGCGCTGCGCGCCTGCACGGCCGGCTGGGAGGCCGAGCACGGCGACCTGCCAACCCGGATCGCGGTGATCGCGATGGGCCGGTTCGGCGGCCACGAGCTGGGCTACGGCTCGGACGCCGACGTGCTCTTCGTCCACGAGCCGCTGCTCGGCTCGCTGGAGCAGGACGCCGCCCGGGCCGCCCAGGCGGTCTGCAACGAGCTGCGGACCCTGCTCGGCGCGCCGTCCACCGAGCCGCCGCTGCTGGTCGACGCCGACCTGCGGCCGGAGGGGCGCAGCGGCCCGCTGGTGCGCACCCTCGCCTCGTACGCGGCGTACTACCGGCGCTGGTCGCACGCCTGGGAGAGCCAGGCGCTGCTGCGGGCCGAGCCGGTGGCCGGGGACGAGGAGCTGGGCGCGCGGTTCCGGCAGCTGATCGACCCGCTGCGCTACCCCGGTGTCGGGGTGCCGGAGCGGGACCTGGTGGAGATCCGCCGGATCAAGGCGCGGATCGAGGCCGAGCGGCTGCCGCGCGGCGCCGACCCGACCACGCACACCAAGATCGGCCGCGGCGGGCTGGCCGACGTGGAGTGGACGGTGCAACTGCTCCAGCTCCAGCACGGGCACGAGCTGCCGGCCCTGCGCACCACCCGGACCAGGGCCGCGCTGGCGGCCGCCGCCGGAGCCGGGCTGGTCGGGCGCTCGGACGCGCAGGTGCTGGACGCGGCCTGGGTGCTGGCCTCCCGGGTGCGCTCGGCGGTGATGCTGGTGCGCGGGCGGCCCGGCGACAGCTTCCCCGGGGAGGCCCGGGAGCTGGCCGGGGTGGCCCGCTACCTCGGGTACGGCGCCGGGCACAGCGGCGAGCTGGTGGACGACTACCGGCGGACCACCCGGCGGGCCCGGGCGGTGGTGGAGCGGCTGTTCTACGGCGGCTGAGGCCGGCGGCCGAGGTCCGGGCACGCGAAAGGGGCCCCGGGTGGGGGCCCCTTCGGTTCGTCCGGGTCCGGCAGCTCTACCGGCGGGCGCCGGTCGCCGCGGGTTCGCTCCACTGCTCGGGGACGGTGATCGGCTCCTCCGCCGCCTCCCGGGCGGGCACCTGGGGCAGTTTGTAGACCCAGGAGTGGTACAGCCAGCGGGCGGTGAGGAAGCCCACGGCCAGGCAGAGCTCGCCGCCGACGGCGTCCATCCAGAAGTGGTTGGCGGTCGAGACGATCACCGCCAGGGTGGCCAGCGGGTAGAGCAGGCCGAGCACCCGGACCCACGTCCGGCGGGCCAGGTAGAAGATGGCCAGCCCGCACCACATCGACCAGCCGATGTGCATCGAGGGCATCGCCGCGTACTGGTTGGACACGTGCGCGGCGGGCCCGGAGGCCATTGAGCCCCAGGTGCCGTGCACCTTCACGGTGTCGATGAAGCCGCCGTCGGTCATCAGCCGGGGCGGTGCGAGCGGGAAGAAGAAGAAGCCGATCAGGGCGATCGCGGTGGTGGCGAACAGCACGGTGCGGGCGGCGACGTAGCGGCCGGGGTGGCGGCGGTAGAGCCAGACCAGCACGCCGATCGTCACGACGAAGTGCAGCGTCGCGTAGTAGTAGTTCATCCCGGTGATGAGCCACCCGACGCTGTTCGCGGCGTGGTTGATCGAACGCTCGACGGCGATGCCCAGCGACTGCTCCAGGTCCCAGATCCAGCGCGCGTGCTTCTGGGCTATCGAGGCCTGTTCCGGGACGGCGTTGCGGATGATCGAGTAGATCCAGTAGCTGATCCCGATCAGGGCCAGTTCGAACCAGATCTTCGGCCGGGCCGGTGAGCGCCGCTGGTCGCGGATGCGGCCGCGCAGTGCGGCGATACGGGACTGAGTGGCGCGGGCGGCTCCGTCGGGCAGGCGTCCCGAGGAGGCCGACCGTGCTCCGGAACCGTCACCACGCGCCGCTTCGGCGCGCTGTTCGCGGCCGTGCTGGATCTTGGTCGGTTCCCCCATGGACGAGAAGTCTGCCAGACGTCCCGTCGCCGTCCGATCATCCCCTGGCAGTGGATTCTTCACCGGCTGTCCCCCTTGAGGGCTAGGGGGCGGCTCCCACCGGGGTAGGGGGTGCGGTCGGGTCTGGTGCTTACCGGCGGGACAGGCATACGTCCCATTGTTACGCCGACCGCTCGAAGGGCGTAATCGGGGTGGCGGCAACGGTCCTGGCCTGGAGTTTCCCGGAACGAAACGGTTTCTGCATCTTGCTGAAACATATTGCAGGCCGCTAGCTTCCAGGGAACTCGCTCACCCCTTCCCCTAAGGGAGACCCTCAGTGGCCGATGTCCGGCTCCGCCCCCGGCGGAGCACCCCCCGACGCAGACCCGGCCGCACGGCCGTCCTGCTGGCCGCCGCACTGACCGCCGCCACCCTCGGCAGCGTGCCCGCGGCCCTCGCCGCCGCCCCGCCGGCCCCGCCCTCGGACGCCGCCCTGGCGGCCACCGCAGGGCGGCACGACCTCACCCGCGAGCAGTTCTACTTCGTCCTGCCCGACCGCTTCGCCGACGGCGACCCCGCCAACGACACGGGGGGCATCACCGGCGGCCGGCTGGACCACGGCTTCGACCCGGCCGACAAGGGCTTCTACCACGGCGGCGACCTGGCCGGCCTGATCCAGCGGCTCGACTACATCCAGAACCTCGGCACCACCGCGATCTGGATGGCCCCGATCTTCAAGAACAAGCCGGTCCAGGGCAGCGGTGACCAGGCCTCGGCCGGCTACCACGGCTACTGGATCACCGACTTCACCCAGGTCGACCCGCACTTCGGCACCAACGACCAGCTCAAGGACCTGATAGCCAAGGCCCACGCCCGCGGCATCAAGGTCTTCTTCGACGTCATCACCAACCACACCGCCGACGTCATCGACGACGCCGAACAGCAGCACGGCTACCGCTCCGTCGGCGCCTACCCGACCCTCGACGCCGACGGCAACCCCGTCGACGAGACCGCGATCGCCGACGCGGGCGCGCCCTGGCCGCGGCTCACCAAGGACTCCTTCCCCTACACCCCGGTCTTCCGCAAGCCCGCCGACGCCACGGCCAAGACCCCGTCCTGGCTCAACGACCCCGCGCTCTACCACAACCGCGGTGACTCGACCTTCGTCGGCGAGTCCGCCACCGAGGGCGACTTCAGCGGCCTGGACGACCTCGACACCCAGAACCCCCGGGTGGTGAAGGGCTTCGAGAAGGTCTACCAGCAGTGGGTCAAGGACGCCGGCGTGGACGGCTTCCGGATCGACACCGTCAAGCACGTCAACATGGCGTTCTGGCAGCAGTGGGCGCCCGCGCTCAAGGACTTCGCCGCCAAGCAGGGCAACAAGAAGTTCTTCATGTTCGGCGAGGTCTACTCCGGCGACCCGGCGATCACCTCGCCGTACGTCACCAAGGGCAAGCTCCAGGCCACCCTGGACTTCCCGTTCCAGGGCGCCGCCCGCAGCTACGTCTCCCAGGGCGGCTCGGCGAAGAACCTCGCCGACGTCTACGGCCAGGACTACCGCTACACCACCGCCGACACCGACGCGTACGAGCTGCCGACCTTCCTCGGCAACCACGACATGGGCCGGTTCGGCTCCTTCCTGCTCGCCGACAACCCGGGCGCCGACGAGGCCACCCTGCTGAAGAAGGACCGGCTCGGCAACGAGCTCCAGTTCCTCACCCGCGGCCAGCCCGTCGTCTACTACGGCGACGAGCAGGGCTTCACCGGCGCGGGCGGCGACCAGGACGCCCGGCAGGACATGTTCGCCTCGAAGACGCCCTCCTACAACGGCGACCGGGTGCTCGGCGGCCCCTCCGGCCCGGCCGACCGGTACGGGCAGGGCGGCGCGCTCTACCAGGACGTCGCCGCGCTGGCCAAGCTGCGCCGCGACAACCCGGCGCTCGCCGACGGCGCCCAGATCGAGCGCTACGCCGCCGACGGCGCGGGCGTGTACGCCTTCTCCCGGATCGACGCCGGGCAGCGGACCGAGTACCTGGTGGCGGTCAACAACGCCGCCGAGGCGAAGACCGTCACCCTGGACACCTTCTCCGCCGGGATGGGCTTCGACCGGATCTACCCGGCACCGGGCGGGAAAGCGACCTCCGGCGCCGACCGCAAGGTCACCGTGACCGTGCCGGCGCTCTCCTCGGTGGTGTTCAAGGCGGGCGCAGGCCTCGCACCCACCACGGCGGCGCCGCAGCTCTCCGTGCAGCCCCCGGCCGACGGTTCGAGCGGCACCGTCACCGTCGGCGCCACGACCGGCGGCGGCTTCAACCGCGTCACCTTCGCCGCCCAGATCGGCACCGGGCCCTGGCAGACCCTGGGCACCGCCGACACGGGGCGGAACCTGGTCACCCAGGACCTGAGCGCCACCGCCCCCGGCACGGTCGTCCGCTACAAGGCCGTCGTCCAGGACTCCAGCGGCCGGCTGCGCTCCGCCACCGCGAGCTTCACCACCGGCGCCCCCGCGCCCAAGCCGGTGCCCACCGCCGGCGCCCGCCCGTACGCCGTCGTGCACTACAACCGTCCGGACGGCGACTACGACGGCTGGAACCTCTACGCCTGGGGCGACCTCGCCGACGGCGAGGCCACCCCGTGGCCCGCCGGGCACGCCTTCACCGGCCGGGACGCGTACGGCGCCTTCGCCTACGTGAAGCTCAAGCCCGGCGCCTCGGACGTCGGGTTCGTCGTCGAGAAGAACGGCGTCAAGGACGTCGACGCCGACCGCCACGTCGACGTCGGCGCCACCGGCGAGGTCTGGCTCCGGCAGGGCGACCCGGCCGTGCGCACCGCCGACCCGGGCCCGGTGAACACTCCGCCCGCCAACACCGCCGTCCTCCACTACAACCGGGCCGACGGCGACTACGACGGCTGGGGCCTGCACGACTGGACCGGCGCCGCCACCCCCACCGACTGGGGCAAGCCGCTGATGCCGGTGCGCCACGACGCCTTCGGCGCCGTCTTCGAGGTGCCGCTGGCCCCCGGCGCGACCAGCCTCAGCTACATCCTGCACAAGGGCAACGACAAGGACCTGCCCACCGACCAGTCCCTGGACCTCGCCGTCGACGGCCGCGAGGTGTGGCTGCTCGGCGGCCGCGAGGGCCACCTGCTGCCGCAGAACGCCGCCGCCTCCGCGCAGGTGGACCTCGGCACCGCCAAGGCCCAGTGGATCGACGCCAGGACCGTCGTCGTCCCGGCGGCCTACGGCGCGGGCGACGCCGCCCTGGCCGGCGGCACCAGCGCCCAGCTGGTGTACGACCCCGAGGGCGGCATCCGCGCCGACAAGGGCGTGCTGACCAAGCCCGGCCGGTGGATCCGGCTCAACGCCGCCCAGGGCGGCCTGACCGCGGCGCAGAAGGCCGCGTTCCCGCACCTGGCGGGCTACCGGGCCTTCACCGTGGACGCCCGGGACACCGCGCGCGTCCCGGCCGCGCTGCGCAGCCAGCTGCTGTTCACCGAACACCTGCCCAGCGGCGCCGTGCTGGCCGCCACCGGCGTGCAGACCCCCGGCGTGCTGGACGACCTCTACGCGCGCCGCACCGGCCGGGTGGACTTCGGCCCGGCCTACTACAACGGCAAGGTGGCGCTGTCGGTGTGGGCGCCGACCGCGCAGGAGGTGTCCGTCCAGGTCTTCGACGGCGCGACCGGCGGCACCCCGAAGACGCTGCCGCTGAAGCTGGACGACGAGACCGGCGTCTGGGAAGTCGTCCGCGACAAGGGCGAGTTGGACGGCAAGTACTACCTGTACCAGGTGAAGGTCTGGGCGCCCTCCGTCCAGCAGGTGGTGGTCAACACCGTCACCGACCCGTACTCGGTCGCGCTGTCCACCGACTCCAGGCGCAGCCTGGTCGCCGACCTCGCCGCCAAGGAGCTCAAGCCCGCGGGCTGGGAGGAGCAGAACGTCCCCGAGGCCGTCCCGCCGGCGCGGCAGCAGATCCAGGAACTGCACGTCCGGGACTTCTCGGTGGAGGACACCACCGTCCCGGCCGCCGAGCGCGGCACCTACCTGGCGTTCACCGAGTCGCAGTCGGCCGGCATGCGGCACCTGCGGGAACTCGCCCAGGCCGGGGTGACCACCGTCCACCTGCTGCCGACCTTCGACATCGCCACCATCCGGGAGAACCGGGCCGACCAGAAGCTGCCGGCCTGCGACCTCAAGTCCCTGCCCCCGGACGGCCCGAAGCAGCAGGAATGCGTGGCGGCCGTCGCCGCCGACGACGCGTACAACTGGGGCTACGACCCGTTGCACTACACCGTGCCGGAGGGGTCGTACGCCACTGAGCCGACCGGGGTGGCGCGCACCGTCGAATTCCGGCGGATGGTGCAGGCGATGCACGAGGCCGGGCTGCGGGTGGTGCTGGACGTGGTCTACAACCACACCGCCGCCAGCGGCCAGGCCGAGCACTCGGTGCTGGACAAGGTCGTCCCCGGCTACTACCAGCGGCTGGACGACAACGGCAAGGTCACCGCGGACAGCTGCTGCGCCGACACCGCGCCCGAGCACGCCATGATGAACCGGCTCGTGGTCGACTCGGTGACCACCTGGGCCCGCGAGTACAAGGTCGACGGCTTCCGCTTCGACCTGATGGGCCTGGATCCGAAGTCCACCATGCTGGACGTGCAGGCCGCGCTGCGGAAGATGACGCCCGCCTCGGACGGCGTCGACGGGAAGAACGTCTTCCTCTACGGCGAGGGCTGGAACTTCGGCGTCGTCGCGAACAACGCCCGGTTCGAGCAGGCCACCCAGCTCAACCTGGCCGGCACCGGCATCGCCACCTTCGACGACCGGCTCCGCGACGCCGCCCGCGGCGGCAACTTCATGCTCAACTCCGCCCCGCAGCAGGGCTTCGCCTCGGGCCTGTACACCGACCCCAACGGCTCGCCCGCCAACGGCACCCCGCAGGAGCAGAAGGACCGGCTGCTGCACCAGATGGACCAGCTGAAGGTCGGACTGACCGGCAACCTGGCCGGCTACTCCTTCACCGACAGCTCGGGCCGGGCCGTCACCGGCGCGCAGGTCGACTACAACGGAGCCCCGACCGGGTACGCGGCCAAGCCGGGCGAGGCGGTGGAGTACGTGGACGCCCACGACAACACCGACCTGTTCGACGCGCTCGCGTACAAGCTGCCGACCGGCACCACGCCCGCCGACCGGGCCCGGATGCAGGCGCTCGGGCTCTCGCTCACCGCGCTCACCCAGGGCGCGGGCTTCGCCCAGGCCGGCAGCGACCTGCTGCGCTCCAAGTCGCTGGACGCCAACTCCTACGACTCGGGCGACTGGTTCAACGCCATCCACTGGGACCCGTCGCAGGGCAACGGCTGGGGCCGCGGCCTGCCGCCGGCGGCCGACAACAAGGAGATGTGGCCGACCGCGCAGTCCCTGCTGGCGAACCCGCGGCTGACCGTGGGGGCGGCCGAGATCCGCGCGACCTCCGCGCAGTACCAGGAGTTCCTGCGGATCAAGCGCTCCTCGCCGCTGTTCTCGCTGCCCACCCTGGCCGCCGTCCAGCAGCGGCTGTCCTACCCGCTCTCCGGCACGCCCGGTGAGACGCCCGGGGTGATCACCCTGCACCTGGACGGCACCGGGCTGAAGGGCGCCGAGAAGGGCGTCACCGTGGTGTTCAACGCCACGCCCACCGCGCAGGCGCAGACCGTGGCGGCCCTGAGGGGGACGGGCCAGGCCCTGCACCCGGTCCAGGCGGGCGGCGCGGACGCGGTGGTGAAGCAGTCCGGCTTCGACGCCGTGACCGGCACCTTCACCGTGCCGGGCCGCACCGTGGCGGTGTTCGTCCAGGGCTGATCGACGACCGCCGGAACCCCCGGGTCCCGCACCGCCGTTGTGGCGGTGCGGGACCCGTTTCGTTTTGGCCGCCCGGTGGCCGGAAAGCACCGATGGCACGGCCGGAAGCGTGATGTGCCGCGTCCGCCCGGCGCCGTCGGCCACCGGGTGGTGCGGGCGGGGGCCCTGAGCGCTGGTCAGTGACTTCCGGAAGTGATCGAACATTCCCCGGATCATGAAAACCGTGTTCATGAGTTCTCAAAGGGGTAACACAACTGATGAACAGTCATGCATACGGTTTCGGTAATGAATCGGCCATTCCGTGGCATGCATCTGTCATTAACGACTCGTTTGCTGCCACGATTCCTGCGGCTGCAGACGAGGGGGCCCCACCCCCCGGTGCGGCTGACCAGTTCAGGTGCAGCGCGTCCCAAACCTGCCACGACTTGTGAGCACCGCAATCGCACCCCCGTCGCACACCCCGGGCGGGGGCCCCCACTGCGCCGCAACCCTGCGGCCCAGGTTTCTCTCCACCGGCGCGAACCCCGCGCCGGTCGGAAAAGGAGTCCGCATGTCCCGTTACGCTCACGCCCGGAAGGCCGCGGTTGTCATGGCCGCAACCACCGCGCTGCTGGTGACCGGCATACCGGTCATCGCGCAGGCCGCGACGCCCGACGCCCCGTCCGCCGTCGCCGCCCAGCAGTCGGACCGGGCCGCGCTGATCGCCTCCGCGAACCAGCAGTCCGCGTCCTTCGCCCAGGCCCTGGGCCTGAGCAGCCAGGAGAAGCTGGTCACCAAGGACGTCGTCCAGGACACCAACGGCGGCCGTCACCTGCGCTACGAGCGCACCTACGCCGGCCTGCCGGTGCTCGGCGGCGACCTGATCGTCCACCAGGACGCCGCGGGCGCCACCAAGAGCGTGACCAAGGCCAGCGAGGCCGACCTCAGCGGCGTCAGCACCACGCCGGCCCAGGCCGCCCCGAAGGCCCAGGCCGCCGCGCTCGCCGCCGAGCAGGGCGCCGCCGTCGACACCGCGCCGCGCCTGGTCGTCTGGGCCGCCGACGGCACCCCGAAGCTCGCCTGGGAGACCGTCGTCTCCGGCCGCGAGTCCGACGGCACCCCGAGCAAGCTGCACGTGGTCACCGACGCCGCGACCGGCGACGTGCTCAGCAAGGCCGACGGCATCAAGCGCGGCTCCGGCAACGGCGTGTTCGTCGGCAACGTGCCGCTGACCACCACCCAGAGCGGCTCGACGTACTCGCTGAAGGACGCCACCCGCGGCGGCCAGTACACCACCGACATGAAGAACGGCACCTCCGGCAACGGCACGCTGTTCAGCAAGTCGAGCGACACCTGGGGCAACGGCCAGGCCAGCAACCGCGAGTCCGCCGCCGTGGACGCCCAGTTCGGCGCGGCCGCCACCTGGGACTTCTACAAGAACACCTTCGGTCGCAACGGCATCCGCAACGACGGTGTCGGCGCGATGAGCCGGGCCCACTACGACACCGGCTACGTCAACGCGTTCTGGGACGACAGCTGCTTCTGCATGACCTACGGCGACGGCTCGGGCGACACCCACCCGCTCACCGAACTCGACGTCTCCGGCCACGAGATGAGCCACGGCGTCACCTCGGCCACCGCCAACCTGAACTACTCGGGCGAGTCCGGCGGCCTCAACGAGGCCACCTCGGACATCTTCGGCTCGATGGTCGAGTTCTACGCCAACCTGCCCGCCGACAACCCGGACTACCTGATCGGCGAGCTGATCGACATCAACGGCAACGGCACGCCGCTGCGCTACATGGACAAGCCCTCCAAGGACGGCACCTCCGCCGACTCCTGGTACTCGGGCGTCGGCAACCTGGACGTGCACTACTCGTCCGGTGTCGCCAACCACTTCTTCTACCTGCTGGCCGAGGGCAGCGGCGCCAAGGTGATCAACGGCGTCAGCTACAACAGCCCGACGGTCAACAACATCACCGTCGGCGGCATCGGCCGGGACAAGGCCCAGCAGGTCTGGTACAAGGCGCTGACCGCGTACATGACCTCCACCACCAACTACGCCGCCGCCCGCACCGCGACCCTGAACGCGGCCACCGACCTGTACGGCGCGAACAGCGCCGAGTACAACGCGGTCGCCACGGCCTGGGCCGCCGTCAACGTCGGCTCGCTGCCCAACCCCGGCGGCATCACCGTCACCAGCCCGGGCAACCAGTCGACCGCGGTCGGCGGTGCGGTGAACCTCCAGATCAAGGCCTCCGGTGGTACCGCGCCGCTGTCGTACAGCGCCACGGGCCTGCCGGCCGGGCTGGCGATCAACGCCTCCACGGGTGCGATCACCGGTACCGCCACCACGGCGGGTTCGTCGAACGTGACGGTGACGGTGAAGGACTCGGCGGGCAAGTCCGGTACGGCGAGCTTCACGTGGACGGTGACCGGTGGCGGTGGCGGCACCTGCACGCCGGCGCAGCTGCTGGGCAACGCGGGCTTCGAGACGGGCTCGGCGGCGCCGTGGACGACCAGCTCCGGCGTGGTGGACAACAGTTCCTCGCAGGCGGCGCACGGTGGTTCGTGGAAGGCGTGGCTGAACGGCTACGGTTCCTCGCACACCGACACGCTGGCGCAGACGGTGACGATCCCGGCGGGCTGCAAGGCGACGCTGAGCTTCTGGCTGCACATCGACACCGCCGAGTCGGGCAGCACCGCGTACGACAAGCTGGCCGTGTCGGTGAACGGCACCACGCTGAAGACGTACTCCAACGCGGACGCCGCGGCGGGCTACCAGCAGCGGACCTTCGACCTCTCGTCCTACGCGGGCCAGACGGTCACCCTGAAGTTCACCGGCACCGAGGACGCCTCGCTGCAGACGAGCTTCGTGATCGACGACACCTCCATCCAGACCGGCTGAGTCCGGACCGGGCCCCCGCGGGCCCGGTGAACCAGGACAGGTGAGGGGCCCGGCGGCTACGGCTGCCGGGCCCTTGTCGTGCGTCCGGGCCCAGGCGGTGCAGAAACGTTCCTCCCGAGCCCTTGACGCTCTCTCCCGACGGCCCTAGGTTCAGCGCTGCAAGTTTCCGGCAAGTTACAGAAACTTCCTGCATAGCTCTTCCCGCACGGCTCACCCCCGGCTGCCCCCACCCCAGCCACCCCCAGGAGACGACGTGGTCACCACCGCCCCCACCCGCCGGACCGCCCGCGCGGCCGGCGCCCTCGCCGCCTCGGCGGCCCTCGCGCTCTCGCTCGCCACCTCCCTCGGCGCCCCCGCCGCCCAGGCCGCCCCACCCGCCGACAACGGCAAGGACGTCACCGCCACCCTCTTCGAGTGGCGCTTCGACTCGGTCGCCCAGGCCTGCACCTCGACGCTCGGCCCGAAGGGCTACGGCTTCGTCGAGGTCTCGCCGCCCCAGGAGCACATCCAGGGCCCGCAGTGGTGGACCTCCTACCAGCCCGTCAGCTACCGGATCGCCGGGCGGCTCGGCGACCGGACGTCCTTCAAGAACATGGTCGACACCTGCCACGCCGCCGGGGTCAAGGTCATCGCCGACGCCGTCGTCAACCACATGACGGCCGGCTCCGGCACCGGCACCGGCGGCACCGCGTACACCAAGTACACCTACCCCGGCACCTACCAGGACCAGGACTTCCACACCTGCCGCCAGCCGATCACCAACTACCAGGACCGCTCCAACGTGCAGAACTGCGAGCTGGTCAACCTCGCGGACCTGGACACCGGCAGCGCGTACGTCCAGCAGACCATCGCCCGCTACCTGGACGACCTGGGCTCCCTCGGCGTCGACGGCTACCGGATCGACGCCGCCAAGCACATCGCCGCCGGCGACCTCGCCGCGATCAAGGCGAAGACGGCCAACCCCAAGGCCTACTGGGTGCAGGAGGTCATCTACGGCGCCGGCGAACCGGTCCAGCCCACCGAGTACACCGGCACCGGCGACGTCGACGAGTTCCGCGTCGGCACCGACCTCAAGCGGATGTTCACCAGCGACAAGCTCGCCAACCTGTCCGGCTGGGGCGCCTCCTGGGGGTACCTGCCGAGCGGGCAGGCGCGCTCCTTCATCGACAACTGGGACACCGAGCGCAACGGCTCCACCCTCAACTACACCTACGGCAACACCTACACGCTGGCCAACGTCTTCCTGCTCGCCTCGCCGTACGGCGCGCCCAACGTCTACTCCGGCTACGCCTTCACCAACAACGACGCCGGCCCGCCCAACGGCGGCACCGTCAACGCCTGCTACCAGGACGGCTGGAACTGCACCCACGCCTGGCGGCAGATCGCCAACATGGTCGGCTTCCGCAACGCCGTCGCGGGCACCGGCGTGACCAACTGGTGGTCCAACGGCAACAACGCGATCGCCTTCGGTCGCGGCAACAAGGGCTACGTCGCGCTCAACCACGAGAGCGGCCCGATCACCCGGACCTTCCAGACCGGGCTCGCGGCCGGCACCTACTGCGACGTCCAGCACGGCGACCCGCAGCCGGGCGGCGGCTGCACCGGCCCGACCTACCAGGTGGGCGCCAACGGGCAGTTCACCGCGACGGTCGGCGCGGGCGACGCGATCGCGCTGTACGTCCCGGGCGGGTCGGCGAACGCCTCCGGCGCCTCGTTCAACGTCAACGCGACCACCGTCAACGGCCAGAACGTCTACGTGGTCGGCGACATCGCCGCGCTCGGCGGCTGGGACCCGGCCAAGGCGCTGCCGCTCTCCTCGGCCGGCTACCCGGTCTGGTCGCTGTCGCTCGCGCTGCCGGCCGGCACGGCCTTCCAGTACAAGTACGTCCGCAAGGACGCGAGCGGCGCGGTGACCTGGGAGTCCGGGGCCAACCGGACGGCGACCGCGCCGGCCTCGGGCCTGGTCACCCTGAACGACACCTGGCGGCCGTAGGGCCCCGGGCGGCGCGCCCGTGACACCTCCGTGACACCTCCGGGCCGCCCTCGGGCCGCCCCTGGACCCCCGTCAGCCTGGCCTGACGGGGGTCCCTCGTGCGAGTGGCCGTGCCGGTTCAAACCTCGGCCGGCGAAGCGGCGCTGACACGATCGCGGGATGAGAACCACCCCCCTCGTCCTCGACCTCGAACTGTGCGGCGGCCGCTGGGACGGCCACCGCAAGCGCGTCAACGCCGCCGCCCCGCCGCCCGCACTGCGGATGCTGCTCCGGGCCCGCCTACCCGCCGCGGAGAGCGGCGAGTACTGGCCGACCACCAGCGTCTACCGGCTGGACGGCGACCGCGCCGGCTCGCTCCGCTACCGCCACTCGCACGACGAGTGATCACCATCGGGTATAACTCCCGGCCCTGGAAAAGGGGTTGGGTTAGGGTGGGGACATGGTTGCGAACTGCAAGGAAGAAGTGGCCGTGAACGAACCGGAGTTCGTCAGCGCTCCCGCCCTGATTCTTCAGTCCCTCGCCGCCGACCCCGACCGACGGGCCATCACCACCGCCGACGGCGTCGAACTCGCCGCCGGCGACTTCGCCGCCGCCACCTACCGCCTCGCCCACGAGCTCGTCGCCCGGGGCGTGGTGCGCGGCGACACCGTGACCCTGCTCGCCGGCAACACCGCCGAGGCGCTGAGCGCCCGTTACGCGGCAGGCCTCGCGGGTGCGCGGGTGGTGAACCTCTACGACGGCATGAGCGCCTCGACCCTGGCCGAGATCGCGACGAGCGTCGACACCGCCGTCCTGCTCGTCGACGCCGAACGGTACCCGGTGGCCGCCGAGTTGCTGCCCCTGATCGACGTGCCGGCCGTCCTGCGTCTCGGCCCCGGACCGGACGCGATCGGCGAGGACGTGATCGCCGCCTCCGCCCACCGGCCCGCCGAGCCGCCGGCCGTCCGGGTCGGCCCGGACGACGACTGGGGCATCCGGCACACCGGCGGGACCACCGGAATCCCGAAGGGCATCCGGAGCCTGCACGGCGCCTACCGGAAGGTCTTCGACGCCCCCGGCCGCATGGCGAGCGACGCGCCCCGCTTCCTCGCCGCCACCTCGCTCGCCCACCTCGCCGGGCTCTTCTCCGACCTGACGCTCCACCACGGCGGTGCGGTCGTCCTCCAGCGCTCCTTCGACCCCGGCGCGGTGCTGGCCGCGATCGAGCGCGAACGCATCACCGACCTGTGGGTGCTGCCGCCGCTGCTCTACCAGCTGCTCGACCACCCGGCGATCGGCCGCACCGACCTGTCCAGCCTGCGCCGGGTCTCGTACGGCGGCTGCGCGGCCTCGCCCACCCGGGTGCGCGAGGCGCTCAAGGTGTTCGGGCCGGTCCTGTGGAGCGGCTACGGGCAGTCGGAGGCGCAGAACATCTGCATGCTCGCCCCGCACGAGCACGACCGGGTCGGGCACGGCGGCCAGATCGCGGTCGGCCGACCCCTCCCGGGCATCGAGGTGGTGATCCGGTCCGCCGACGGCGCCGAGCTGCCCACGGGGGAGCAGGGCGAGATCCACGTCCGCTCGGACACCGTCATGGCCGGGTACTGGAAGCGGCCCGACCTGACCGCCGAGGTGCTGCGCGACGGCTGGCTGAACACCGGCGACATCGGCTACTTCGACGCGGACGGCTACCTCTACCTGGCCGACCGGCTCAAGGACAAGATCATCGTGGTCGGCGGGCACGTCTACCCGTCCGAGGTCGAGGACCTGCTGCTCACCCACCCGGCGATCGCGCAGTGCGCGGTCTTCGGGGTGCGCGACGCGCAGGAGGCGGAGCACGTCCACGTCGCCGTCGTCGCCGCGTCGGGGCAGCGGCCGGACCTGGAGGAGGTCCGCGCGTTCGTCACGGCCCACAAGGGGCGGATCTACGCGCCGGAGGCCCTGCACGTCGTGGCCGCGATCC
Source organism: Kitasatospora sp. NPDC091276 (assembly GCF_040684355.1). Lineage (NCBI taxonomy): Bacteria > Bacillati > Actinomycetota > Actinomycetes > Kitasatosporales > Streptomycetaceae > Kitasatospora > Kitasatospora sp. NPDC091276. Next base: position 59,446 of record NZ_JBFBFU010000020.1, on the reverse strand, counting down.
CGCTGACGGCGGTGGGCAAGCCGGACAAGAAGCGACTGCGCGAGTCCGTGGCGGACTGACGGCGGGAGGCCGACGGCGGACCTCCGGCGGGCAGCCCGGGGACAGGGCCCTAGCCCCGCCCGACGTACGGCATGGCGGTCGCCATCACGGTGGCGAACTGCACGTTGGCCTCCAGCGGCAGTTCGGCCATGTGTCGGACGGTGCGGGCCACGTCGGCCACGTCCATGGTCGGCTCGACCGCGATCCGCCCGTCCGCCTGCCGCACCCCGGTGTTCATCGCGGCGGTCATGTCGGTCGCCGCGTTGCCGATGTCGATCTGCCCACAGGCGATCCGGTACGGGCGGCCGTCCAGCGACAGCGACTTGGTCAGCCCCGTGACCGCGTGCTTGGTCGCGGTGTAGGCGATCGAGTGCGGGCGCGGGACGTGCGCCGAGATCGAGCCGTTGTTGATGATCCGGCCGCCCTGCGGGGCCTGCGCCTTCATCTGCCGGAACGCGGCCCGGGCGCAGAGGAACGCCCCGGTCAGGTTGAGGTCGACCACCGCCCGCCAGGCCTCGACCTCCAGGTTCTCCACCGGCACGGCCGCGCCGAAGGTGCCGGCGTTGTTGAACAGCAGGTCCACCCGGCCGAAGCGCTCGACGGCTCCGGCGAACAGCGCGTCCACCGCCGCCGGGTCGGTGACGTCGGTCGGCACCACCGCGGTCGGGGTGCCGCCCAGGCGGGCGGTCTCCCGCAGCGGCTCGGCCCGCCGGCCGGCCAGCACCAGCCGCCAGCCGGCCGCGGCCAGTTCGGCCGCCACGGCCCGGCCGACTCCGCTCCCGGCTCCGGTGACGACGGCGATCTGCTGGGGCATGGCGTTCTCCTGGGTCTGCTCGGGTCTGCTCAGGTCTGGTGGGCTTCGGCTTCGGCTTAGGCTGGGCGCGGGTCGGTCGGGGCGTGAGCCGATCGTTGCGGATGCGGCGGCTGCCGTCACTGGTCGAAGGCCCCAAAATTCGCACCCCCGGACAGGTCTCGGACCGCGCTCCCCGCCGTCCGGCCCCCGCCGACCGGGGGGAGCGGTGAAGGCCTTTACCTGATCGCGAACAAACATTGGATTTCCGGTGGCCACCGCGCAACCGGGCCACCCCGGTCCACGTCATAAGATCGCAGGAAGGCGCGCCACCGCGAGGGAGGACGCGCCGCCACCCCGGGGACCGCAGCAGCGCCGCGCCCCCGGCCTGTCCGGCCCCACCGGGGGGCCACAGCCCGGTCAGACGGACCGGGCGTGTCATCGGTCGGAGAGTCCTCACCGTGCTTAGGCAGTCGTCCCGTTCCCGCGCCGTCCTGACCGGCGCCGCCGTGCTCGCCCTGGCCGCCTCGCTGGCGGCCTGTGGGAGTTCCGGTGGCGGGAAGGGGGACAGCGCCAAGGCGGCCGGCACCCCGGGTGCGACCGGTACCGGCGCCACGGGGGGTTCGCCCAGCGCCGGTGGCGGCGGTACGCCCGCGCCCACCACCGCGGAGCCCGCGGCCGCCACCGGGAAGGTGCTGATGCCCACCGGTCCGGCCGCCACCCTGAGCAAGGCCCGGGACACGTCCGCCGGTCCGATCATGGTGACCACGGTGACCGGCGCGAAGTCCGGCGTCTCCGGCAAGGTCTGGGTCTGGCTGCCGCCCGAGTACAACGACCCCAAGTTCGCCAAGACCGGTTTCCCGGTGCTCACCCTCTTCGCGGGCGGCCAGAGCAACGGCTACAACACCTGGACCGACAACCAGCTGCCGATCCAGGAGGAGAACGAGCAGCTGGTCAAGGCGGGCAAGTCCCACCCGTTCATCATGATCATGCCGGTGCAGAACTTCAACAGCGACGAGCACAACGCGCTGGACTGCTCCGACATCCCGGGCCAGCCCAAGATGGGCACCTGGATGTCCCAGGACCTCCCGGACTTCGTCCGCGCCAACTTCCGCACCGTGAAGGGCCGCGACGGCTGGGGCGTGATGGGCGCCTCCACCGGCGGCTTCTGCAGCGCCAAGCTCGCCCTCCAGCACCCGGACGTCTACAAGGCCGCCGTCCCGATCGACGGCTACTACGTTCCCGACTCGGGGCTGTGGAAGGGCCACGACGCCGAGCGGCAGGCCAACAACCCCGACGTGCTGGTCGCCCAGGGCAAGGCCGACGTGAAGATGCTGGTCACCGCGGGCGGCGCCAACCCGTACGAGACCAAGCTGGTCAAGGGCTGGGTCGCCAAGGCCGCCCCGCCGGTGTCGCTGGAGTACTACGAGCAGCCCGGTGGCAAGCACCTGACCTCGGACTTCAAGAAGATGATCCCGGACACGCTGCAGTGGCTCACCAAGAACCTGACGGGCCCGGAGGCCGACTGATCCCAGTCGTACGACGACCCGCGCGGCCGTCCGCACGACGCGCCGTACGACGACCCGCAGGCCGTGGGCCCGGGGCACCCAGGTGCCCCGGGCCCACGGCGTTCCGGCAGTGTCCGGAGGCCGGGGCGGGCGATCGCGGGGCGGCACCCGCGCAGCGCGGCTTCCCCCGCGCACATGCCTGTGACCTGCGCGTCAATCGGACATTGATTCACTTTTGATCGACTGTGAGCACCTTGGATGGGGCCGCTCCACCGGCTGGCCCCGCCCGCCCCACGACGTCGTGAAGAGAGTGCCATGCCGATCCATCTACTGCCCCAGCCGTCCCCCTCCGTGCCCGAGCAGGCGGGGTCCGGGGTCGACACCCGGGGCGCGGCCGTGCCCGTGCGGGCCGTCGGCGAGGAGCCGGCGACGGCCCGCTTCGCCGGACTGCGGCTGGTGCACGCCGCGCTGCGCCGGGACCTCGCCCGGCTGCCCAACGCCCTGCGGCTGCTCCAGCCCGGCGAGGACGACGCCGGCGAGGCGCTGCTGCGGCACTGGAGCTTCGTGACCGCGATGCTGACCTGCCACCACGAGCAGCAGGACAGCCGGATCTGGCCGATCGTGCGCCGCTTCGCCCCCGAGCTGCGGCTGCTGCTCAACTGGCTGGAGGCGGACCACCACAACCTCGACCACTCGTTCACCCGGGTCACCACGCTGGTGCGGATCGCCAGCCGGGACACCGGCAGCGCCTGGCCGGTGGCGTACGCGATGGAGGACCTGGCGGCCCGGCTGGAGACGCACCTGCGGATCGAGGAGCGCCAGTTGCTGCCCCGGATGGAGCGGGTGGTCCCGGAGGGCTCCCGGCTCGGCGGCCTGGGCGAGCTGATGGACCTGCTGCGCTCGGCGGACGGCCCGGGGACGGCGGACGCGCTGGCCTGGCTGCTGGAGGGTGTGGAACCGGCGCTGGTGGAGCGGCTGTTGGCCGAGTGCGACGACGACGTGGCCCGCAACTGGCCGCACTGGCAGGCCACCTACCAGCGCTGCATGGCGCCGCTGTGGGGCCCGGCCGGTGCGCGGGGCAGCGACCTGGGCGGTGTCGCCGACTGACCGCCGGTCCTTTTCGCGGCCCGTCGATCTACGCGCGTGGCATACCTCTGAGGCATATGCCGAGCCTTTCCGGAATCCGATCCAGCAGTTCCAACTCCCCTCGTCCCCTAGGGGATTCGACCCATCGCCCTCGGGGTCGCGATCGTTCGGGCGCTCCGGGGCCGGCCAGGGGCTGCGTACCGCCGACGGCCGATGGCGGGGCGCGTGCGGGCGCCTACCGTCGACGCCATGACCACAGCGAGCACCCCGAACTCCCACCGAACCCCTGCCCGGCGCCGTTTCGGGCCCGCCGTCCGCCGCCCGGCGCTCCTCGCCGCCGGCGCCGTCCTCACCCTCGGCGCCGGACTGACCGCCTGCGACGGCGGTGTCGCGCTCTGCCTCGACGACGACAGCTGCGACGTCGTCGTGCGCACCGATGACGCCGAGGCCTCCAAGACCCTCCAGGTCTTCGGCGGCGACCGCACCGTGAAGATGACCGTCAGCCACATCACCGACAGCACGGTCGAGGTCGCGGTCGGGGACGAACGGAAGACCGTCGGCAAGGGCGCCGAGACCGCCGTCGGCACGGCGAAGGTCACCCTGCGCAAGGCGGACAAGGGCGACCGCTACGCCGAACTGCACGTCACCCGCGGCTGACGTTCACCGCCCGCACGCCCGCACACCCGCACGTTCACCGTCCGCACGCATGGACGCCCACCCGACGCCTCCCCGGTGCCCGCTCGGGTCCGTACCGACCGGCCGGGGGTGCGACTCAGTCCGAGGCGAGCCGGAACTCCAGGTTCCCGAACCGGACCTGGTCGCCCGGCCGGACCCGTACCCCGCCCGCGATCCGGCGCCCGTTCACATGCGTGCCGTTGGTCGAGCCCAGGTCGTACAGCACCCAGCCGCCACCCTCGCGCCGCAGTTCGGCGTGCCGTCGGGACACCGAGGCGTCGTGCAGCCGCAGCCCCGAGCCGGGGAACCGACCGATCGTCAACTGCCCGGCCCCGGTCTCCGGCAGGCTCAGCCCGGGCAGCCGTTCGGTGCGCCAGGCCCGGCGCAGCCGGTCCCCGAACGCGGAGACCCGGCCGACCGTCCGCAGCAGGAAGCGCTCGACCGGGCTCCCGGTCGGCAGCCCGGTCATCGCCTCGTCCAACTCGCCCCGGCTGGTGGCGTGCAGGACGATCTCCATCCGGCCGAGGAAGGTGTCGTGCGACAGCCGCCCGCTGCCCGCTCCGTCCTTGAGCACCCCGAGCGCCTGGTCCCGTTCGGCGTCCGAGGGGCGGACCGCGCCGGAGGGCCGGACGGCGCCGGTGCGGAACTCAGGAGACGTCATGGCCCGATTGTCGGCTCGGCCGGCTCGGACTGTCCAGATCACGCCGGGTGCCGGCGCGCGGTGAGTACGTCACTGCACTCCAGACGCCCGGTGCGCCACCGCGGTTCCGGGCGGCCGGGTGGCCGGGTTGCCTGGCGGTTGGGTGCCGGGGTGGCCGGTGCGCGGATGTCAGGGGGTCAGCCCTTCCGGGCGGCCGCCAGGATCTTCTCGGTGGTGTGCAGGAACCGGGAGGTGACCGCACCCCGGTAGGCCTTGCCGAACAGTTCCCCGGTGACCCACTTGCCGTCCCGCAGGTGGACCACCACGTACGCGGCGCCCGGGTCGGCGCCGACCACCTCGTGGTCGCCCTTCGGCGAGAGGCGGGGGAGGGCGAGGTCGGCGGGCAGCGGCTCGGAGAGGAAGGCCACCACCAGCCGGACGTCGGGCGTCACCTCGACGCCCCTGAACGGCTCGGCGGCCAGCAGCGCGGCCACCTCGTCGACCGTCCGCAGCAGCGTGGGCACCGGGTAGCCGAGGGAGCGTTCCAGGTGTTCCTCGATGCGCCGGGTGAGGGCGGCGCGGTCCGGCTCGTCGGTGGTGAAGAAGACGTTGCCGCTCTGGATGTAGGAGCGCACGCCCCCGAGCCCCAACTCGGCGAAGAGCGCCCGCAGTCGCTCCATCCGCACCGTCCGGCCGCCGACGTTGATCGCCCGCAGGAACGCGATGTACGTGGTCGTGGTGGTCACTCCGACAGTCTGCCACCGACCCCTGACACCCGGCGGTTGTCGGTGCCCGGTGCCAGACTGGCGCCATGGCCACCTGGCAGGATTTCGAGCAGCAGGCACCCGAGCTGGCCCCCCTCGTGCGGGCCCGGTTCGAAGCCGAGAAGCACCACGTCCTGGCGACGCTGCGCAAGGACGGGTCGCCCCGGGTGAGCGGTACGGAGGTCGACTTCGTCGGCGCCGACCTGATGCTCGGGTCGATGTACGGCTCGGCCAAGGCGCGCGACCTCCAACGGGACGGCCGCTTCGCGCTGCACGCCCACCCGGGGGACGAGACGATGGCCGGCGGGGACTCCAAGGTCTCCGGCCGCGCGGTCGAGATCACCGACGAGGCCGAACTGTCCGCCTACGCGGCCGATCTGCCCGAGCCGCCGCCGACCGCCTTCCACGCCTTCCGGCTGGACCTGGAGCAGGTGGTGCACACCGCCGTGGGGGAGGGCCACCTGTGGATCCTCAACTGGCACCCGGGCCGGCCGGTGCAGCGGATCCAGCTGCACTGACCGGCCCCGGACACCTCGGAGGCTCCGGACACCTCGGAGACTCCGGACGCGCCGCTGCTACGGCAGGACGGACTTGACCGCCTCGGGGGTGCGGGCCACGACGGCGTGGCCGTCGTCCGCGGTGATGATCGGGCGCTGGATCAGGATCGGGTGCTCCGCCATCGCCGCGATCCAGCGGTCCCGGTCCGCCGGCTCCCGGGACCACTTCCGCATCCCCAGGTCCTTGGCGACCTGCTCGTCGATGCGGGTGATGTCCCACGGCTCCAGGCCCAGCCGCTCCAGCACCTGCTCCAGCTCGGCCGCGGTCGGCGGATCCTCCAGGTAGCGCCGCACGGTGTACTCGGCCCCGACGGCCTCCAGCTCGCCGAGCGCCGACCGACACTTGCCGCAGCGCGGGTTGATCCAGATCTCCATACCGGCAACCCTACCGAGCCGCCCGACGGCCGGGCGCCAACCCGCCCGGCCCGGCGCCCCCGCCGGACGCGCACCCGGGCCTCCGCCGGTCGAGCCCCCGGTCCGGCCCGGCGCCCCCGCCGGACGGGAACTCCGCTGCACCCTCCGGTGGTTCACGCAGCAGGAACGTGGCCTCTGGGAGGGGAGCACCGGATGGACGGCGCGGCGATCATCGAGGAACTGCTGACCAGCGAGGGCCGGGCCGACCCGTACCCGCTGTACGCGCGGGCACACGCGCTGGGCGCGGCGGTGCCCGCCGGGCCGGACACCTTCCTGGTGGCCGGCCACGCCGCGGCCGACAAGGTGCTGCGCACCCCCGCCTTCGCCGTCGCGACCGCCGACATGATGGCGGAGCTGACCCCGGAGTTCGCCGAGCACCCGTCGCTGGCGCTGTTCGGCCGCTCGATCCTGCAGCGCAACGCGCCCGACCACCCCCGGGTCCGCTCGCTGATCGCCTCGGTCTTCACCGCCCGCCGGGTGGCCGCGCTGCGCCCGGCGGTGGAGGAGGCGGTCGCCGGGCTGCTGGACGGGATGGCCGAGCAGGGCGCCGACGGCTCGCCGGTGGACTTCATGGACGCCTTCGCCTTCCGGCTGCCGGTCGGGGTGATCTGCGAACTGCTCGGCGTCCCCGAGCGGGACCGCTACCGCTTCCGCGACCTCGCCTCCGACCTCACCGTCGCCCTGGAGTTCATCGACGACCGCTCCGAGCTCACCGAGGCGGACGAGGCCGCCGACGAACTGGCCGGCTACTTCACCGAGCTGGCCGCCGAGCGCCTCGCCCGCCCGCAGGACGACCTGGTCACCGACCTGGCCCGGATCGCCGTCGACGACCCTGAGCGGCTGCCCGCCCGGGAACTGCTGGCCAACCTGGTGCTGCTGCTGGTGGCCGGCTTCGAGACCACCACCAACCTGCTCGGCAACGGCCTGGCCCTGCTGTTCCGCCACCCGGAGGCCGCCGCCGGGCTGCGCAGCGGCGCGATCACCCCGGCCGGCTTCACCGACGAGGTGCTGCGCTTCGACTCCCCGGTCCAGCTCACCTCCCGGGTGGCGCTGGCCGAGGGGCTGGCCGTCGACGGGCTGCCCGTGCCGGTCGGCAACGTGGCGCTCCTGCTGCTCGGCGCGGCCAACCACGATCCGGCCCGGTACGACCGCCCGGAGGTGTTCGACCCGACCCGCCGGGACAGCCAGCCGCTGAGCTTCGGCGGCGGCCCGCACTACTGCCTGGGCGCCCAGCTGGCCCGACTGGAGGCCGAGGTCGCGGTGCCCGCCCTGCTCGACCGCTTCCCCCGGCTGGCCCCGGGCGGCGTGCCGGCCCGGCGGGACCGCCTGGTCCTGCGCGGCTTCGAGACCCTGCCGGTGATCGTCCGCTGATGACCGTCTCGCCGCTGACCGCCCACCCGGCCCGGTTGTCGGCGCGCCCGCCGACCCGTCCGCCGGCCGGGGCCGGGTCGGTCACCGTCCGCCGACCGGCCCTGACGCCCCGCTTCCGGGCCCGGCCGGCCCCGGAAACCGGGACGTTCGGCCGTTCGTGGCCGGGTCCTCCGTAGGAGAGCATGGAGGGACGAACCGGTCATACCGACCGGTCGGCCAGGAGGACCCCACCGTGCCCGTAGCACCCCGCCCGGAGCATCCGGCGGCCGTGGAACCCCGGGCACCGCGCTGGGTGCCCTGGCTGCCGGTGCTCCTCCTGCTGCTCGACCTGGCCGCCGAGGCGGTCGTCCCGGACGCCGTCGCGGCCGGCTTCCTGCTGACCGCGCTGCCCGTGGTGGCGGCGTTCAGCTACGGCCCGGTGCTGACCGCCACCACCACGGTCGGCGCCCTGGCGCTGCAACTGGTGCTGGCCGTGCGGGCGGGCCACATCGACGAGCAGCACCACGTCTGGGTCTACATCGCCACGCTGCTCTCCGGGGTGATGGGCACCGCCCTGTCCTGGCAGCGGACCCGGCAGAACCGCACCCTGCTGCACGCCCGTACCGTCGCCGAGACCCTGCAGCGAACCGTGCTGCGCCCGGTGCCCGAGCGGGCGGGCGGTCTGCGGGTGGCCGGCCTCTACCGCCCGGCCCAGGCCGAGGTCCTGGTCGGCGGGGACCTGTACGAGGTGTGCGACACCCGCTTCGGCGTCCGGGTGCTGCTCGGCGACGTCCGAGGCAAGGGCCTCGGCGCCGTCCGTACGGTGGCCGACGTGCTCGGCGCCTTCCGGGCGACCGCGCACGACACCCCCGACCTGGTCGACCTCGCCGACCAGCTGGACCGTGCCGTCCTGCGCGACGCCGCCGACCGGGGCGACGACGAGCTGTTCGTCACCGCCGTCCTGCTGCAGTACCGGCCGGGCTCCGACTGCGTGGAGATCGTCAACCGGGGCCACACCACCCCGCTGCTGCTCACCGAGCACACCATCACCCCGGTGTCCTGCGCGGACGAACTCCCGCTCGGCCTGGCCCACCTCGGGCCCCCCGACGAACGCGGCAAGCCGACCGCCGTCGCGCTGCCCCCGGGCCACACCGTCCTGCTCTACACCGACGGTGTGAGCGAGGCCCGGGACGCCACCGGCGCCTTCTACCCGCTGGCCCCCCGCCTGGCCGCCCTCGGCACCACCTCGCCCGACCGGCTGGTCTCCTTCCTGGCCCAGGACGTCCACGAGTACGCCGGCCTGCTCGCCGACGACCTCGCCGTCCTGGCGCTGACTCCGGAGCGCCCGTAGGCCTTCCCCGGGTGAACCCCCGCAGCCCGAGCCCTCGGTTCCAGCCCTGCCCGCCTGCCCGCCTGCCCGCCTGCCCGCCTGCCCGCCTGCCCGCCTGCTCGCCCGCCTCCGACAACGCGCCAGTGGCGCCGCTGGGGGCGGCGCCACTGGTGTCGATCGGTGTTCAGTTGTCCGTCGTCGGTGTCAGCTGTGTCGTCCGGGCCGCCGGTAGACCACCGCGCACAGCGCCACACCGCCCAGGACGGCGAGGGCGCCGAGGGCGGCGATCAGCGCGTCGGGCGCCGAGCCGCCGGTGTTGGGCAGCGTCCCGCCGCTCGCCGACGGACTCGCGCTGTGGGTCGGGCCGGCGGTCGGGGTCGTACTGCCGGACCGGGTCGCGGTCGGCGAGGGGGACGTCGACGGCGTCGGCGAGGACGTCGGCGACGGGGACGACGTCGGGGAAGGCGAGGAGGTCGGGGACGGGGACGGCGACGGGGACGGCGACCCGGTGGGGGTGGTCGGCAGGATCACGCCCATGTCGAGGTCGAGGTCGCGCTGCCCTCCGCTGAGCGTGACGGTCTGGGTGATGCCGGTGGCCGGGTCGGCGTCCGAGTCCTTGGCCGGATCGGTGCCGACGCCCCGCTTGGTGACGACGGCGCCGTCGGGCAGGGTGGACAGGTCGAACTGCACCGCGTAGCTGCCGTCGGGCAGGTGGTCGAAGAGGTAGTGGCCGTTCTGGTCGGTCACCGTGGTGACCGGCTTGCCGTTCTTGTCGCGGACGGGCTGGCCGTTGCCGTCGAGCAGCTTCACCGTGACGCCGGCGATGCCCGGGTCGCCGGGCTTCTGGATGCCGGAGCCGTCCACGTCCTGCCAGACGAAGTCGCCGAGCGCGTTGTCGGAGGGCTTGGTCTGCTTGACGGCGACGCCGACCTTGGCCGGCTCGGCGGGCAGCAGCTGGCGGCCGCTGGCGTCGGTGGCGGTGAAGGCGAAGCTGTTCCAGGCGTACTCCCCGTCGGGGGCGTCCACCGAGGCGACCATGGGCCAGGTCAGGGTGAAGGCCTCGCCGGAGGCCAGGCTGCCGGGGCGGCGGACCCGGAACCAGGTGGCCGTTCCCGGGCCGGGGAAGGTGCTGCTCCAGGTGGCGCTGCTGTTGCAGCCGGTCCGGTTGACCAGGGCGGCGTCGACGCACGGGTTGGGGTCGGTGGTGTACTCGATCCCCACGGTCGGGTCGCTGGTGGTGATCGGCTGGCTCAGCGACGGGGTCCAGGCGCTGCCGCGCGGAGCGTCCTGGGTGAGGACGTAGTTGTCGCCCGGGGTGGGGAGCTTGTCGTAGGCGATGAAGTCGGTGACCGGGTCGGGCGAGTCGTTGCGGACGGTCATCCGGTAGGAGATCCGGCCGCCGGGGGTGGCGCTGCCGATGCTGACGTAGTCGGCGTCCAGGTCGCCCATGACCTCCTTGTACGAGCGCAGCACGCTCGGCACGTCCACCTGGATCCGGGAGGAGGCGTGGCACATGAGCTCGGAGGTGTCGCCGTTGCCGTTGAGGTCCAGCACGTCCGGCGTGCTGCCGCTGTCGGAGCCGGAGAACATGCAGGAGACCGGCGCGGTCGGCTGGTCGACGGTGACGTAGATGTCGTTGGTCAGCTCGCCGGAGCGGATGCTGCTGGCCACCTGGACGTCGAAGAGCATCCGGTAGGCCAGCGCGTCGTGCAGGTACGTCATGTCGGGCGCGCCGGGCGGCCATTCCATCCGGACGATCTGGCGGCCGTCCGGGCCGGGGGTGACGGTGATCGACTGGGGGGCCTTGGCGTCCGGGTAGTTCGGGTCCGGGCGGGCGGAGCCCTCGACGTAGACGACACCGGCCGGGAGCACGTCGTACAGCACGAGCGGGCGGGTCAGGTCGCGGCCGCTGCGGTTGTACGGGATCACCTGGAAGGTCGCCATGCCGCCGGGTGCGGAGAGCTCGCCGGCGACGGTGGTCTTGGCCGCGCCCAGGTTGGTCGCGGCGGTGACGGTGGTCGAGGCGCAGGCGTTGGCGGCGGAGGTGCTGGTGCCGTCGCCGGCGGTGGTGTCCAGACAGTTGGTCAGCGGGCTGGGGGCCGGGCGCCCGTCGTGGCCGGGGGTGACGACCTGGGTGATCACCTGCACCGAGTTGCCCGGGCTCCAGCCGGTCGGGATGGGGCCGTCCCAGGTGAACCTGAGGCCGTCGAGCCGGCGGCCGGCCGGGATGCCCAGCTCGTCGCGGGTCGGGTCGCCGGCGCCCTGGACGAAGGTGATCCGGCGGGCGCTGGACCCGTCCAGCGGGCTGGACGGGCTGAAGGTCAGCCAGGTCGGGTCGCCGTCGAGGCGGTACTGCAGCGTGAGCCCGATGCTGGTCGGGTTCCACGGCTCCAGCTGGAGGGACTGCGGGAAGAGCCAGTTGTACAGGCCGTCGGTGGTGCCGGCGCCGGGGTCGGTCATGGTCAGGCTGGTGGCCGGGCCGGAGGTGTTGGTGGCCGACAGGCTGAAGGAGTCGAGGTCGCCGGAGACGACGCTGTCGCGCCACACCTTGCTGGCGGTCACCATCACACCGGTGGCCGGGGGCCGGAACTGACCGGTGGTGGTACTGGCGGTGTCGAGCTCGCGCTCGGCGTCCGGGCCGATCGGGTCGCCGTACAGGTCCACGGTGTTGTCGGAGGTCGTCCCGTCCGGGAAGTCGGCCTCCGGGTAGTTGACGACCAGCACACCCGGCAGTTGGCAACCGCCGCGGCCGTTGCCGGAGCGGAACTCCCCGATGTCGTAGCCCCAGGTGTTGGGGCCGGGCGCGACCTGGCTCCAGCCGGGCGAGCGGCCGGTGTCCACCACGGCGCCGGGCGGCAGGGTGTCCAGCAGCCGGCTGGTGTCCAGGTCGACGTTGGGCACCAGGTCGGTGGCGCAGGCGCTGAACTGGTAGGTGACGGTGCGCCCGTCGCTGCTGGAGGTCTGGATGCCCTTGGTCACCGTGTACTGCGGCTGCACCTGGGCCTTGGTGTCGGCGGTGGCGGTCTGGCTGGGCTCACCGGTGGCCGTCATGGTGGCCGAGTTGGTGGAGGCCGCCCCGTCGGGGGTGGTGAAGTTCGGGTACTTCATCGTCACCGTGATGGTGGCGGTGGTGCCCGGGCTGAGGTCCTTGAGCCTGATGTCCATGGTGCCGCCCATCGCGCCCGCGGCGGGCACCGTGGAGGCGGCCTGGTCCACCGAGGAGGGGTCGGGCGTCCAGCCGACGAACTGCATGTTCGACGGCAGGGTGTCGGTGATCCGCCCGTCGGTGCACTCGGTGATGGAGCAGGTGTACCGGAGGGTGTAGGTGACGTTCTCCCCCGGGGAGACGGTCGCCTTGTCGACGGATTTGGTGAAAGAGATCGCGGCCTGGGCCGGTGGCGCCAGCACGCTGCTGCCGAGCAGCGAACCGGCCAGCAGGGCCAGCACCGAGGCGATCCGCCCGGTCCGGAAGTGAATGCGCATCTCGGAAGTTCATCCGACCGTCCGACCGTCCCTCCCCCGACGCAACGCACAACCCCACACTTTCACCCGATCGGCCCCACCCGCCGAGAGGGCCCCGCCGCGCTCGAGAAGAGCGCGACGGGGCCCTGAACAGGCTTCGTGCCCGCACCGGCAACCGCGATTAGAGGTCGTAGTACAGCTCGAACTCGTGCGGGTGGGGGCGGAGGGCGATGGGGGCGATCTCGTTGGTGCGCTTGAAGTCGATCCAGGTCTCGATCAGGTCCGGGGTGAAGACGTTGCCGGCGAGCAGGTACTCGTGGTCGGCTTCCAGGGCGTCGAGGACGGCCGGGAGGGAGGCGGGCACCTGCGGGACGTTGGCGTGCTCCTCGGGGGCCAGCTCGTAGAGGTCCTTGTCGACGGGCTCCAGCGGCTCGATCTTGTTGCGGATGCCGTCGAGGCCGGCCATCAGCATGGCGGCGAAGGCCAGGTACGGGTTGGAGGAGGGGTCGGGCGCGCGGAACTCGATGCGCTTGGCCTTGGCGTTGGAGCCGGTGATCGGGATGCGGATCGCGGCCGAGCGGTTGCGCTGGGAGTAGACGAGGTTGACCGGCGCCTCGAAGCCCGGGACCAGGCGGTGGTAGGAGTTCACCGACGGGTTGGTGAAGGCCAGCAGCGAGGGGGCGTGCCGGAGCAGGCCGCCGATGTAGTAGCGGGCGGTGTCGGAGAGGCCGGCGTAGCCCTGCTCGTCGTAGAAGAGCGGCGAGCCCTCGGTCCACAGCGACTGGTGGACGTGCATGCCCGAGCCGTTGTCGCCGAAGATCGGCTTGGGCATGAAGGTGGCCGTCTTGCCGTTGCGCCAGGCGACGTTCTTGATGATGTACTTGAACAGCATCAGGTCGTCGGCGGCGTGCAGCAGGGTGTTGAACTTGTAGTTGATCTCGGCCTGGCCGGCCGTGCCGACCTCGTGGTGCTGGCGCTCGACCTCGAGGCCGGACTTGGCCAGTTCGAGCGACATCTCGGCCCGCAGGTCGGCGAAGTGGTCCACCGGCGGGGTGGGGAAGTAGCCGCCCTTGTACTTGACCTTGTAGCCGCGGACGTCGCCCTCGGCGGCGCCGGAGTTCCAGGCACCGGCCTCCGAGTCGATGTGGTAGAAGGACGCGTTGGCGCTGGTCTCGAAGCGGACCGAGTCGAAGACGTAGAACTCGGCCTCGGGCCCGAAGAACGCGGTGTCGGCGATGCCGGAGGAGGCGAGGTAGGCCTCGGCCTTCTTGGCGACGTTGCGCGGGTCGCGGCTGTAGGCCTCGCCGGTGACCGGGTCCTGGATGAAGAAGTTGATGTTGAGGTGCTTCTCGACCCGGAAGGGGTCGAGCCGAGCCGTGGCGAGGTCCGGGACCAGGGCCATGTCGGACTCGTGGATGGCCTGGAAGCCGCGGATCGACGAGCCGTCGAACATCAGGATCTCGGACGGGTCGAAGGTCGCCGCAGGTACGGAGAAGTGCTGCATGACGCCAGGCAGATCGCAGAAGCGGACATCGACGAACTTCACGTCGTTGTCCTGAATGAACTGCTTCACTTCGGCGGCGTTGTTGAACATCCATCCTCCTCGGCGTGCGAATGGGGCTCACCCTAGGAACGGGCCGTTTCCGGCCGGTGACCCGGTCGTTTCATAAATGTTAACCACGCCCGCCGATCGGGTGGCAAAGATGTACGGGACGGGGCAAAACGTACCGCCGTCAGGCTCGGCTCTCCACAAGTGGTCTGGACCACTTGGAAAGCTCCGGCGGCACGATTCACCCGCCCGTGGCGTTCGGGGGAGCCGGTGGCGGTCCGGACGGGTCGCCCGGTTAGTGTGGATTCGTGGACACCAGAGAAGCGTTGGGATCGTGGATCGACGGCCCGAAGGCGGCCGCCGAGAAGATGGGAGCCGACTTCGGCTTCCGCGGCGAGCGCCTCGGCCTGCCCAAGGAGGGCCCCGGCTCGATCGCGGGCCCCGGCCGCCGGATCGGCGCCCTGTTCGTGGACGGCTGGCTGGTCGCGCTGATCGCCTACGGGCTGATCGGCAAGGGCAGCCCGGCCGAGGCGAACCTGTGGACCAGCCCGCTCTACTTCCTGGTCGCGGCGGTGCTGCTCGCCACCACCGGGACGACCGTCGGCAAGCGGCTGTTCGGCCTCCGGGTGATCCGCCTGGACGGCGGCCGCGCGACCATCCCGCAGGTGCTGCTGCGCACCTTGCTGCTCTGCCTGGTGGTGCCGCCGCTGGTCTGGGACCGTGACACCCGCGGTCTGCACGACAAGGCGGTCGGCACCGTCGAGGTCCGGATCTAGTCGGGATCTGTCGAGGCCCTGACCCGGTCCGGATCCAGGGCCGGACGACCTTGCCGCACAACACTGAACGGCCCCGCTGCGGGATCTCCGCGGCGGGGCCGTTCAGTGTTGTGGTCGGGGGAGCGTCAGCGGGCCTGGCCGCCCTTGGGCATCCGGGCACCCTTGGGCATCGGGCCCTTGGGGATCGGCGCCTTGGAGAGCAGGTCGCCCAGGGCGCGCAGACGGTCGTTGGTCTCGGTGACCTGGGACGCGGTGATGGCGCGGGGCAGTCGCATCAGGTGGATCTGCAGCTTCTTGAGCGGGATCTCGCCCTCGCCGGTACCCACCACGATGTCGTGCACCGGCACGTCGCCGACGACCCGGGCCATCTTCTTCTTCTCGGAGGCCAGCAGCTGGCGCACCCGGTTCGGGTTGCCTTCGCCGATCAGCGCGATTCCGGCCCGGCCCACCGCACGGTAGACCGCGTCCTGGTTGCGGGTGACCGCGACCGGGGTGGAGTTGGAACTCCAGCCGCGTCGGATGTTGTTCAGCACCGCCGCAACGGCGCCCGGCTGCCCTTCCATCTGTCCGAACGCCGCGCGTTCGGCCCGGCGCCCGAAGACGATCGCCATGGCCAGGAAGGCCACGATGAAGCCCAGGATGCCCAGGTAGATCGGGTGGTCGATTGCGAAGCCGATGGCGAGGAACACGCCGAAGGTCAGCAGGCCGACGCCGGCGATGATCAGGCCGATCTTGGTGTCGACCTTCTTGGTCATGGTGTACGCCAGGCGGATCTGCTTCAGTCGCCCGGGGTTCTCGGATGTTTCCCTCGCCATAACGCTCATGGTACGTGGCACGGGTACGGGATAACCAAGCCCGGGTACCCGTTCGCCTCGATCCGTGACTCGTGTGCCCTGTGCCGTCGCACACAGCGACCGTCGGCCACGGCGAACGGCCCCCGGCGCGGTCGCGTCGAGAACGTCACCGTCGAGAACCGTCGAGGACTGTAGAGGACTGTAGAGAACCGTCGGGGACCTCACCGTCGTGGCGGTGACGTCGTCGCCGCCCGCGCGTCGTGGCGGCGGTCCGCCGCGTACTGGCGGTTCTCGCAGACCGCCGCCCAGGCGTTGCGCCGGGCCTGCTGCTGGCCACCCGCCAGCAGGACGCTCTCGGCGAGCCGCAGCGCGACCCCCACCGACCGGATGCGCATCCGCATGCCGAACAGCTCCCCTCGTGGCTGAGAAGAATCGAACGATCGCAACGAGTCCATCGTCACCATCCCGTGTTACCAGGCGGTGACCAGGCAGTCAAAGCGCGGTGAAAACCAAAAGGGCGGAGCCGAGGCTCCGCCCTTCGCCCGCATGCGGGTGGCTCAAAAGCACCGGATCAGCAGGATCGGCGGGCTCAGCCGACCCCGCTGCCCCAACCGGCCCAGCCGGATCAGACCGCGGCCTGCGCGCGCCGCTCCAGCGCCTGCCGGTACAGTCGCCCGGCCCGGTAGGAGGAGCGCACCAGCGGGCCCGACATGACCCCGGCGAAGCCCAGCTCCTCGGCCTCCTGCTGGAGCTCGACGAACTCGTGCGGCTTGACCCAGCGCTCCACCGGGTGGTGGCGCAGCGAGGGGCGCAGGTACTGGGTGATGGTGATCAGCTCGCAGCCGGCGCCGACGAGGTCGGCCAGCGCCTGGCTGACCTCCTCGCGGGTCTCGCCCATGCCGAGGATCAGGTTGGACTTGGTGACCAGCCCGGCCGCGCGGGCCTGGGTGATGACGTCGAGCGAGCGCTCGTAGCGGAAGGCCGGGCGGATCCGCTTGAAGATCCGCGGCACCGTCTCGACGTTGTGCGCGAGCACCTCGGGGCGGGAGGAGAAGACCTCGGCCAGCTGCTCGGGCACCGCGTTGAAGTCGGGGATCAGCAGCTCGACGCCGGTGCGGCCGCTCTCGCGGTCGGCGGTCAGCGCGTGCACCTGGCGTACGGTCTCGGCGTACAGCCAGGCGCCGCCGTCCGGCAGGTCGTCGCGGGCGACGCCGGTGATGGTGGCGTAGTTGAGGTCCATCGTGACGATGGACTCGGCGACCCGGCGCGGCTCGTCCCGGTCGAACTCGGCGGGCTTGCCGGTGTCGATCTGGCAGAAGTCGCAGCGGCGGGTGCACTGGTCGCCGCCGATGAGGAAGGTCGCCTCGCGGTCCTCCCAGCACTCGAAGATGTTGGGGCAGCCGGCTTCCTGGCAGACGGTGTGCAGCCCCTCCTTCTTCACCAGCGACTGGAGGGCGTTGTACTCCGGCCCCATCTTCGCGCGGGTCTTGATCCACTCGGGCTTCCGCTCGATGGGGGTCTCGCTGTTGCGGACCTCCAGGCGGAGCAGCTTCCTGCCGTCGGGCGCGACAGCGGACACGTGCGACTCCTAGAACTAGACGGGGTACCCCCAGGGTACGCCTGTGGTTGTAAGGCCTTTGCGCGGCCTGTTGCCCCGCAATCGCAGGGCAACAGAGCTACTGGCCGGTAGATTCCCGGGGGAGAACCCGGAACAGGACACGGGGAAGAATCCGGAGCAGGACCCGAGGACGGGCCCGAGGGCGGACTCGGGTGAGGACCCGGGCCCGGGTCAGCGGGTGAGCGCGGGTTCGGGCAGCTCCGCGAACACGTCCGCCAGGTGCCGCTCGACCATCGGCAGCGCCTCGCCGACGGTGAAGTCGCGCCCCAGCTCACCGGCGAGCGAGGCGACGCCGGCGTCCCGGATGCCGCACGGCACGATCCGGTCGAACCAGGTCATGTCGGGGTCGCAGTTGAGCGCGAAGCCGTGCATGGTGACCCCGCGGGCGACCCGGACGCCGATCGCGGCGAGCTTGCGGTCGTCGCCGCGCTGGCCGGCGTTGGACGGCGCGTACTCGGGGCCGGCCAGCCGCGGGTCGATGCCCAGCGGCAGGCCCATCCGCAGGGTCAGCTTGCCGATGTCCACCACCTGCGCCGGGTCCACCACGGCGTCCGGGATGGAATCGCCCAGCACCCAGACGCCGCTGCGGCCCTCGACCCGGGTGGTTCCGACGCCGAACCCGGCGCAGGCGCGGATCAGCGCCTCCTCCAGCCGGCGGACGTAGGCGACCACGTCGATCGGGTCGGGCAGCTTGACGATGGGGTAGCCGACCAGCTGGCCGGGGCCGTGCCAGGTGATCTCTCCGCCCCGGTTGACCTCGACCACCGGGGTGCCGTCCAGCGGCAGGTCGGCGGGGTTGGTGCGCTTGCCCATCGTGTAGACGGGCTGGTGCTCCAGCAGCAGCACGGTGTCGGGGATCTCGTCCGCGACTCGCAGCGCGTGCAGGCGCTGCTGCTCCTCCCAGGCCTCCTGGTAGGCGATGGCGCCCTCGCCTGTCCCCATTCGAACGAAACGCACGTTCTCGCTCACCGCTGCCGCTCCTTGCCAGGCGTTCGAGACCAACCTCGCCACTGTACGCCCACGCCCGTACGGACGGTTCAGCCGCCCGTACGGGACGTTCGGGCACCCGCACGGGCCGCGCCCGCAAGGGTCGATCAGCCCCTCCGCAAGGGTCGATCAGCCCTCCGTAAGGGCCGCTCAGCCCTCCGCGAGGACCGCTCAGCCCCCCGCGAGCAGTTGCAGCCGCAGCGCCAGCTGGAGTTCGAGCGAGCGCTCGGGGTGGTTCCAGTCCGGGCCGAGCAGCGCCTCGACCCGGTCCAGCCGCTGGACGACGGTGTTCACGTGGACGTGCAGTTCGTCCTTGGCGCGGGTGAGGCTGCCGCCGCAGTCGAAGTAGGCGCGCAGGGTGCGGACCAGTTCGGTGCCGCGCCGGGCGTCGTAGGCGAGCAGCGGGCCGAGCGCCGAGCCGACGAAGCCGTCCACGTCGTGCCCGTCGCCGAGCAGCACCCCGAGGAAGCCCAGCGCGCGGGCCGAGGCGCCCTCCCCGGCGCGGCCGAGCACCCGCAGCGCCCGGACGCAGCGCAGACCCTCGGCGTACGAGGCGGCCAGCGCGGGCGGGCCGGCGGCCGGACGGCCGGCGCCCACGGTGACCGGGAACCCGGCCAGCCGGGCCAGCCGCTCGGCGGCCTGCCGCGCGGCCTCCTCCGGGTCGCCGGCCTCCGGCACCAGCAGCACCACCGCCTCGCCGTGCTCGGCGCTGACGCCCCGGGAGCCGAACAGGTACCGCCGGGCGGCGCCTGCCAGCCGGCCGCGGTCGGGGACGGGGGGCCCGGCGGGTTCGGCCGGTTCGGCGACCAGGACCAGGTGCGGGCGGGCGAGGTCGACGCCGAGCCGGCGGCCGCGCGCGGTGAGCCCGGCCGGATCGCGGTCGGGGGCGGTCAGCAGGTCGGTGAGCAGTTCGCCGCGGACCCTGTTCTCGGTCTCGGCCACCGAGCGGCGCAGCAGCAGGAGCAGCGCGGTCACCACGCTGGCCCGTTCGAACAGGCGCCGGTCCGCGTCGTCGAGGCCGGGGCGTCCGCGCAGTACCAGGGTGCCGAGGGCGTCGTGCCCGGCCAGCACCGCGCACACCCACAGCTCGCCGTGCCGGACGGACCGCCCCTCGGCCCGGGACGCGGCGACCGCCTCCGCCAGTTCGCCGGCGGGTGCGGACCGCCCGGCCAGCGGCTCGCCCTCGGCGTCGAGGACCGCTATCTCGCCGCCCAGCAGGGCCGCGACGGCGGCGGCGACGTCCGGCACCTCGGCGCCGCGCAGCACCAGGTCGGTGAGCCGGTCGTGGGCCTGCTCGGCGCGCTGGACGGCGGCCGAGTGGGCGCGGACCAGTTCGTTGGCGCTGTTCAGTTCGGCGAGCGCGGCCCGGGTGTCGGCCAGCGACTTGGCGGTGTCCAGGGCGATCGCGGCGTGCGCGGCCAGTGTGCACAGCAGCGCCACCTCGTCGGGGGAGAAGGCGCGGGGCGAGCGGTCGGCGGCGAACAGTACCCCGATGACCTCGCCGCCGAGCAGCAGCGGCACCCCGATGATCGCCACCAGGCCCTCGTCGAGCACGCCCGCGTCGATCGTGCCGGTGTGGTGGAACCGTTCGTCGGTGCGGTAGTCGGGGGTGGCGTACGGGCGGGCGGTCTGCGCGACCAGGCCGCCCAGGCCGTGGCCGAGACTGAGCCGCAGGGTCTGGAACAGGACGGAGACCGAGCCGTCGGTGACCCGCATGTAGGTGTCGCCCGCGGCCTCGTCCGGCAGGGTCAGGTACGCGGTGTCGGTGCCGAGCAGCATCCGGGCGCGACGGACGATCGCCTGGAGCACGGTGTCCAGCTCCCGGGAGGCGGCGAGGTCCCCGGCGGTGTCGAACAGTGCGGTCAACTCCGCCTCCCGGCGCCGGTGTTGACGCAGCGTGCGGTGCACCCGCAGGGCCTGCCAGGTGGCGTCGTCGATCTCGGCGAGGACGGCGGCCGGCGCCCCGCGGCGGCGGGCGTCGGCCAGCACGTCGGCGAAGTCCTCGGTGGCGGCGCCGGAGGCGAGCAGGTCGAGCAGCCGCCGCAGCGCGGGCGCGGCGCTTTCGTGAGGGTGGTTCATGGTGCGTGCCGCCAATCGGCGTCGGGTCCGACGGAAGCGCGATCGTAGCGGCTCCGCCGTCAGGCGGTGGCGGGCTTGGCCGCCACGGCGGCGGCCTCCGCCTCCACCGCCGCCTCGACGTCCGCCAGGTCGCTGCCCCTGGTCTCCCGCCCGCACAGCACCGCCAGCACGGTGATCGCCGCCGCGATCGCCACGTACACCGAGATCGGGGTGGCGTTGCCGTAGTCCTTGAGCAGCGCGGTCGCGATCAGCGGCGCGGGCGCGCCGGCGGCCACCGAGGCGAACTGGGCCCCGATCGAGGCGCCCGAGTAGCGCATCCGGGTGGCGAACAGCTCGGAGAAGAACGCCGCCTGCGGTGCGTACATCGCGCTGTGGAAGACCAGCCCGACCGTCACCGCGACCACCAGCTGTCCGAACGACCTGGTGTCCACCAGCCCGAAGAAGACGAACGCCCAGACGCCCACCCCGACCGCGCCCACCAGGTACACCGGCTTGCGTCCGACCCGGTCGGACAGTGCTCCGAACAGCGGGATCAGCGCGAACTGGATCGCGGAGCCGATCAGTACGGCGTTCAGCGCGGTCTGCTTGGAGAAGTGCGCGTGGGTGACGGCGTACGTCAGCACAAAGGTGGTCATCACGTAGTACGAGATGTTCTCCGCCATCCGCGCGCCCATCGCCACCAGCACCTCCCGCCAGTGGTTGCGCAACACCGCCACCAGCGGCGGCTGTTCGGCGGTCCTCCGCTGCTGCTGGGCCGCCAGCGCCTGCTTGAACAGCGGCGACTCGTCCACCGCCAGCCGGATCCACAGCCCGACCCCGACCAGCACCGCCGACAGCAGGAACGGCACCCGCCACCCCCACGACAGGAACGCGTCCTCCGACAGCACCGCCGTCAGCAGCGACAGCACCCCCGCCGCCAGCAGGTTCCCGGCCGGCGCCCCGCCCTGCGGCCACGACGCCCAGAACCCGCGCCGCCGCTGGTCCCCGTGCTCCGACACCAGCAGCACCGCCCCGCCCCACTCCCCGCCGAGCGCGAAGCCCTGCACCAGGCGCAGCACCGTCAACAGCACCGGCGCCGCCGCCCCGATGGAGCTGTAGGTGGGCAGCACGCCGATCAGCGTGGTCGACCCGCCCATCAGCAGCAGCTGACGACGAGCAGCTTCTTCCGCCCGACCCGGTCCCCGAAGTGCCCGAACACCAGCGCCCCGATCGGTCGCGCGGCGAACCCGATCGCGTAGGTGAGGAAGGACAGCAGCGTCCCCGTCAGCGGATCGGTGTTCGGGAAGAACAGCTTGTTGAACACCAGCGCGGCCGCTGTTCCGTACAAGAAGTAGTCGTACCACTCGATGGTGGTCCCGATGAGACTGGCGGCCACGACCCGAGGGAGTGAGCGGGTGGCTGCCGTGGCTGGTGCGGAGGCGTTCATGGTCACCACTTCCGGGCCGGGGGGAGGATGTCGCCCCCAGGGACGTCGCCCCGAGGAGTGTCGTCCCGAGGGGCGCCGCCCCAAGGGACGTCGCCACAAGGTAGGGAGGCGCGTTCCCCGGGACTATGTGGGCCGCCCACATAGTCCCGGGGGTCGGTCTGGGGAGGACGGCCAGGTGCCGCCGCTCAGTGCGCCGTCCAGCCGCCGTCGACGGGGAGGCTGGCGCCGGTGATGTAGGAGGCGGGCGGGGAGCAGAGCCAGAGGGCGAGTTGGGCGATCTCCTCGGGCTCGATGAGGCGCTTGACGGCCGTGCGTTCGAGCATGATCTGCTCGACGACCTCGTCCTCGCGGATGCCGTGGGCGAGCGCCTGGCTCGCGATCTGCTTCTCCACCAGGGGAGTTCGGACGTAGCCCGGGTTGATGCAGTTGCTGGTGACGCCGTAGGGGGCGCCCTCCAGGGCGACGGTCTTGCTGAGGCCCTCCAGCGCGTGCTTGGCGGTGACGTAGGCGGACTTGAAGGCGCTGGCCCGCAGGCCGTGGACGGAGGAGATGTTGACCACCCGGCCCCACTCCTGCTCGTACATGTGCGGGAGAGTGCGGCGCAGGATGCGGAACGGCGCCTCGACCATGACGCGTTGGATGAGGGTGAAGCGGTCGGGCGGGAACTCGTGGACGGGCGCGACGTGTTGGAGACCGGCGTTGTTGACCACGATGTCGGCGTCGGCCGGCAGGGCCTCCACGGCCTCCGGGTCGGCGAGGTCCGCGACGACGGCGCGGCCGCCGATCCGCTCGGCGAGCTCCCGGGCCGGTCCGGCCGCGAGGTCGACGACGTAGACCCGGGCGCCGGCCTCGGCGAGGGCCTCGGCGCAGGCCCGGCCGATGCCCGAGGCGGCCCCGGTGACCAGGGCCGTCCGGCCGTCGAGCGGGCGGGCTGTAGTGGTGTCCATGGCCGAGAACGCTAGGAAATCCGGGGGCCCGGCTCCCATGTGGTGGTCCACCACAGCAGCCCGGTGGGCTGTGGTGTTCACCGCCATGACGGCCGATCGACGGTTCGACCGCGGAAGGCCAAACCCGCGCCGACCGCGCTTCCCCACAATGGGCGCGGTTGCTTCACCCGTTCGGAGGATTGCTCGGTCAGATCCACCCATAGCGCCCGAATGCTCGCTACATTCACGCCGATTCCCGACAGGGGGCGCCGCCCCAGGCAGCCGAAGTGCTGGTAGAGCCCGGTGCGACGTCCGAGAGGTGTTGACTGACATGCCCCAACGGCCTGCAACCGACAGCCCGGCGTACGGACCGCTCGACCCGCTCGGCCACCACCGAGGCCCGGTCGGCCGGACCCTGCCGGACGCCCCCGACGCCCTGACCGCCGACGCCCCGACCGCCGACGAACTGCGGCTGCCCGCGCAGGCCACAACCGACCGGCACGAACCCGCCGTCCCCGCCCCCGGGCCGGTCGGCGGCCACTCCGGGCACTCCGGCCCGGCCCCGCAGAACGGCCAACTCGCCGCGCTCATCGAGGAAGCCGGCTTCTCGCACGCGGGCCTGGCCCGCCGGGTCGACCAGCTGGGCCTGGAACACGGCCTCGACCTGCGCTACGACAAGACCTCGGTCACCCGCTGGCTGCGCGGCCAGCAGCCCCGCGGCGCCACCCCCGCGCTGATCGCCGAGGTCTTCACCCGCCGCCTCGGCCGCCGCCTCACCGCCCAGGACCTCGGCCTGGACGCCTGTGCCCCGGTGTACGCGGGCCTGGAGTTCGCCGAGACCCCGCAGGAGGCGGTGGACATCGTGGCGAGCATGTGGCGCAAGGACAACGGCCCGCAGTCCGAACTGCGCCGGATCGCCTTCACCCCGGCGGGCCTGGTCGTCCCCAGCCGGGACTGGCTGATCGGCCGCACGGACGAGCGCGTCGCCCGGGACGGCTCGACGATGGCCCGCCCCGACGTCGCCACCGGTCCGCCCACCGGTCCGCCCGCCGCCACTGTCGGTACCACCGGCACCGCGGCATCCGCCGTGACGGCAGCATCCGCAGCATCCGCCGCGCCCGCCCAGAGCGTGCCCCCCGCGCCCGGCGCTCCCCCTCCGAGCCCGGCGCGCGGCCAGGCCCACCACGGGGCCCCCGGCATGCGCCCCGTGCCGGGCGCGGCCGGCCCCGCCGGGCCCACCATCGGCCGGGTGCCCACCCAGAGCCGGCGCCCGCCGACCGCCGTCGAGCCGCCGTACACCGAACCGGCCCGCGAGTCGCGCCCCGCCCTGCGGGTCGGCCGCGGCGACATCGCCGCCATCCGCGCCGTCGGCGACCTCTTCCGGGCGCTCGATCACGCCTACGGCGGCGGGCACGCCCGGCAGGCGCTGGTCCGCTACCTGGAGAGCGAGGCCGAGCCGATGCTGCGCGGCCGCTACGGCGAGCAGATCGGCCGGGCGCTGTTCGGTGCCGTCGCCGACCTGACCAGGCTGGCCGGCTGGACGTCCTTCGACATCGCCGCGCACGGCCTCGCCCAGCGCTACTTCGTCCAGGCGCTGCGCCTGTCCCAGGCCGCCGGGGACCGCGCGCTCGGCGGGTACGTCCTGGTGACGATGAGCCAGCAGGCCGTCCACCTGGGCCACGGCCGGGAGGCCGTCCAACTGGCCAGGGTCGCCCAGCAGGGCGTGGGCACCGCCGTGCCGCCGGTGGTCCAGTCGCTGATGCACGCCGCCGAGGCGCGCGGGCACGGCCTGCTGGGCGACGTCCGGGCCTGCACCACCGCCCTGGTGCGCTCCGAGCGGGCGCTGGCCGCGGCCCGGGTCGGCGACGAACTGCCCTCCTGGGCGCGGTACTTCGACGAGGCCCAGCTCTCCGACGAGTTCGCCCACTGCTACCGCGACCTCCAGCAGTGGCGCACCTCCGCGCAGCACGCCGAGAAGTCGCTGCGGCTGCGCTCGCCCGCCTACGCGCGCAGCCGGATCTTCTGCCGGCTGGTGCTGGCCACCGCCCGGCTCGGCATGGGGGACCTCGACGAGGCCTGCACCATGGCCACCGACGCGCTGCGGGCGGCGGGGGAGATGCGCTCGGCCCGCTCGCTGGAGTACGTCCGGGACTTCCACCGCCGCCTCACCCCCTACCGGGGCAGCCCGGTGGCCCGCGCCTTCGAGGAGACGGCCCGCCAGGCCGGCGTGATCTGAGGACCTGTCGAAGAGGGGCCGGTCGGGCGAGCCCCGGCGGCCCTGGAAACCCGTCCGGCCCGGGTCCGCCCCGGGCCGAAGGGCCCGTCCGCCCGGCACCGGCTCCGGCTCCGAGTGCCCCGGCGGCGGGTAGGACCGCCTCGGCGACGGGCGGGGGCGAAGCGGCTCACCAGCTCTCGGCCCGGACGCGCGGCTGCCCGGCCTCCGGTGCGGGCGGCCGGACGCCGCCGCGCACCCGCTGCGCCACCAGCGGGAACACCAGCACCGAGAGCATGCCGGCGCCGACCAGCGCGGCCGCCGTCGAGGACGGCAGGTGGCCGTCGTCCACCTCGATGGTGGTGATCACCACGACCAGCGGCAGCGCCGTCGCGCCGTAGAGCCCGAGCGCCGTGCGGTCCCGCCGGCCGAGTCCGGCCGGGGCGAGCAGCCCGGCGGGCAGCCCGCGCACGGCCAGGAGCAGCAGCAGGAACACCGGGACGAGCAGTATCGTGCCGGGGTCGTCCAGCAGGGCGGACAGGTCGAAGTTCATCCCACTGACCACGAAGAACACCGGCACCAGGAAACCGAAGCCGATGCTCTCCAGCTTGGCCTCGATCACCTCCTCCTCGGCCCGGCGGATGTCGGAGAGCAGCAGCCGGGAGACGATCCCGGCGGTGAAGGCGCCGAGCAGCATGTCCAGGTCGAGCCAGATCGCGGCGGCCACCATGACGGCGAGCACCAGGATCACCGCCCGGACCGCGAACTGCCCGGAGGTACGCAGGGTGCGCTCGATGAGCCGGGTGGCCCAGGCGGGCCGGGGGCGGCGTGCGCCGAGGACCGCGACGGCGGTGATCACCGCGAAGGCGCCGAGGATGACGGCCGTCCGGACCGGGGAGTTGCCGCTGAGCAGGATGGCGATCGCGATGATCGGCCCGAACTCGCCGACCGCCCCGGTGGCCATCACCAACGATCCGAAGGGGGTGGGCAGTTCGCCGGAGTCGCGGAGGATCGGCAGGATGGTTCCGAGGGCGGTGGTGGTGAGCGCGAGCCCGGCGAAGGCGCCGTTCAGCGGGTCCCGGTTGACCAGCGCGCCCACGCCGAGCGCCGCCACGAGCGTGACCAGCCACGCGGTGCCCGCCCGTTTCAGCGGGCCGCCGCGCAGCTTGGCGAAGTCGATCTCGTACCCGGCCAGGAACATCAGCATGGCCAGGCCGAACTGGGAGAGCGCGTTGACCAGGTCGTCGACGTGCGCCCAGTTGAGGACGTCGGGGCCGATCAGGACGCCGAGCAGGATCTCGAACACGACGGTCGGGACGGCGATCCACCGCAGCAGGCGGTCGGCGAGCAGCGGCGCGGCGACGGCCGCGGCGGGGATCAGGATCAGGGCCACCGGCTGGACGGCGGCGCTCACCGCGCAACCGGCCGTACGGTGTAAATCATCCGATGAGCGGTCATGTCGGCATCCTGGCATGTCGCCGCTCCGTCACCCACCGGCAGGTCGTCAGCGTGTCCCCGGAGCCGGAGCCGGAGCCGGAGCCGGAGCCTGCCGGACCGGGAGCCGGACGGGGAGCCCGCAGGCCGACCCCGCCAGGCTCAGGCCGCCGCCTCGGCCTCCCGGGCGTTGGTCGGGACGCCGAGGTCGCGCAGCACCGCCTGCGCCGCCCGCCGCCCGGAGACCAGCGCGCCCTGCACGGTGCTGGTGTCCCGGTGGTCCCCGGCGACGTACAGCCCGGCCAGCACCCGCACCGGGCGCCGGGGGTTGTGCGGCGGCGGCATCGCGGGCAGCGCGTCCGGGACGTGCCGCACGTTCAGGAACTGCCAGCCGGTGGTCGAGGCGCCGTACAGC
This sequence comes from Kitasatospora sp. NPDC091276, assembly GCF_040684355.1. Taxonomy (NCBI): domain Bacteria; kingdom Bacillati; phylum Actinomycetota; class Actinomycetes; order Kitasatosporales; family Streptomycetaceae; genus Kitasatospora; species Kitasatospora sp. NPDC091276. The sequence goes on along the minus strand of NZ_JBFBFU010000020.1, from coordinate 32,615 downwards.
TCGGCGAGCCGGGCCCGGACCGCCGGTTCCAGCCCGGCCGGGCCACCCGAGTCGAAGGAGCGCCGCCCGAGCACGGTGGTGGCGATCAGTGCCTGCCCGGCAGGGGCGTACGAGGGGTGCAGTTCGCTGAGCACCAGGGAGTGCGAGACCAGCGGCGGCTGCCCGCCGGGCCGGTCGCCGTCGAGCAGCAGGACGGCCTCACCCAGCGGGGTGCGGTCGGCCGCGTGGTAGAAGGTGGTGACGGGGTGGAAGTCCGGCAGCCGTAGCCCGGGCAGCAGTTCGGCGGCGGAGCGGGCGTCGGTGGCGAGGACGACGGCCTGGGCGCCGATCCTCCCGTGGGTGGCGGTCTCCACGCCGTCGGCGGCGATCGAGGTGACCTGAACCCCGGTGCGTACGGTGCCGGCGGGCAGGGTGGTGGCCAGCTGGGCCGGCACGGCCGCGATCCCGCCGGCGGGCAGACAGAGCCGCCCGCGCGCGTAGGAGCGCAGGACCAGGTCGGCGATCCGGCTGCTGGTGCCGAGGGCGGGGTCGCTGAGCAGCGCGCTGAGCAGTGGCCGTAGGAAGCCGTCGAGGGTGCGCGGGGCGAGCCCGTGGCCGGCCAGCGCGCGGGCGGTGGTGGTCTCCGGGCGGGCCTTGAGGCGGCTGGCGGGGGTGGTGGCGAGCCGGCCGAGCCAGCTGCCGAGCCGGGCCTTGTCCAACGGGCTGCCGAGTGGGGCCCGGGTGGCGGCCTGCCGGGCGGTGGTGAGCTGAGGGTCCCCGGTGCGGTAGCGCCGGCCGCCGCTGTGCACGAGGACTCCGGCGGCGAGCGGGCGCAGGTCGAGGCGGTCGAGGTCGAGGACGCGGCGGAGTTCGGGGAAGGCGGTGTTCAGCAGGTGGCTGCCGTCGTCGAGCCGGAATCCGTCCAGTTCGCGGGTGGCCATCCGGCCGCCGATCCGGTCCGTGGCCTCAAGGATCTGCACGGTGAGGCCGCGGCCGGTGAGCGTGCGTGCGGCGGCCAGGCCGGCGAGTCCGGCGCCGATGACGATGACGTCAGGGTCGGACGGGCGGCGGGCGCGGCGGGTGAAGTCGTATGTGGGCACTGGCGTGCTCCCTCCCTGGTCCCGGGGCTCCGGCCGACGCAGGCAGCGGGGTGCCGGGACACGGTCCGACGGTGTGATGCCCAGTCAGTGTGAGCATCAGACAAGCGCATCGGGCCCGATCCAAGGGGCGAGAGGGGGCGTGCGGCACCGGGCGGGAGCGCGGTCACGGACAGTGCGCCGTTAGGCCCGGGTTCCGGGGTCGGCGGGCGCGCACGGTCACCGGGGGCGTGCGACGCGCCTGGTGTGTGCTCCCATGCGCCCCCTCCCGGAGCCCCGTCCGACCCCCACCCGATCTCCGCCCGGCATATGCCCCTGGCCAGGGCGAATGCCGTAGCCACCGTACGCAGCGGGACGTACCGGAGCCCTGCGGCGGAGCCCGCGCCGGAGCCCCGCGGCGGACCGCAGGGCTCCGCGACGCCGGACGCCCCCAGCGTCACTCACAGCACCGTGCGCACCACCCCGGCGCCACTCACAGCACCGTGCGCACCACCCCGGCGCCACTCACAGCACCGTGCGCACCATCCCGGCGCCACTCACAGTGCCGCGCGCACCGCCGCGTCCACGTCCGGGTACGCGAAGCGGAAGCCCGCGTCCAGCAGCCGCCGCGGTACCACCCGGTGGCTGCCGACCACCTCGACCGCCAGCTCGCCGAGCACCACCTTGAGCACCGCCTCCGGCACCGGGAACGGGGTCGGCCGCCGGAGCACCCGCCCGAGCGCCGCCGTCAGCTCGGCGTTGGTGACGGGGTCGGGCGCGGTGAGGTTGACGGCGCCGGAGAGGTCGTCCCGGTCGATCAGGAACCGCAGCGCGGCGACCTGGTCGGCCAGTGAGATGAAGCTCCAGTACTGCCGTCCGTCGCCGAGCCGCCCGCCCAGCCCCAGCTTGAACAGCGGGAACAGCCGCGCGCCGGCCCCGCCGGCCGCGGACAGCACCATCCCGGTGCGCGGGTGGACGACCCGGATGCCGGCCAGCTCGGCCGGCCGCGCGGCCGCCTCCCACTCCACGCAGACCTCGGCCAGGAAGTCGTCGCCGGCGGGGGAGTCCTCGTCGATCACCCGGTCGCCGGTCTGCCCGTACCAGCCGACGGCGGAGGCGCTGACCAGTACCCGGGGCGGCTCCTTGAGCGCGGCCAGCGCGACGGCCAGCGTCTCGGTGCCGAGTGCCCGGCTCTCCCGGATCTCCCGCTTGTAGGCGTCCGTCCAGCGGTGGTCGCCGACCCCGGCGCCGGCCAGGTGCACGACCGCCTCGACCCCGGCCAGTCCGTCCTGCTCGACCTGGCCGAGCAGCGGGTTCCAGCCGATGGCCGTGCTGCCGTCGGGCTGCGGGCCCGTCCTGGAGCGGCGCCGGACCAGCCGGACCACCTCGTGGCCGTCCGCCAGCAGGGAGCGGACGAGAGCCGAACCGATCAATCCCGTGGAGCCCGTGACAGCGATGCGCATGCGTCCATCCTCCCAGTTCCCCAAGCCCTGTCATGTCGGCATGCGCCTCATTAGCATGACGCGCATGCACGAGGACAATCTGATCATCCGCCCAGCTCAACCCGAGGACGAGGGCGAACTCGCCGTTCTCAACCGTGCCGCCTGGTCCCCGCTGGCCGACGTCTCCCCGCAGCCGCCCGAGGAGGACGGCGTCTTCGACGAACGGCACACCCCGGAGCAGTACCTGGTCGCCCTCCTGGACGGCCGGGTGGTCGGCTACGTCCGCCAGGTCCCGCCGACCCCGCTGGCCAGCAACCGGCACGTCCGGCAGATCCAGGGCCTGGTCGTCGACGGCACGGCCCGCGGCCGGGGTGTCGGCCGGCGCCTGGTCGAGGCGGCCTGCGAGGCCGCCCGGGCCGCGGGCGCGCGCAAGCTGACCCTGCGGGTGCTCGGCTGGAACGCCCCGGCCCGCCGCCTCTACGAGGGCTGCGGCTTCGTCGTCGAGGGCTCGCTGGCGGAGGAGTTCCTGATCGACGGGTCCTACGTGGACGACATCTGGATGGCCCGCCGCCTGGCGGACTGACCCGCCCGACCGGCCTTGCCGCCCACCACATCTGACCACTCGTCAGATGTGGTGGGCGGTGCAGAGTCGTGACCGATCCGCTCTGTCTGGACCAGCACCCCGCCGGGTACCGTACGGCCGTGAGCAACTCGACGCCCCCCGGGTGGTACCCGGTCCCCGGTGCGGACGGCACCCCCGGTCACGAGCGCTGGTGGGACGGCAACGCCTGGACCAGCGAGCTGCGCCCGCTCCAGGGCGGCGTCGGCCACCTCGCCGACGCCCCCACCCAGGGCTGGCAGCCCCCCGGCCGGCAGCCCGGGTACGGCTACGGCGGTCCGCAGGACGCCCCCGGCTACGGCTACCCGGGCAGCGCCCCCGCCCCGGGCTACGGCTACCCGGGCCAGGACGGCTACTACCCGGCCCAGGACGGCTACCCCGCCCAGGGCGCGGGCTACGGTTACCCGGCGCCGGGCTACCCGCCGCAGCAGCCGGCGCCCCGCCGGATGAGGCCCGGCCTGGCCGTCGGCATCGCGGTCGCCGTCCTCGCCGTGGGCGGGATCGTCGCCGGGATCGTGCTCAGCGGCGGCTCCCCGCAGGCCGACCCGGCCCCGAACCCGACGGTCACCATCACCCGGAGCGGCCCCGCCCCGAGCCCCACGGTGGGCACGTCCGCCCCGACGCCGGCGCCCAAGCCGGCGCCGACCGTCAGGAGCACCGTCCCGGACTCCCAGCACGCGATCACCGTCCCGGTGTTCGACGGCTGGGACGTGGCGCCCAACTCCCCGCACTCCACGGTCTACCTGGGCACCGGCCGCTACACCTGCCCGGACGGCAGCTCCTGCATCCGCGGCCAGTTCTCGGTCGAGAAGGACACCGTCCAGGGCGTCACCGCCAAGACGGCCGCCGAGGCCACGATGCCCGCGTACGCCGGCCAGATCTTCACCGGGATCAGCTCGCACACCGACTCCGGCTCCGGCTACACGACCGTCGCGGGCGTGTCAGGCTACGCCGTGCGCTGGCACATCCGCACCGCGGACGGCACCCAGGGCTACGTCCTGCTGGCGGCCGTCCCGGCCAAGGGCGGCGGCTTCGTGGTGTTCGAGGGCGGGGTGGACGACACCCCGAGCGCGCCGGACGCGTCCGTGCTGGACCAGATCCTCAAGGGCGTCAAGCAGGACGGAACGTCCGGCGGCGGCAGCACCGCCTGACGCGTCCGGCCCCGCTCATGCCGTGGGCGTGTCTGACGCGTCCTAATCCCCGTAGCGCTCCCAGAGCTTGGGAAACCGTTTCGCCATGACGTCCGGGTCGTCGAAGTCCAGCGCGGCCCCGGCCGGTCGGCCGGACTGCCGCCCGCCCACCTCGGGCAGCGGAAGTCCGGTCAGCTGCTCGTACGCCTCGTCGGCGGCGTAGCCGAGGTCCTCGGCCTCGCCGTCCTCCTCCTCGTCGAACTCGGGCAGCAGGTCCGCCAGGTCGTCCGGCTCGAACAGGGCGCCCTCGAAGACGTCCCGGCCCTGGCCGATCAGCCAGCAGCGGAAGTAGTCGAAGGTGTCGTCGGAGGCGCCGTCCAGCAGCAGGTAGGCGGCGCCCCAGAGGTCGTGGCGGTAGGCCCGCTGGAACCGGGCCTCGAACAGCCGGGCGAAGTCGATGACGTCGTCCGGGGTCAGCTGGACCAGCCGTTCCACCAGCCGGTCGGCCTGCTCGTCCGGATCGCCGTCGGCGTCCTCCCGGGTCTCGTCGATCATCTGCCAGAAGTCGGTCTCGTCCATCACCGCTCCAGCATCCCCGTTCGCCAGCCCCCGCGCATGCCATGGCCCGGCGAAACGCTGGTGATGTTCGACGCAGCCAGGCGCGGCGCGAGACGAGCAGACGCGGCCGGAAGCAGGCGGACAGCAGGCGGGCCCGGGCAACGGCGGAGCCCCGCGCCGTCCAGGGACGACGCGGGGCTCCGTGCAGCCGAAACCGCGGACCGGCAGTGCCTTACAGGCCGAGCTCGACCTCGAACTCGCCGGCCTCCAGGATCTCCTTGACCGCGACCAGGTAGCGGGCGGCGTCGGCGCCGTCCACCAGGCGGTGGTCGTAGGAGAGCGACAGGTAGGTCATGTCACGGATGCCGATGGCGGTGCCGCCGTCGGCCTCGATGACCACCGGGCGCTTGACGGTGGCACCGATGCCCAGGATGGCGACCTGGTTCGGCGGCACGATCACGGTGTCGAACAGCGCACCGCGCGAGCCGGTGTTGCTGATGGTGAAGGTGGCGCCGGACAGCTCGTCCGGGGTGATCTTGCTGTCGCGGACCTTGGCGGCCAGCTCGGCGGTCTTCTTCGAGATGCCGGCGATGTTGAGGTCGCCCGCACCCTTGATGACCGGGGTCATCAGACCCTTCTCGGAGTCCACCGCGATACCGATGTTCTCGGTGTCGAAGTAGGTGATGGTGCCCTCGGCCTCGTTGATCCGGGCGTTGACGACCGCGTGGGTCTTCAGCGCCTGGGCGGCGGCCTTGACGAAGAACGGCATCGGGGACAGCTTGACGCCCTCGCGGGCGAGGAAGCCCTCCTTGGCCTTGCCGCGCAGCGACATGATCTTGGTGACGTCCACCTCGACCACGCTGGTCAGCTGGGCCTGCTCGTGCAGGGCCTTCAGCATGTTGTCGCCGATGACCTTGCGCATGCGGGTCATCTTGACCGTCTGGCCGCGCAGGGCGGACGGCGCGGCGGCGGCCTTCGGCGCAGCGGCCGGAGCGGCGGCGGCGACCGGGGCCGGGGTGGCCTTGGCGGCCTCCGCGGCGGCGACGACGTCCTGCTTGCGGATGCGGCCGCCGACGCCGGTACCGGCGACGGAGGACAGCTCGACACCGTGCTCGGCGGCGAGCTTGCGCACCAGCGGGGTGACGTAGGCGTCACCGGCGTCGGCCACCGGGGCAGCCGGCGCGGCCGGGGCGACGGGAGCCGGAGCGGCGACCGGAGCGGGCGCGGCCGGGGCCACCGGGGCCGGAGCGGCGGCGGCCGGGGCCGGAGCGGCCGGAGCGACGGGGGCCGGGGCAGCCGGAGCGGCGACCGGAGCCGGGGCAGCCACGGGGGCCGGGGCGGCGGCGACGGCACCCGCGGCACCGATCAGCGCGAGCTGGGCGCCGACCTCGGCGGTCTCGTCCTCGCCGACCAGGATCTTCACCACGACACCGGCGATCGGCGACGGGATCTCGGTGTCGACCTTGTCGGTGGAGACCTCGAGCAGCGGCTCGTCGACCTCGACCGTCTCGCCCTCGGCCTTCAGCCAACGGGTGACGGTGCCCTCGGTGACCGACTCGCCCAGCGCGGGCAGCAGGACCGGGGTGGCGTCGGCAGCCGGAGCGGCAGCCGGAGCCGCCGGGGCGGCAGCGGCGACCGGGGCGGGGGCGGCGGGCGCCTCCACGACCGGGGCCGGGGCGGCGACGGGCGCGGCCTCGGCGACCGGGGCCGCAGCGGCGACCGGGGCACCGGAGCCGTCGTCGATGATCGCCAGCTCGGCGCCGACGTCGACGGTCTCGTCCTCGCCGACCTTGATCGAGGCCAGGATGCCGGAGGCCGGCGACGGGATCTCGGTGTCGACCTTGTCGGTCGACACCTCGAGCAGCGGCTCGTCGACCTCGACACGCTCACCCTCGGCCTTCAGCCAACGGGTGACGGTGCCCTCGGAAACGCTCTCGCCCAGCGCGGGCAGTGTTACTGAGACCGCCATGGTTTCAGCGACTCCTATCAAGTCTTGCGTACTGGAAATGGGGGGTGGTGGCGTGATCAGTCGTGCGCGTGCAGCGGCTTGCCGGCCAGCGCCAGGTGCGCCTCGCCCAGGGCCTCGGACTGGGTCGGGTGCGCGTGGATGAGCTGCGCGACCTCGGCCGGCAGGGCCTCCCAGTTGTAGATCAGCTGAGCTTCGCCGACCTGCTCGCCCATGCGGGCGCCGACCATGTGGACGCCGACCACGGCGCCGTCCTTGACCTGGACGAGCTTGATCTCGCCGGCGGTCTTCAGGATCTTGCTCTTGCCGTTGCCGGCCAGGTTGTACTTGAGGGTGACGACCTTCTCCTTGCCGTACAGCTCGACGGCCTTGGCCTCGGAGATGCCGACGGAGGCCACCTCGGGGTTGGAGTAGGTCACGCGCGGGACGCCGTCGTAGTCGATCGGCACCGGCTTGAGGCCGGCCAGGCGCTCGGCGACCAGGATGCCCTCGGCGAAGCCGACGTGGGCCAGCTGCAGGGTCGGGGCGAGGTCGCCGACGGCCGAGATGGTGGGCACGTTGGTGCGCATGTACTCGTCGACCAGGACGTAGCCGCGGTCCATCGCGACGCCGTTCTCCTCGTAGCCGAGGCCGGACGAGACCGGGCCGCGGCCGATGGCGACGAGCAGCAGGTCGGCGTCGATCTGCTTGCCGTTCTCGGTGGAGACGCGGACACCGGCCTCGGTGTACTCGACGCCCGAGAAGCGGGCCTTCAGCTCGAACTTGATGCCGCGCTTGCGGAACGCGCGCTCCAGCAGCTTGGAGGAGTTCTCGTCCTCCAGCGGGACGAGGTGCGGCAGCGCCTCGACGATGGTGACCTCGACGCCGAAGGACTTCCAGACCGAGGCGAACTCGACGCCGATCACGCCGCCGCCGAGGATGACGGCCGACTTCGGGATGCGGTCGAGCTTGAGGGCGTGGTCCGAGGAGATCACGCGGTTGCCGTCGATCTCCAGGCCCGGGATCGAGCGCGGCACGGAGCCGGTGGCCAGGACGATGTGGCGGCCCTCGATGCGCTGGCCGTTGACGTCCACCGAGGTCTGCGAGGAGAGCTTGCCCGCGCCCTGGATGAAGGTGACCTTGCGGGAGGCGACCAGGCCCTGGAGGCCCTTGTACAGGCCGGCGATGACGTCGTCCTTGTACTTGTGGACGCCGTTGATGTCGATGCCCTGGAAGGTGGCCAGAACGCCGAACTCGGCGGCCTCCTTCGTCTCGTCCGCGATCTCGGCGGCGTGCAGCAGAGCCTTGGTCGGGATGCAGCCGCGGTGCAGGCAGGTGCCGCCCAGCTCCCCCTTCTCGACCAGGGCGACGCTCAGGCCCAGCTGAGCGGCGCGGAGCGCCGCGGCGTAACCGCCGCTTCCGCCTCCGAGAATGACTACGTCGAAAACGGTGCTGGCGTCGTTCGCCACGTCACGTCCTCCATGCAATGGGGTGGGTCGCCGGGCCGGTCGCGGTCCGGTGGGTCGGAAGCCTTTGTGAGGCGCCCAGTCGTGCCGGAAATACATCTTCGCACTTGTTCGCGGTGGCTGATGTCCGGGTCCACCCCAGGGGTGTCCCACAGAGCGGTCACCGGGGCGGGAATACCCCCGACGGAAGGGCATCATTGCAGCTCAACGCGGGGTTGACAGCCGCCGGACGGGCGTCGGCGCGGCCCTGCGGCGCCACCTCTTCCGCAGGGTGGAACAAAGTTTCGCCCGCAGCGAACAGAGGTGCGGGGCGGGGTTCCGGCCTACTCGCGGGTAACCGGCGCCGGCGCGCGAACGCCGACGGGGGCCCGGCGCACGCGCGCCGGACCCCCGTCGACTCGGTGCCTGATCAGGCCTTGTTGCCCGCCGCGGTCTGCTCGGCGAACCGGACCAGGGTGCGCACCGCGCTCGCGGTGCCGCCCTTCGGGGTGTAGCCGAACGGCGCGCTCTCGTGGAACGCCGGGCCGGCGATGTCCAGGTGCGCCCAGTCGATGCCCTCGGCCACGAACTCCTTCAGGAACAGGCCGGCCACCAGACCGCCGCCCATCCGCTCGCCCATGTTCGCCAGGTCGGCGATGGTCGACTCGGTCATGCCCTTGCGCAGCTCGGCCGGCAGCGGCATCGGCCAGGACTGCTCGCCGACCTCGCCCGAGACGGTGTGCAGGGTCTCGCGCAGCTCGTCGTTGTTGGACATCACACCGAAGGTGCGGTTGCCCAGGGCCAGCACCATGGCGCCGGTCAGGGTCGCCACGTCGACGATGACGTCCGGGTTCTCCTCGCCGGCGCGCACGATCGCGTCGGCCAGCACCAGACGGCCCTCGGCGTCGGTGTTCAGCACCTCGACGGTCTTGCCGCCGTACATGCGCAGCACGTCGCCGGGGCGGGTGGCGGAGCCGGACGGCATGTTCTCGGCCAGCGCCAGCCAGCCGGTCACGTTGACGGCCAGGCCCAGGCGCTTGGCGGCCACCACGGCGGCGAACACGGCGGCGGCGCCGGCCATGTCGCACTTCATGGTCTCGTTGTGGCCGGCCGGCTTCAGCGAGATGCCGCCCGAGTCGTAGGTGATGCCCTTGCCGATGAAGGCCAGCGTGGCCTTCGCCTTCGGGTGGGTGTAGGCCACCTTCACCAGCCGCGGCGGGTTGGCCGAGCCGTTGCCGACGCCCAGCAGGCCGCCGAAGCCGCCCTTGAGCAGCGCCTTCTCGTCCAGCACCTCGACCTTGAGGCCGTGCTCCTTGCCGGCCGCCTGGGCGATCGCGGCGAAGCTCTTCGGGTTCAGGTCGTTCGGCGCGGTGTTGACCAGGTCACGGGCCCGGTTCATCTCCTCGCCGACCGCGGCGGCGCGCTCCACGGCCGCCTTGGAGTCCTTGCTGCCCTTGCGGGGGGCCAGCACGACCAGCTCGCCGACCGGCTCCTTGCCACTGCCGTCGGCCTTGTAGGTGCCGAAGGCGTACGAGCCGAGCAGGCCGCCCAGCGCGACGGCCTCGACCTCGTCCGCGGACTCGGTCGGCAGGGCCAGCGCGGCCTTCTTGGCGCCGGCCAGGGTGCGGGCGGCGACACCAGCGGCGCGGCGCAGCGCCTCCAGCTGGTAGCCGGCCTCGGCGGCCTCGCCGAGGCCGACCGCGAGCACGAGCGCGGCCTTCAGGCCGGCGGGGGAGGGCACCTTGACGGCCTCGCCCTCGGCGCCGGTCGCGCCCAGGGTGCTGAGGACCTCGGTCAGCTTGCCCTCGAACGCCTCGTTCACGGCCTCGGAGCCGGGGGCCAGCACGATGCCCTTGGGGCCCTTGGCGACACCGACCACCAGGGCGTCCGCGCGCAGCGAGGCGGCGGAGGAGGTGCTCACAGACAATGCAGTCACGTAATGCGTCCTGTTCTTTCGCGGTCCACGGCCGGTTGCGGCGAGGCTGCCGCACCGGCGCAACCCGCCGTCGCAGGCCGGACCGCCCGGCGTGACCCGGGTCCGGGCCCCCTGGCGCGCGCACCCGCGCAGGTCGCGGCCACGCACACCAGAGGCCCCGGCTCCTCGGGTCACGCCGGGCGGGCAGGACCTGCGACGGTGCAGGGCTGCGGTGCTCCCCGCATGGTAGTCCGCATGGTGGGATCACGCGCCGCCCGGTATCAGCCGAGCAACGCCAGGGCGAACAGCGAGGCGGTCGCGGCGGTTTCCGCCATCGCGCCGAGCACGTCTCCGGTGATTCCGTCGAACCGCCGTACGCAGCGCCGGAGCAGCAGCTGGGCGCAGCCGATGCCGAGCGCAACGGACAGGGGGAGGCGGAGGATTGACGATCCGTCAAACAGCCCGAGTGCGGCCAGGGCGAGCGCCGCGGCGGCCGTCCCCGCGACCGCTCCGGCGGGTGCCACGGTGCCCGCCACCATCGCGCCCAGGCCGCCCGGCCGGGCGGCCGGCACCGACCGCAGGCAGCCCCAGGCGAGCGCGCACCGCGCGGTCACCGCCGACGCCAGCACCGCGAGCGCGCCGCGCGTGGTCGACTCGGCGAACTGTCCGGCCAGCGCCGCGATCTGGGCCAGCAGCACGAGAACGAGGGTCAGGACGCCGAACGGGCCGATGTCGGACTGCTTCATGATGCGCAGCGCGTCCTCGGCCGGCTTCCCGCTGCCCAGGCCGTCGGCCACGTCCGCCAGACCGTCCAGGTGCAGCCCCCGGGTGAGCGCGGCCAGCACCCCCACCGCCGCCACCGCCCCGAGCAGCCCGCCGGCCCGCCAGGCCACCAGCGCCCCCGCCCCGGCGCCCGCCGCGCCGAGCACCAGCCCCACCACCGGGGCCGCCGTCATCGCCCGCGCCGCCGCGGCCCGGTCCCACCGCTCCACCCGCACCCGCAGCACGGACAGCGTCCCGAACCCGAAGCGGAGCCCCTCGGCCCAACTGGCGCGCTGCACGACGTGTTTCCCTCCGAACGGAAGCGCCCCGTCCGATGTGCCGGACGGGGCGCCCATGATCCTGGTGCCACGGGTTGCTGCGGGTTCCTACAGCCGCCGCAGCAGGTCCGCCGCCGACGGCAGCTTCGGCTGCTCCTTCGGCGCCGACGGCACGAACGGCCGCGGGGCCTCGTCCGCGAGCGCGTCGCCCGCGGCCTGGAGCAGCGGCAGGGCCAGCAGCGCGCCGAGGCCCTCGCCCATGGTGATCCCCTGGTCCTGCAACGGCGTCAGGGTGAGGCGGTCGTAGGCCTTGGCCTGGGCGGGCTCGCCGCTCGACTGCCCGGCCCGCCACCACTCCGGCGCCCGGAAGGCGATCCGCTGCGCGACCAGCGCGCAGGCCGCCGAGACGACGCCGTCCAGCACCACCGGGAGCCGTCGCACCGCGGCCTGGAGCAGGAAGCCGGTGATCGCCGCGAAGTCGGCCCCGCCGGTGGCGCCGAGCAGCGCCAGCTGGTCGCCGAGGACGGGCCGGGCCCGCCGCAGGGAGTCGCGGATGGTGGCGCACTTGACCATCCAGACCCGGTCGTCGACGCCGGAGCCGCGCCCGGTGACGGCGGCCGCGTCCGTTCCGCACAGCGCGCCGACCAGGACGGCGGCGACGGTGGTGGCGCCGACGCCGAGGTCGCCGAGCAGCACCAGGTCGGTGCCGGCGTCGGCCTCCTCGTCGGCGACGGCCATGCCGGCCCGGAAGGCCCGCGCGGTCTCCTCGGGGGTGAGCGCGTCCTCGACGTCGATCCGGCCGGAGCCGCGCCGGATCCGGTGGGTGACCACGTCGTCCGGGAAGTCGGCGGGGTCGGCGTCCACCGCGACGTCGACGACCCGCACCTCGGCGCCGTAGCGCCGGGCCAGCCGGGTGACCGGCGCGGTGCCGTCCAGGACGGCGCGCACCCGCGCGGCGGTGCCGCCCTTGGCGGGCAGCCGGGACACCCCGAGCGCGGCCACGCCGTGGTCGGCGGCGAACAGCAGCACCTTGGGGGCCGACACCGGCCGCACGGGGGATCGCCCCTGTACGGACGACAGCCAGCTGCCCAGCTCCTCCAGCTTGCCGAGCCCGCCGCGCGGCCGGCCGGCCTCCTGCCAGCGTTCCTCGGCGGCCCGTCGGGCGCTCTCGTCGGGGCGCTCGACGAGCGAGGAGAACGTATCGAGATCCACGGTCGTGTCCATCGTCCGGAAGGCTACACGCCGCAGATGTTCAGGCGGCGGCTGGCTTGACGGTCAGAACCTGCCCGGCCACGACCAGCAGCACACGCTCGGAGGCGTCCGCCACGGCCATGTTCAGCCGGCCCAGGGTGTCGCGGAAGCGCCGGCCGGCGGCGGTCGCCGGGACGACGCCCATCCCGACCTCGTTGCTGACCGCGACGGCCGTGCGCCCGGTGGCCGCCCAGGCCCGCGCCAGGGCCTCGCAGCGCCGCTGGACGGCGGCCTCCCCACCCGTCGCCCAGGCCGCGTCGTCCCAGGCGCCGCACTCGTCCATCACGGCGGTCAGCCACAGCGCCAGGCAGTCGACCAGTACCGGCGCCGGGTCGGTCCGGTCGGCCAGCACGGCCTCCAGGTCGCAGGTCTCGGCGGTGCGCCAGCTCGCCGGCCGCCGCTCGCGGTGCAGCGCGACCCGCTGGGCCCACTCGGCGTCGCCGTCCCGGGTGCCGCCGGTGGCCACGTACAGGACGTCCGGGTGGTCGGCGAGCAACTGCTCGGCCCGGGTGGACTTGCCGGAGCGGGCGCCGCCGAGCAGCAGCGTGCGGGGGAGCGGGTGGTGGATCGCCATGCCGCCCATCCTGCCCGACCGGTCATCCGGACCGTCCGGCCAGGCATACGGAAGATCGGGCCGGGCAGGCTAAGGTGCGCAGCACGCAGGCAGCGTCGTCGGTGGGAGGAGCCGGGCATGGTCTGGACGTGGCGGTACGAGAAGGCGAACGGCACCGCGGTGGTGCCGGAGGGCGCTCAGGAGGAGTTCGCCGGTCAGGGGGACGCCGAGACCTGGATCGGGGAGTCCTGGAAGCAGCTCGCCGAGGACGGCATCGACACGGCGGTCCTGCTGGACGACGACCGGGTGATCTACTCGATGAGCCTGCACGAGGCGTAACCGCCGTCGCGGGGCCGCTACTTGGCGCCGACCACGTGCAGCAGCGCGGCGACCCGCCGGTACGGGTCGGTGCGGCCGGCCCGGTCCTCGGCCTCCAGCAGCTGGGCGAGTTGCCGCCCGTCCACCGGCGGGGTCGCGTCGTCGGGCGCGTTGTCGGTGAAGACCCGTACGCCGTACCAGTGCTTCAGCGGCACCGACACCTCGGAGAGGGTGACGGTGAGGTCGGCGAGGCGGTCGGCGCGGGCGGCCAGCCCGAGACGGTTGTAGTACCGGTCGCTCTCGAAGGCGTGCAGGGCGGCCCGCCAGTCCCCGGCGGCGGCGGGCCGCAGGGCGAGCGCGTCGCGGTTGCGGACCAGCAGCGAGAGCAGCCCGCCCGGCGCCAGCAGCCGGGCCAGCGAGGCGATCATCGGGTCGGGGGCGGGCAGGTACATCAGGACGCCGTGGCAGAGCACCACGTCGAAGCTGCGCGGGCCGAACCAGCGCCCGCACTGGTGGGCGTCGCCGCTGAGCAGTTGCAGCCGGCCGGCAACCTCCGGCGGTTCCTCGGCGAGCGCCCCCTGGGCGACGCCGAGCGCGACCGGGTCGGAGTCGATGCCGGTGACGTAGTGGCCGGCCCGGGCCAGGCGCAGCGCCTGGGTGCCCTGGCCGCAGCCGATGTCGAGGACGCGCTGCGCGGTGCGGCCGGCCAGCTGCTCGGCGAGCTGCCGGGAGACCAGCTCCTGGCGGACGAAGTCGCGCAGTCCGCCGAGCCGGTCCAGCCAGGCGCCGGTACCGCCGGCGAAGGAGCCGCTGCGCGAGGGCAGCCGGCGCTCCTGGCCGATCCGGTCGTGGCCGCCGTCCCCCTGCCCCGGCAACGCGTACAGGCCGGGCCCCTCCCAGGAAGGGGGGGCCCAGCCGGAGTCCACCGGTTCGGCGGTCAGGGCTTCTCCCCGCGCCGCACCTGCGGCTTGGGCAGTCGCAGCCGGCGCATCTGCAGGATGCGCATCAGGCCGTAGGCGACCGCGCCGCGGGTGTTCTGGCCGGCGAAGCGCTCGGCGAACTGCTTGCGCAGACCGAAGCCGAGGCGGACGAAGTCCAGGATCACCAGCACGAAGAACAGCAGGAACAGCAGCGTGGACAGCAGCTGGATGGCGGGCACCTTGATGATGCTCAGCACCAGGATGACCACGGCGGCGGGCAGGAAGAACTCGGCGAGCGACCAGCGGGCGTCCACGTAGTCGCGGGCGAACTTGCGCACCGGGCCCTTGTCACGGGCCGGCAGGTGGCGCTCGTCGCCCTCCAGCAGCGCGGTGCGCTGCTTCTCGCGCTCGGAGCGCATCCGCTCGCGGGCCTGGCGGGCGGCCTCCTTGCGGTCCTTGGGCACCGTCACCCGGGTGCGCCGGTTGGCCTCGGCCTCACTGCGCTTGGGCGTTGGCCGGCCCTTCTTGGCCTGGGGGTGGCGGGTCTCGTCCGGCTTCTCCAGCACGGTGGCGGAGGCGGCTGCATCATCTGAACGGCGTCGGAACACACCACCAGCGTACGGGGTGCCGGGCGGCTTCTCGGGGTCCCCTCGGACCCAAACGCGTATCAATCCGCGAGGTCGGCGCCCGCCGGGGTTTCCCGGCCCCTTCCCGTAGGGGATCAATCGGATGGACTATGGAGGGGATGAGAGGCGGATCCACCCGGGGGAGGAGGAACTCCGCTGGTCGCTGTAGCAGTCTTGTAGCAGGCAGGTGCACTGCGGCGACGGGCTCGCTGCACATACACTCGTCGTGTCTGGTATCGAGATAGAGACCGCAGGCCGGAGAAGGGGGCACCCGAGGCCCATGAGCGACGGAATCATGAAGCGTATGGGGTTGATCTTCCGCTCCAAGGCGAACAAGGCCTTGGACCGGGCGGAGGATCCCCGAGAGACGCTCGACTACTCCTACCAGAAGCAGCTCGAACTGCTGCAGAAGGTACGGCGTGGCGTCGCGGACGTCGCGACCTCGCGCAAGCGCCTGGAACTCCAGCTGACCCAGCTCCAGCAGCAGTCGGCGAAGTACGAGGACCAGGGCCGCAAGGCGCTGTCCCTGGGCCGCGAGGACCTCGCGCGCGAGGCGCTGACCCGCCGGGCCAACATGCAGTCCCAGATCACCGACCTGGAGACGCAGTACCAGGCCCTCCAGGGCGAGGAGGAGAAGCTCACGCTCGCCTCCCAGCGGCTGCAGGCCAAGGTGGACGCCTTCCGCACCAAGAAGGAGACCATCAAGGCCACCTACACCGCCGCTCAGGCGCAGACCCGCATCGCCGAGTCCTTCTCCGGGATCTCGGAGGAGATGGGCGACGTCGGCCTGGCCATCCAGCGGGCCGAGGACAAGACGGCCCAGATGCAGGCCCGGGCCGGTGCGATCGACGAGCTGCTGGCGTCCGGTGCGCTCGACGACTCCAGCGGTCTCGGCCGCAAGGACGACATCGAGGCCGAGCTGGAGCGGGTGGCCGGCGGCACCGACGTCGAGCTGGAGCTGGCCCGGATGAAGGCCGAGCTGGGGGGCCCGTCCTCCGGTCCGGCCGCGATCGAGCAGGGCAATTCGCAGCAGCCGCAGGCCCAGCCGCAGCAGGACACCCCGCGCATCAACTACAACAAGTGATCTGAGCTCCATCCCACGAACCAGGGAGACGCACGGCATGATCATGAGGGTCATGGGTGAGGGGCAGTACGAGGTGGGCGAGTCCCACCTGAACCTGCTCAACGAGCTCGACGCCGAGCTCGTCACCGCAGTGGAGTCGGGGGACGAGGAGCACTTCCGTCGGGCCTACGGCAAGCTGCTGGACGCGGTGAAGCAGTTCGGCACTCCGGTGCCGCTGGATTCACTGGCGCCGTCCGAGCTGATCCTGCCGAGCGCCGAGGCGACGATCGACGAGGTCCGCGAGATGTTGATGGCCGACGGCGAGGGTGTGATCCCGGGCTACCCCGAGTAGCCGCCGCGGCCGGTGCCAGACGAAAGGGCGGGTCCCCTCCGGTGGGAGGGGACCCGCCCTTCGTCGTGTCCCGGCGGCCGGGCCGGGCCGGCTACGGCAGGGCCAGCATCCGGTCCAGCGCCGCCTTGGCGTACTTCTCGGTCTCCGGGTCGACGGTGATCACGTTCGGCACCCGGCCCTCGACCAGCGACTCCAGCGCCCAGACGAGGTGCGGCAGGTCGATCCGGTTCATGGTGGAGCAGAAGCAGACCGTCCGGTCCAGGAAGACGATCTCCTTGTCCGGGTGCGCCTTGGCCAGGCGGCGGACCAGGTTCAGCTCGGTGCCGATGGCCCACTTGGAGCCGGGCTCGGCGGCGTCCAGCGCCTTGATGATGTACTCGGTCGAGCCCACCATGTCGGCGGCCGAGACGACCTCGTGCTTGCACTCGGGGTGCACCAGCACGGTGACGCCGGGGATCCGCTCGCGCACGTCGTTCACCGAGTCCACGCTGAACCGGCCGTGCACCGAGCAGTGGCCGCGCCACAAGATCATCTTGGCGTCCCGCAGCTGCTCGGCGGTCAGGCCGCCGTTCGGCTTGTGCGGGTTGTACAGGACGCAGTCGTCCAGCGAGAGGCCCAGATCGCGGACCGCGGTGTTGCGGCCGAGGTGCTGGTCGGGCAGGAACAGCACCTTCTGGCCCTGCTCGAAGGCCCACTCCAGGGCGCGCTCGGCGTTGGAGGAGGTGCAGATGGTGCCGCCGTGCCTGCCGGTGAAGGCCTTGATGTCGGCGGAGGAGTTCATGTACGAGACCGGGACGGTGACGTCGGCTATGCCGGCGTCGGTCAGCACGTCCCAGCACTCGGCGACCTGCTCGGCGGTGGCCATGTCGGCCATCGAGCAGCCGGCCGCGAGGTCCGGGAGGACGACCTGCTGGGCGTCGCCGGTCAGGATGTCGGCGGACTCGGCCATGAAGTGCACGCCGCAGAAGACGATGTACTCGGCCTCCGGGCGGGCCGCCGCGTCCCGCGCGAGCTTGAAGGAGTCGCCGGTGACGTCGGCGAACTCGATCACCTCGTCGCGCTGGTAGTGGTGTCCGAGGATGAAGACGCGGTCACCGAGCGCGGCCTTGGCGGCGCGGGCGCGCTCGACGAGGTTCGGGTCGGAGGCCGGGGGGAGGTCGCCGGGGCACTCGACGCCGCGCTCGCTGTTCGGGTCGGCCTCGCGGCCGAGCAGCAGCAGAGCGAGCGGCGTCGGAGTGGGGTCGACGCCGTGGGTCTCGGTGATGGTGGTGGTCACGGGCGGGTGCCCTTCTGTGCGGCCGATCAAGCCTGAAGCCTTTTCGTCTATCTGACGCTATCTATGATAACCGGTTGGCGTCAGAGCGACGATGGCCATTCTGTCGATGTGACGAGAACCGCTCGCCGAATCGGACCCCGGCGGAACCGGATGACCGTTTTGGGGTGGTCCTGGCGTGGCCGAATCGATATCCGGCCGGGCCCGGGTATGGCTGAGGCCATGAAGGCAATCGCGATCAACCGCTACGGCGGCCCCGAAGTCGTCGAGTACACCGACCTGCCCGACCCCAAGGTCGGTCCGGACTCGGTCCTGGTGCGGATGCGGGCGGCCGGGGTGAACCCGGTGGACTGGAAGATCCGGGACGGCGCCCTGGACGGCCTGCTGGACGCGCACTTCCCGCTCGTCATGGGCTGGGACCTGGCCGGCGTGGTCCGCGCCGTCGGCGGCGGCGTCACCGAGTTCGCGCCCGGCGACGAGGTCTACGGCTACGTCCGCAAGGACACCGTCGAGCACGGCACCTACGCCGAACTCGTCTCCGCCCCGGTCCGCACCCTCGCCCGCAAGCCGGCCGCACTGGACTGGGCCCAGGCCGGCGGCCTGCCGCTGGCCGGGCTCACCGCGCTGCAGAGCCTCAAGGCACTGCGGCTGCGGGCGGGGGAGACCCTGCTGGTGCACGCCGCGGCCGGCGGGGTCGGGCACCTGGCCGTCCAGATCGCCCGGGCCCTCGGAGCCCGGGTGATCGGCACCGCGGGCGAGCGCAACCACGACTACCTGCGCGGCCTCGGCGCCGAGCCGGTGCTCTACGGCGAGGGCCTGGCCGACCGGGTCCGGGCGCTGGCCCCGGGCGGGGTCGACGCGGCCCTCGACCTGGTCGGCCACGGCGCCGTCCCGCTCTCGGCGAGCCTGGTGGCGGACCAGAGCCGGATCGCCTCGATCACCGACTTCGGGGTGAAGGCCCTCGGCGGCCACTACGTCTGGGTCCGCCCGGACGCCGCGGACCTCGCCGAACTGGCCGCTCTCGCCGACGACGGCCGGCTGACCGTCACCGTCGCCTCCACCTTCCCGCTCTCCCAGGCGGCCTCCGCCCAGGCGCTCAGCGCCGAGGGCCGCACCCGGGGCAAGATCGTCCTGCTGGCCGACTGACGGCGGACCGGCTGCCGACCGGCGGCGGACCACCGGCGGACCACCGGCCGTCATCTGCCAGCGGTGAACTCGCTCCTGACATCCGCCAGAATGGTTGGCGAACCGTTTCGGCAGCCGCCCCTACCGCCCTCCGTCCGAGGGCCCGCCGCCCGAGGCCGCAACCGACCCGTACGACCCGTGGAGCCCCGCACCGATGACCAGCAGCCGAGCGCACGAGGTGGTCGGGACCGACCTGGACGAGACCGACCGGCTCCTGCTCGCCCGGCTCGGCCGCGACGGCCGCGCCTCGTACGCCGAGATCGGCCTCCAGGTCAACCTCTCCGCCACCGCCGTGCGCCGCCGGATCGACCGGCTGCGGGCGCGCGGCGTGGTGCGGGGCTTCACCGTGGTGCTCGACCCGTCGGTGCTCGGCTGGCAGACCGAGGCCTTCGTCGAGGTCTACTGCCGCGAGCGGACCGCCCCCGAGGAGATCCTCGCCAGCCTGCGCCAGTTCCCCGAGGTGATCGCCGCCTGGACGGTCACCGGCGACCCGGACGCCCTGGTCCACCTGCGCGCCGCCGACATGCGCCACCTGGAGGCCGTCATCGAGCGCATCCGCCGCGAGCCCGGCGTCCAGCGCAGCCGCTCCTCGGTCGTCCTCTCCCAGCTCATCGGCTAGGGCGCGCCCCGGCCCGCCGGCCCCCGTCCGGCCCCCTCCGGCCGGTGCGCAGGAATCCTGCGCGGACCGGCCCGAAGACGCCCGAAAGCTGCCTGACCAGCCGGGTTCCGACGCGCGGCGAACCCCTCCCGCTGCCTACGCTGATCACGTCCGGTCCACGCGGTGAACCGCCCCGCCGACCGGGCATCCCCCGACACCCCACAGCCGAGAGGGACAGCCGTGTCCGCAGCCCCCGACCGCATGCACCGGCCCGACAACGAACTGGTCGACCTGGTTTTCGACTACATGCGGGACCGGCTGCAGTACGACCCCGTCCCGCTCGACCACCCCGGTGACGGCGAGCACCTGCGCGCCCAGCTGGCCGGTCTGCTGAACGCGGACGGCAACGCCCCCGCCGACGTGCTCAAGCTCTACGACCACGAGCTGTCCCGCGCGGTGATCTCCGCCGACAGCCCGCGCTACCTGTCGTTCATCCCGTGCGCCCCGACCAAGGCCGCGCTGCTCTTCGACATGGTGGTCTCCTGCGCCTCCCTGCAGGGCATCTCCTGGCTGGAGGCGGCCGGCGCGATCGCCGCCGAGAACCAGGTGCTGCGCCTGATCGCCGACCGCGCCGGCCTGCCCGCCTCGGCCGGCGGCACCTTCGTCTCCGGCGGCTCCGCGGGCAACCTCTCCGCCCTCGTCGTCGCCCGCGACACCGCCCGCCGCAAGCTGGGCGTCGGGCCGGAGGCGCGGCTGCGGATCGCCGTCGCCGACCAGGTCCATTCCTCGGTCAAGAACACCTTCAACATCATCGGCGTCGAGGCCTTCAAGGTCCCCACCGTGAACCGCCGGTTCACCGGCGAGGCGCTGCGCGCCGCGCTGGCCGCCGACCCGAACCCGGAGACCGTCATCGCGGTCGTGGGCACGGCCGGGACGACCAACGAGGGCATCGTCGACGACCTCAAGGGCCTGGCCGAGGTCGCCCGCGAGCGGGACCTGTGGTTCCACGTCGACGGCGCCTACGGCGGCGCGGGCCTGTTCGCCCCCTCGGTGCGCGAGCGCTACAACGGCATCGAGCACGCCGACTCCTTCGTCGTCGACCCGCACAAGTGGCTGTTCGCCCCCTTCGACTGCGCCGCGCTGATCTACCGCAACCCGCAGCTCGCCCGGGCCGTGCACACCCAGGACGCCTCCTACCTCGACGTCCTGCACACCGAGGGCGACGAGTGGAACCCCACCGACTACGCCTACCACCTCACCCGGCGCGCCCGCGGCCTGCCGCTGTGGTTCTCCCTCGCCGTCCACGGCACCCAGGCCTACACCGACGCCATCGAGGCCGGCCTCACGCTCGCCCGGGACACCGCCCAGCTCATCCGCGACACCGACCACCTGGAGCTGCTGTTCGACCCGCAGCTCTCGGCCGTCTGCTTCAAGCGCAAGGGCTGGACCAACGAGGACTACTACCGCTGGTCGCAGCAGCTGCTCGCGGACCAGATCGGCTTCGTCACTCCCACCGGCTGGGACGGCGAGACGGTCGCCCGCTTCGCCTTCCTGCACCCGGGCACGACGATGGACATGGTCCGGGAGATCCTGGACACCATGGCCTGATCGGCCCCCGGCGACCCGTGGCCCCCGTCGGAGCAGGCAGCCGGCGGGGGCCCCGCCGTCCCGTCGTCCCGTGGGTTCACAGGAAGGCGCCGCTCGGCAGGTACGGCGCCGGCGGCCGCATCCCGCGCAGCCCGACGAAGCCCCGGCTCCGCGGGGTCAGCCCCACCTCCAGGCCGACGTCCAGCGCCCACTCCTGCTCGGCGGTCAGGAACTCCACCCGCGCCTCGACCCCGTCCGGCACCCGGGCCAGCGCCTCGCGCAGCAGCCGGGCGGCGATCCGCTTGGTGGTGGCCGCCAGCAGCTTCACCTCGCCGCCGTCCCGGTAGCAGTAGCCGCTGCCGGCCAGCGCGTCGGCGATCAGCAGTTCCTCGAAGTGGCCCAGCATCAGCTCGTGGTCCGGGCCGTGCGCGGACCCGCGCAGCCGCCGGTCCACCGAGTCCAGCAGGTGCCGGTGGACGGCGCCGCCCCGGTGCACCGGGATGTCCCCCGGGTCGAGCAGCCCGGCCCGGTCCACCCGCCCGGTCAGCCGCATCGCCGGGTGCAGGGTGAACCCGGCCAGCCGGTAGCGGCGGGCCGCCGCCGGGGACGCCGACGCGCAGACCATCCCGCGCAGGCAGCCCCGCGAGTGCGCCGCCGCCCGTTCCAGCAGCAGCCGCCCGACGCCCTTGCCCTGCGCCTGCGGCCGGACCGCGAACAGCGACGGCGCCCACAGGCCCTCCCGGCGCATCGACAGCACCGCGCCGACCGGCTCCCCGCCGCTCTCCGCCAGCCAGCAGCCCTCCGGATCGGTGCGGGCCAGATGTCTGGTCCGGGCGAGCTGCAGCGGGGTCGGTGCGGGCGCCGGACCGGGCAGGGCCGGATCGGCGAACGCGGCGAGGGAGAGCTCCTGGACGGCCTCCGCGTCGGCGGCGGTGTCCCTGACCTGGCGCAGGATCATGGCCACCATCCTGGCGTCCGCGGGCCCGGCCCGGGGCCGGTTCCCCGGATTCCGCGGCTCGGGCGGTGACCCACCCTCCCGGGTTGTGCGAGCATGGGGAGCGTAGGGGACGCGGGTGGCACACCCGGCCCACGGAAATTCCGCCACCAGCAAGCCGACGAAGACAATCGCCGTTCGGGAAATGAATCCGGACGGCCGTTGGTTGGCACTGGGGGCAAACCGTCGTCAAAGACCGGGAGAAAGCAGATGACCGTCCAGGACGAGACCACCGTCGAGAGTGGCATCCTCCTTACCGATGCCGCCGCGGCCAAGGTCAAGGGCCTGCTGGAGCAGGAGGGCCGCGACGACCTCGCACTTCGCGTCGCCGTCCAGCCCGGTGGCTGCTCCGGCCTGCGTTACCAGCTGTTCTTCGACGAGCGCTCGCTCGACGGCGACGTGCTCAAGGACTTCGACGGTGTCAAGGTCGTCACCGACCGGATGAGCGCCCCGTACCTGGGCGGCGCCACCGTCGACTTCGTCGACACCATCGAGAAGCAGGGCTTCACGATCGACAACCCGAACGCCACCGGCTCCTGCGCCTGCGGCGACTCGTTCAGCTAGGCAGCACCGCTCGACGCTCGTTCGAGCCGCAGTACGGAGGCGGGGGCCGCGGGGAGCACCCCGGGCGCCCCCCCCCGGGCGCCCCAAGAAGAGCCGGGACGGGGCGCCCGCGCGGGATGTGCCCGCCCGCGGCCCAA
>NZ_JBFBFU010000020.1:0-10035 GCF_040684355.1 Kitasatospora sp. NPDC091276 | reverse complement strand
GCCGCGCCGCACGGGTCCGGGGCGGGCGGCGTCGCCGCGAGCGCCGTCGCCGTGCCCCCGGGGCCCCGCCTCCGCGTTCCGCACCGTTGTCGCGGCTACTGGCCGGCGACGTCCGGAGTGACCGGGTCCGGGCCCATATGCGGATCGGCCTCCAGCGGCACGTTCTGGCCGCTCGACTGGTCGGTCACCGTCCGCCCGGCCAGCGGCGAGCGCAGATCGGCGGACACCGACTGCCGCTTGGCCAGCGCGTTGCAGACCTGCCCGGGCTGCACCGGCGCCGCCACCACGATCCTGACGTCCACCCGGCCGGGGTGCGACTCGTCCGCCTTCAGCGCGTACTTCTGGCAGACCCCGCCGAAGAAGTAGACGGTCAGCCCGTTGCTGCCGTCCACCCGGTAGGAGACCGCCGGGCGCGCCCCCGACCCGGCCGGGTCGGGCTCGCCCACCGCGATCCCGGGGCCCGGGGGAGTGCCCCCGGAACCGGCCGTCGACGGCTGCCCCGGGGCGGGCGAGGCCGCGGTGGGGGCCCACTTGGTCGGCGGCGTCTGGCCGGGCTGGTCCGACGTGGCCGACGGGCTCGCCGCCGGAGCCGACGCGGACGGGGCGCCGGAGGACGCCGGGGCCTCCGGGGAGGCGCTCGCGCCCGCCGAGGTCGTGGCCGCGCCGCCCGCCGCCGAGTCCGACGAGGTCTTGCCGTCCCCGTTGCACCCGGCCACCGTCACCACCGCCGCCAGCGCCAGGCCCGCCAGGGCCACCGCCCGCCGACCGCGCCGGGGCATCGTCTCCAGGTCCATCTGCACATCCTCCCGAGGGCTCAGCGGTGCCGCCCGCTCGGCCGCTCCGCGCGGATGTGACGTGACCCGGTCGGATCCGGTTCCACTTCGGTTCCGCCCGCCCCGGGCCGGGGCGGGCGCCGGGTCACATGCCGTACTCGGCCATCCCGGCGACCAGCCGCTGCGCGTCGGACGGCACCCGGAACCCCTCCCGGGCGGGCGCGGCCGGCTCGGGACCGGTCGCCAGCAGAGGCCAGAACCGGCGCAGCCGCCGGGACGAACTCACCAGCGCGTCGAGGCTCTCGCCGTCGGCTTCGGTCCGGAGGGCGGGCAGCGGGGCGTGGCTGGGAATCATCGGGCATCGCTCCGATCCATGGCCGTGGCCGCACTGCCACGGTCGACGACGGGGCCCGCCCGGCTCGGCGGGGCCCCTGCTGCCGACCCTAGGCCGGGGTTCGGCCCACCCACCAGTGCTACCCGGAGGTAGTACACGTTCGACGGTGACGGGTGCCACGATGGCACTGCGGGCCGGCGGATTGCGGCGGTCTTGCTGCCGCCCGCCCCGAGCCCGGTACCGTGTGTGGGTTCACCCGTGCTTGCCCGTTGGCCCCGCAGCCATCCTGAGGAGACCTCCCGTGCGTATCGCCGTCGCCGGCTCGATCGCCACCGACCATCTGATGACGTTCCCCGGTCGGTTCGCCGACCAGCTCGTCGCCGAGCAGCTGCACACCGTGTCGCTGTCCTTCCTGGTCGACACCCTGGACATCCGCCGCGGCGGAGTCGCGCCGAACATCGCGTTCGGCATGGGCGTGCTCGGGCTGCGCCCGATCCTGGTCGGCGCGGCCGGCGCGGACTTCGCCGAGTACCGCAGCTGGCTGGAGCGCAACAACGTGGACTGCAACTCCGTCCACATCTCCGAGACCCGGCACACCGCCCGCTTCATGTGCACCACGGACGAGGACCACAACCAGATCGCCTCGTTCTACACCGGCGCCATGGCGGAGGCCCGCAACATCGAGCTCAAGCCGATCGCCGACCGCGTCGGCGGCCTCGACCTCGTCCTGATCGGCGCCGACGACCCGCAGGGCATGGTCCGCCACACCCAGGAGTGCCGCACCCGCGGCTTCGCCTTCGCCGCCGACCCCTCCCAGCAGCTGGCCCGCCTGGAGGGCGACGACATCCGCGACATCGTCGACGGCGCCGCGTACCTCTTCACCAACGAGTACGAGGCCGCGCTGATCGAGAGCAAGACCGGCTGGGACGCCGAGGAGATCCTCACCCGGGTCGGCACCCGGATCACCACCCTGGGCAGCAAGGGCGTGCGGATCGAGCGCAAGGGCGAGGCGGCGATCCTGGTCGGCTGCGCCGCCGAGGAGGCGAAGGTCGACCCGACCGGCGTCGGCGACGCCTTCCGGGCCGGCTTCCTGACCGGCCTGTCCTGGCAGCTCGACCTGGAGCGCGCCGCCCAGCTCGGCTGCATGCTCGCCACCCTGGTGATCGAGACCGTCGGCACCCAGGAGTACGAGCTGCGCCCGACCGCCTTCCTGAAGCGCTTCGAGGACGCCTACGGCGCCGAGGCCGCCGCGGACATCCGCGCGCACCTGGTCAAGTAGTCCGTCGGACGACGAGGTAGGCCGAGCCCCGGTCGCCGCCGTAGTCGGCGGCCGGGGCCTCGCCCGCGTACTCCTGGCCGCGCATCCCGCACCAGGCCGGGATGTCCAGCCGGGCCGCCTCGTCGTCCGCGAGCACGGCGACCGTGCCGCCCTCCGGCACCTCGCCGATCCGCTTCGCCAGCTCGATGACCGGCAGCGGGCAGCGCTTGCCCAGCGCGTCGATCACCAGCAGGGGCCCGGCCGCCGGCTCCGGCTCCGGGGCCGGCAGGTCCAGCCCGAGCGGCGCCCGGACGCCGGCGACCAGCTCCGGCAGCACGGTGAGGAAGCGTTCGACGTCGGCCTCGGCCGTCCCGGGCGGCAGCGAGACCCGGACGTTCCCCTCGGTGAGCACCCCCATCGCGGCCAGCACATGGCTCGGCGTCAGGGTGGAGGAGGTGCAGGAGGAGCCGGAGGAGACCGCGAAGCCCGCCCGGTCCAGTTCGGTGAGCAGCACCTCGCCGTCCACGTACAGGCAGGAGAAGGTGACGATGTGCGGCAGCCGCCGCACCGGGTCGCCGACCACCTCCACCTCGGGCACCAGCTGCGGCACCCGGGCCCGGATGCGCTCCACCAGCGCGTGGAGCCGGGCGTTCTCCCGCACGGCCTCGGCCCGGACGGCCCGCAGCGAGGCGGCCGCGGCGACGATCGCCGGGACGTTGACGTAGCCGGGCACCCGCCCGCCCTCGCGTTCGTCGGCCGGCAGCGGCGAGGCGTACCGCACGCCCTTGCGCACCGCCAGCACCCCGACGCCGGGCGGCCCGCCCCACTTGTGCGCGCTGGCGGTCAGCAGCGACCAGCCGGCCGGGACGTCCACCCGCCCGACGCTCTGCGCCGCGTCGACCAGCAGCGGGACACCGGCCTCGCGGCAGTGTCCGGCGACCTCGCCGACCGGCTGGACCGTCCCCACCTCGTGGTTGGCGCTCTGCAGGACGGCCAGCGCGGTGTCCGCGCGCAGCAGCGCGGCGAACACGTCCGGGTCGACCCGGCCGCCGCGGTCCACCGGCGCCACCGAGACGGTGCCGCCGCCCGCCTCCTGACGTTCGGCGACGTGCAGCACGCTGGAGTGCTCGACCGCCGAGTGCACCAGGTGGCCGCCGCGCCGCCGGTGGCCGGCCAGCGCGCCCAGCATGCCGAGTTGCACCGCCTGCGTCCCGCTCGCGGTGAAGGCGATCTCGTCCGCCCGGGCGCCCAGGGCCTCGGCCACCGTCTCGCGGGCGGCGTCCAGCAGCATCCGGGCCTGCCGGCCGGAGCGGTACAGCCGGGCCGGATCGGCCCAGCCCTCGTCCAGGGCGGCGGTCAGCGCCTGTCGTGCGACGGGGTGCAGCGGGGCCGTCGAGGCCGCATCGAAGTACACGGTCACATTTAACGACACACCCGGAGGCTTTCCGGTCCGACGACGTCGCTTACCGGCCGTCAGTCGATCACCCCGAATGTCCGCTTCGTCCGCGTCCGACGGACCGTCACCCGCGTAGTTCGAGGTCATCCCCCGATCGGGCGTAAGGACCTCGAATGCCTACGATGACCTGCGGCGCAGCCCCTGCCGGGCCTGATCGGGCGACCGGGCGGCGCGTTACCGGGGGCTGCCCGTCAGGAGCGCATAAGGCTGGAGTAGGGTTTGGCCCGCATAAGCATTCAAACCGTGCCCGTGGACGGGTCGCCGGGGAGGCTCACAATCCTCCGCGGGGCGACGCGAAGGCGGGCGAGACTTCGGGAAGGCGCTACGTGAGTCCCAACGGCTCCGACCGCTCGCCGCGGCGCACGATGCGGCGGAAGCTGCCTCAGGCGCTGGCACTGGGCCTCGTCATCGCGACCGCCACCGGCTGCTCGGCCAACGACCTCCCCAGGCTTGGCCTCCCGAGCCCCGTCACCAAGGAAGGGCCGATGGTCCTCCAGATGTGGCAGGGCTCCTGGATCGCGGCTCTGGTGGTCGGCGTACTGATGTGGGGTCTGATCATCTGGAGCGTGATCTTCCACCGGCGCAGCCGCACCGGCGTGGAGGTCCCCCCGCAGACCCGGTACAACGTGCCCATCGAGGCGCTCTACACCGCGGTCCCCATCATCATCGTGTCGGTGCTCTTCTACTTCGTCGCCCGCGACGAGTCGAAGCTGATCGCCGTCTCCGAGAAGCCGCAGCACACGGTCAACGTGGTCGGCTTCCAGTGGAGCTGGGCGTTCAACTACGAGAACACCGAGAACCCCGACCCGGCCAACAAGGACGCCGCGTACGACGTCGGTACGCCCAAGGAGGTTCCGACCCTCTGGCTGCCGGTTAACGAGTCGGTGCAGTTCCGGCTGACCTCGCGTGACGTCATCCACGACTTCTGGCCCGTCAACTTCATGATGAAGATGGACGTCGTGCCGGGCGTGGTGAACCGGTTCGAGGTCACCCCCACCGTCAAGGGCGAGTACATGGGCAAGTGCGCGGAGCTCTGTGGCGTCGACCACTCGCGCATGCTGTTCAACGTCAAGGTCGTCGACCGCGCCGACTACGACAAGCACCTGGCGGACCTCCGGGCCAAGGGCCAGACCGGCGCGTTGCCCTCCGGCATCACGACCATGGGAAGTGAAGAGAAGTGACCATCCTCAACGAGCCCGCCGCGGCCGGCGGGGGCGCCGGGGCCGTCACGGTCGGGGCGCAGCGGACCCGCAAGCCGGGTTCGACCATCATCAAGTGGCTGACCACCACCGACCACAAGACGATCGGCACCCTGTACCTGGGCACGTCGTTCGCCTTCTTCCTGATCGGCGGCATCCTCGCGCTGGTCATGCGCGCCGAGCTGGCTCGTCCCGGGACCCAGATCCTGTCGAACGAGCAGTTCAACCAGGCGTTCACGATGCACGGCACGATCATGCTGCTGATGTTCGCGACGCCGCTGTTCGCCGGCTTCGCGAACTGGATCATGCCGCTCCAGATCGGCGCCCCGGACGTGGCGTTCCCGCGTCTGAACATGTTCGCGTACTGGCTGTACCTCTTCGGTTCGACCATCGCGGTGGCGGGCTTCCTGACCCCGAACGGCGCGGCCAACTTCGGCTGGTTCGCCTACTCCCCGCTGTCGGACGCGGTCCGTTCGCCGGGCGTCGGCGCCGACATGTGGATCATGGGTCTGGCCTTCTCCGGCTTCGGCACGATCCTCGGTGCGGTCAACTTCATCACCACGATCATCTGCATGCGCGCCCCCGGCATGACGATGTTCCGGATGTCGATCTTCGTCTGGAACGTCCTGCTGACCGCCGTGCTGGTCCTGCTGGCCTTCCCGGTCCTGGCCGCCGCGCTGTTCGCCCTGGAGGCGGACCGTAAATTCGGGGCCCACGTATTCGATCCCGCCAACGGCGGGGCGATGCTGTGGCAACACCTGTTCTGGTTCTTCGGCCACCCCGAGGTGTACATCATCGCGCTGCCGTTCTTCGGCATCGTGTCGGAGATCATCCCGGTCTTCAGCCGCAAGCCGATGTTCGGCTACTCCGGCCTGATCGCGGCCACCATCGCGATCGCCGGTCTGTCGGTGACGGTGTGGGCGCACCACATGTACGTCACCGGGCAGGTGCTGCTGCCGTTCTTCTCCTTCATGACCTTCCTGATCGCGGTCCCGACCGGTGTGAAGTTCTTCAACTGGGTCGGCACCATGTGGAAGGGCTCGCTGAGCTTCGAGACGCCGATGCTCTGGACGGTCGGCTTCCTGGTCACCTTCCTCTTCGGTGGTCTGACCGGTGTGCTGCTGGCCTCCCCGCCGATCGACTTCCACGTCTCGGACTCGTACTTCGTCGTCGCCCACTTCCACTACGTGGTCTTCGGCACCGTCGTCTTCGCGATGTTCGCCGGCTTCCACTTCTGGTGGCCGAAGATGACCGGCAAGATGCTGGACGAGCGCCTCGGCAAGATCACCTTCTGGACGCTGTTCTTCGGCTTCCACACCACCTTCCTGGTCCAGCACTGGCTCGGCGCGGAGGGCATGCCCCGCCGCTACGCCGACTACCTGGCCTCGGACGGCTTCACCACGCTGAACACCGTCTCGACCATCGGGTCGTTCGTGCTCGGCGCCTCGATGCTGCCGTTCCTCTACAACGTGTGGAAGACGGCCAAGTACGGCGAGAAGGTCGAGGTCGACGACCCGTGGGGCTACGGCCGTTCGCTGGAGTGGGCGACCTCCTGCCCGCCGCCGCGGCACAACTTCCTCACCCTGCCCCGGATCCGCTCCGAATCCCCGGCCTTCGACCTCCACCACCCGGAGATCGCCGCGCTGGACTACCTGGAGAACCACGGTGAGCCGGCCAAGCACCTCGCCGGCGTGACCCCGGCGAAGTACGACGCCCCGAAGCTGGACAAGGGCAAGAAGGAGGGCGACGTCTGATGAAGGAACAGGGAAAGATCTTCCTCGGCCTGGCCGTCTTCGTCCTCGCGATGGCCGTCACCTACGGCCTGTGGACCAACCACTCGGAGCACGGGATCGAGGCGGCCGGCACCACGGCGCTGTTCCTCGCCTTCGCGCTCTGCGCCTTCATCGGGTACTACCTCGCCTTCACCGCCCGCCGGGTGGACAGCGGCGCGGGTGACAACCCCGAGGCCGAGGTGGCGGACGACGCCGGCGAGCTGGGCTTCTTCGCCCCGCACAGCTGGCAGCCGCTCTCCCTGGCGATCGGCGGTTCGCTGGCGTTCCTCGGAGTGATCTTCGGCTGGTGGCTGCTGTTCTGGTCGATCCCGATCATCCTGATCGGCCTCTTCGGCTGGGTCTTCGAGTTCTACCGGGGCGAGAACCAGAACCAGTAGGTTCCCGGGTTCCGCCGACGGCGACAGGGCCGGTCCTCCCGCACGGGGAGGATCGGCCCCGTTGCGTCTCCAGGGTGACGAAACCACTCACCCGGGTGAACGCGGGGTCGCTCCGATGTCGCTTCGGCCAGCCTCGTTCCTACGATCTGAGCAATCGTGCGGACCCTCGGAGGCGTTTCATGGCCGACAGGCGCGGAATCGCAGGTATCGGCGGCATCTCGCTGACCCTCGCAGTACTGGCCCCGCTGGCCGCCTGCTCGTCCGGCGGCGGCGAGGCGGTCGGCCCCCACCGGATCGACGCGGCCGCGCTCGTCCACCTCTCGGCCGAGGGCGGGGGCAAGGTCGACCCCTCCAAGCCGGTCACGGTGACGTCCGTGCCCGGCAGCCGGCTCACCGACGTCACCGTGACCGGCCCGGACGGCCGGGTGGTGGCCGGTCAGCTCGCCGAGGACCAGCACAGCTGGCAGACCACCGGCCGGCTGAAGGCCGACACCGACTACTCGGTGCGGATCGCCGCCGACGACGGCAAGGGCGGCCGCGGCGACACCACGGCGGACTTCAGCACCCTCGCCGCCCAGCGCCTGCTCACCGCCAAGCTGGGCCCGGACTCCTCCGGCAGCGGCATCTACGGCGTCGGCCAGCCGCTCACCGTGCAGCTCTCCGAGGCGGTGCAGGACCCGCAGGCCCGCCAGGAGGTCGAGCGCGTCCTGACCGTCAGCTCCCAGCCCGCCGTCACCGGCGCCTGGTACTGGGTGGGCGACAAGGAACTGCACTTCCGCCCGCAGGAGTACTGGCCGGCCGGGACGACCGTCTCGCTGGCCTTCGACGGCACCGGCGTCCGGATCGAGGACGGCCTCTACGGCGGCGACCGCAGCACGCTGGGCCTGCGGATCGGTGCCCGGGTCGAGACGGTGGTCGACGCGGCCGCCCACGTGCTCACCCTCAGCCGTGACGGCGAGCTGGTCCGGAGCATCCCGGTGACCACCGGCAAGCCCGGCTTCGACACCCGCAACGGCGTCAAGGTGGTGCTCGGCCAGGAGCGGTCCGTCCGGATGAACGGCGAGACGATCGGGATAAAGGCCGGGAGCTCGGAGTTCTACGACCTCAACGTGGAGTGGGCCACCCGCGTCACCTGGAGCGGCGAGTACGTCCACGCGGCGCCCTGGTCGGTCCGCTCGCAGGGCCTGGAGAACGTCAGCCACGGCTGTACCGGCATGAGCACCGAGAACGCCAAGTGGTTCTTCCAGAACACCAGGGTGGGGGACCTGGTGACGGTGGTGAACAGCCGCGGCGCCACCATGGAGCCGTTCGGCAACGGCTTCGGGGACTGGAACATCTCCTGGACGGACTGGGTCAAGCACAGCGCCCTCGGACAGCCCGTCAGCACCACCGCGCCGTCCTCCCAGGCCCACGCCTCGGGGATGATCCGTCCGGAGGCCTGAGGGCCCCTGGAGCGCCTTCTCAGGCCTCCTGGTAGGCCAGCCGCAGGGCGGCGTCCACGGCGGCCAGCGCGTCCGCCCGCGGGAGCCCGAGCCGGGTCGCCCGCTCGGCGTACTCGGCGGCGGCCGCGGCGGCCAGCCGGTGCGCGGTGTCGCCGGTGGCCGCGATCAGCGTGCCGCGCCGGCCGTGGGTCTCCACCACGCCGTCCGCCTCCAGCTCCCGGTACGCCCGGGCGACCGTCCCGGCGGCCAGCCCCAGCTCCTCGGCCAGGGCCCGGACGGTGGGCAGCCGCAGCCCGGTCGGCAGTTCGCCGGAACGGGCCCGCTCGGCGATCTGGGCCCGGATCTGCTCGTACGGGGGAGTGGCGGCGGCGGGGTCGACGGACAGCTGCACGGGAGCTCCTGGAGGGTGCGGACGGGGGACGGGAAAGCCCGAGGGCCGCCGACCAGAAGAACTCTGGTCAGCGGCCCTCGGGTGTGACGCTGCGGGGCGTACGGGATCAGTGGTGGCCGTGGCCGCTGGTGATCTCGTGGTGCTCCTCGGAGGTCGGCTTGGGGATCTGGGCGCCGCCGCCGTAGAAGCCGCGGGACAGCTTGGCCCGGGTGCGGCCGAGCAGGCCGGCCTTGCTGGCCACGCCGTTCTCGTCCGTCTGGGCCGGCAGCTCGACCGGCTGGACCTGCTCGTGCGCGGTGAGCTTGTACAGGTCCTTCTGCGGCAGCTGGGCGTGCACCTCGACGAACTCGCCGTGCGGCAGGCGCTTGATGACGCCCGTCTCGCGGCCGTGCAGCACCTTCTCCTTGTCCCGGCGCTGGAGGCCGAGGCACCAGCGCTTGGTGACGATGAAGGTGATGACCGGCACCGCGAAGAAGCCGACGCGGACGAAGTAGGTGATCGAGTTGATCGACAGGTGCAGGTGGGTGGCGAACAGGTCGTTGCCACCACCGACCAGCAGCACCAGGTACAGGCTGATCCAGGCGGCGCCGAGCGCGGTGCGGACGGGCGCGTTGCGCGGGCGGTCCAGGATGTGGTGCTCGCGCTTGTCGCCGGTGATCCAGCCCTCGATGAACGGGTAGACCGCGATCGAGACCAGGACCAGCGGGAAGATCATCAGCGGGATGAAGACACCCAGGTTCAGGGTGTGGCCCCACAGGCCGACCTCCCAGCCCGGCATGACGCGGATCAGGCCTTCGGAGAAGCCCATGTACCAGTCGGGTTGGGCGTCGGTGGAGACCTGGTCGGGGCGGTAGGGGCCGTACGCCCAGATCGGGTTGATGGTGGCGATCGCCGAGATGGCGGCGATCAGGCCGAAGACCAGGAAGAAGAAGCCACCGGCCTTGGCCATGTAGACCGGCATCAGCGGCATGCCGACGACGTTCTTCTCGGTCTTGCCCGGGCCCGCCCACTG
>NZ_JBFBFU010000019.1:0-190331 GCF_040684355.1 Kitasatospora sp. NPDC091276 | reverse complement strand
CGGGCGAGTGTTCACGGGCCGGGCGATCCTGATGGCGCTTGTGCCCTCCGTTCATCCTCTGTACTGAACTGTCACTTTCGTACTGCTGGTACTGCCGGTACTGCACCTGCTGAACTGCGTACTGCTGGTCGGTGGCCGTGAGGGCCCACCCGGTCCGGCAGCCCGGTCCCGCCGGCCGTCCCGCGTCTGCGGTGGCCTGGAACCCCACTGCCCGGACCCCTCGGCACGCGCGCCCGCAGTCTGGGCGCCTTTGCCGAGGCCGTGCCTGTCTCGCGACTGCCGGTACTGCACTCACTGAACTGCGTGTTGCTCGATACCGCTGGTGGCGGCCCCTGATACCTGCGGGCCGCCCGGTCCGGAAGCCAGCTCCGTTGCCGTCCTGCACCTGCCTGGCTTCGGAACTCCACTGCCGGACCGACCTGCGAACTTCTGTCCAACAATCCCGGCCAGTTCGTGTCTGGCCGGTATCGCCGACTGCTGTCTACGAGAGAAACGTTAGACCCACCTACGAGCAATGTCTACTCCGGCGCACACAGATTTTGCGACGTCCGTGACTGAGGTAACCTTCCGCTGTGCGGCGGCGGCAACCCCCCGAGCCGCCGCCGCGCACCCGCAACTGGCCGAGCACTACAGCCGGGCCGCCGAGTTCCACCTCGACCTGATCACAGCCCGGCGGGCTATCGACCTCGACCTGATCGCCGGGCAAGCGGTGATCGTCCCCAAGAAGTTCTCCTACTCCGGGTCCGTGCACTCCTTCTCGGTCCTCGGGGGCGGTTTCTCCGGGGACTTCACCGACGAGAAGGGCGTCGAGTACGAGATCACCGGTGCCGGAGGCGGCCTGAGCGTCGGAGGCGGAGACGTCTGGGGCACCCTGTGGACCAACGGCCACCTGTCCGACTACGCGGGCTGGACCACCCGCTTCGAGGCGACCACCACCGCGGCCATGTTCAACATCAACCTGTGGGGCCTGGACGGCGAGTACATCGGTTCGTTTGTCGGTGGCGGAGCGGAGATGGGCGTCGGCGCCATGGGCGGACAGGGGAAGATCGACATCAAGCACTGACAACCACCACCTCTGGCCGCGTTGCCATCGTGCAGCGGCAGTGCGGGGTGATCGTCTACGCGGTCGGCAAGTAGCACGGGCGCGGTCCCCGGATTCCACCGACTTCTGGAGGCCGCCGGGCTGTCAATGCCTCTCGTTCACGCCGAGGAGCGGGCCATCGCCCGGCGGAGCGCGAGAGCGATCGGGCTCTCCGAGGGACGGTCGCCGTCAGTCCGCACAGACCAGCCGTCAGTCCGCACAGACCAGCTGCCAGCCAGCTGCCTCCGGTAGGCGTAATCAGGTGGCGGACGGCTCGTTGGTCCAGGTGCTTGACGCCCCGAAGAAGGAGAACCCCATGCCCGAGCCCGAAGAGTACGTCGACGAGCAGCCCGAACTGGTCGTCCACAGGGTCGCAGACCCGCAGGACGACGGCTCCGACCCCATTGCGGATACCGCCGACCAGGCACTCGGAACGCAGGCACGGACGCGCGCCGGCGGCTTGATGGACCAGGGCCAGATGTAGCAGAGGCCCGGGCGGGTGGGGCTGCCTTACGGCAGCCCCACCCGCCCCCAGTGGTAGAGGACTGCGTCGGCGGCCCGAATCCACCGCGCGTTGGCGCAGAGCGCCGGGTGCGAATGGCGGCCCGCACGGGCGTGACCGGCAGGTCGGGCTGCGGGTAGCTGTGCCGGATCCGCCTCGCGGGCGGATGCACTGCCGCGAGGCGGATCCGGTCCGGGTGCTGCTTCTGTGGGGGTTAGGGGTTCTCGACCTCGACGGCGTAGAGGCCGCGGAGGCGGCCGTCGCCGGCGTCGGACTGGGAGGGGTAGAGGATCTGGACGTCGACGGGCAGCGGGGTGCCGGGGTCGATGGTGTGGGAGCCGTCGTTGGGGGACCCAAGGACGACCGTTCCCTCCAGGCCGTCCTTGATGACCCGGTACCACTGGGTCTGCTGGGGGTTGACGCGGGTGCGCGCGGGGACGTCGAAGGCGATCTCCCAGGCTGTCACGCGGTGTTCGTTGGCGGCCAGGGTGAGGTTGTAGCTGACGAGCCAACCCTTGGCGTCCTCGGGCCAGGTCTGGTCCCACTGCCCGGCGATCTTCTGGTCGACGGTGATCAGCGGCAGTTCGGCGGTGGTGGTGACCTGGCCGGACTGCTGGGCCGCGGTATTGGCGCGGGTGGCGGAGGTGATCCGGCTCGTGGTGGTGAAGTCGCCTTCGTAGTGAGGGTCGACGGTGCCCCTCAAGGTGATCACCGCCTTGCTGCCCTTGGGCAGGTTGAGCGGCTGGTGGAGTTCGCCGTCGGTAGCGGTTCCCGGGCCGCACACCGCGCCGTTCTCCCCGCGGCATGTCACCTCCACGTCGAGCAACTGGACGGGGACGTCGCCGCGCACGACGGCGTCGGGGGCGTCGTTGGGCCCGTGGTTCTGGACGCCGATGGTGTAGGAGATCCGATGGCCGGCCTTGGCGGTCAGCGGGCCGCTCATCTCCAGCGGCATGGCGACGGGCAGGGCGACGGTGAGGTTGCGGAGGCGGTGGGCGGCGGTGGCCCCGCCGGTGCCGGCGCCGAACCCGAGCTTGAACGTCGCGGGCATCTGCACCTGGCCCGGACCGGCGGCCAGGTCGAGATTGTCGATCAGCACCGAGCCGTTGGGGTCCGAGGTGCTGGAGCGCCGCACCGTCAGGCGCCCGCCGATGACGGTCACCTGCAGATGGGCCCCCACCCCCCAGCCGCCCCGGAACCCACCCGGCACCTCGACACCGGCCAGCCAGGCGAAGCCCGTGAGCAGGTCCCCGGAGCCGCGCACACCCACGGTGTCGGGGCTGCGGCCGGGACCGCCGGGGCCGCATGAGGGGGCGGCGAAGTTCCCGAAGTTGTCGAAGCCGACGCCCACATAGCCGGCAGTGACGCCGGGAAGGTTGACCGAGCCGTCCTTGATGTAGGAGTAGCCCAGCGCCCCGCCGCGGGCCCCGGGCTGCGTGGTACGGCTCCCGTCGATCAGGTAGAGGCTGAACCCGTCCCCGAGACCCTGGGCCCCGCCGCCCTCACAGGAGTAGTCGAAGTCGATGCTCACCCCGAGCGAGGAGGAGAACGGCTGGTCCAGGAACGCCGTACCCGCCTTCGAGGGGGTGTTCGGCGTCAGCTCCAGGGCGCCCTCGTTCAGCCGTGCGCTACCCAGCAACTGCCAGTGCTCATTCTCCGGGGCTGTGCCGGTGAACGACTCGGTGATGGGGAACTGCACCTGCTGCTGCGCGGTGTCGGGCGTCTGACCCGTCATGGAAGCTCCTCTTCGCTGGACCGGCACCTTCTCGCGGCCCGCAGTGGACGCGAACCGCAGGGACCGTGACGGCCCCGGCGCTGACCATGCCCCAATCCCCGACATCGTACGCCTGGAAACCTACACAAAGTGACGATAGATCACCTGTGAGTGTCGCCGCGGATGTGCGGGGGCCGGGGAGAGGTGGGAGCGCCGCGTCTGCGGTGCGGCCGTGCGGGCAGTGGGGGTGCGGTGGTGTCCGCCGCTGGTGTGCCGGAGGCCGCTGGGCGCGGTGCGACCGGCCTGGCGGGCCTCGGGGTGGGCGGGGCGGTAGTGGTCACGTGCGGGTGATGGTGAAGGGGATGTGCTTGCGGAGGTCCTGGATGAAGACCTTGCCGGTGACCTCGGTGACCTGGCTGCCGGTCGCGCAGATCACGCGACTCCACCGACTACCCGCTCGGCGTGCTCCACACGACTGCCGCCTACGCCGCCGCCGACACCGACGAACTCGCGCAGACCATCCACCGCATCCGGCCCGGCCGCGCGGCCTTCACGCTGCACCGGATCGCGCTGATCGAGGTCTACTGGCAGCGCACCCCGGTCGCCGGCGCGGACACCCCGGGCTGGCGAATCCGCCGGGACACCCTTGCCACCATCCCGCTCGACGAGTAGCCACCGGGTGGGTGGTGTGCGCTTGGATGCGGCGAGCAATGAGAAAATTCAGCCGTGGACACGATCGAGCGGATGACCGAACAAGAGCTGCGGATCATCGAGCAGTGCCTTGACGCGGCCGTGAACGGGCCGTTCTTCGAGGACTGGGAGTTCCACACCCTCATGGGCGTCACCCGGGACGAGATCGCCGCAGTCGCAGCATCCTGGCCGTCGCCGCCGACCGCCCCCGACGGGGAGGACGACGTCGTACACAGCGTGCTGAACAACCTGCTCGGCTACCCGCACGGCGTCGAAGCCCGCTGGCACGAGTACCTGACCCCGACTCGCGAGCAGGTCGCCCGGGTACGGGACCGCTGGCACATCGAGTGCTCCGT
This sequence comes from Kitasatospora sp. NPDC091276, assembly GCF_040684355.1. Taxonomy (NCBI): domain Bacteria; kingdom Bacillati; phylum Actinomycetota; class Actinomycetes; order Kitasatosporales; family Streptomycetaceae; genus Kitasatospora; species Kitasatospora sp. NPDC091276. The sequence goes on along the minus strand of NZ_JBFBFU010000019.1, from coordinate 185,988 downwards.
CGACCGGGCTCCCGAAGGCACCCCCGGCTGGTACCGGTAGCGACCCCCTGCCGGGCCCCACGCCCATGGGGATTCACAGTCCTGAGAGCCCGCGAACTGTCCCCCGAAAGTGTCTTGCAGAATGCCGGAGTTTTGAGAGGTCTTCTGCGAACGAGGACCTGGATGAGCCGGACATGCTTCGGGGGTCTCGCAGAACTCTCGCAGCTGTTGTCAGTCGTCGACCGCCTGGTAGAGGGTGGTCCAGAAGTCCTGCATGGCCCGCGCCGAGTCCGGGGTGGACATCCCGGTCTGGGTGAGCAGGATGCCGACGAGTTGGTTGTCCGGGTCGGCGTAGGTCGTGGTGCCGGCTCCGCCGTCCCATCCGAACTGGCCGATGGGTGCGTAGTCGCCCCGGTAGGTGCGCACCGTCATCCCGAAGCCCCAGCCGCCGGTCTGCCCCTGACCGTGTGACAGATGGGCGATGCTGCGCGCCCAGGCCTGTAGGGCGGCGGTCTGCTCGGGCGTGAGGCGGTTGGTGGTCATCAGCTCGACGGCGGGCCGGGACAGGATCCGCTCGGTGCCGTGCATCCCGTGGTTGAGCAGCATCCGGAAGTAGGCGTGGTAGTCGTCGACGGTGGAGTCGAGTCCGCCGCCGCCTGACTGGAACGCCGGAGGCTTGCTGTGGTGTCCCCCCTCGGCCGGGTCCTCCACGGTGAACTCTCCGGTCCGCGGATCGGGGGCGTACAGGGGCGGCAGCCGGTCGATCCTGTCGGCGGGCACGTGGAAACCGGTGTCCTTCATCCCCAGCGGATCGAGGACGCGCTCGCGCAGGAACGCCTCGAACGACTGGCCGGTGACCCTGGCCGCCAGCACCCCGAGTACGTCGTCGCTCACGTTGTACAGCCACCGTTCTCCGGGCTGGTACATCAGCGGAAGCGTGCCCAGGCGGCGCATCCACTCATCCGGCTCCACCGCCGGCAGCATCCATCCGTTCTCGCCGTAGACCCTCTGCTCGAAGTACGCGCTCATCATCGGGGAGCCCGTCGCCGTCATGTCCAGCCCGAGCCCGCAGGTGGAGGTGAGCAGGTCCCGCACGGTGATCGGACGCCGCGCCGGCACGGTGTCGTCCAGCGGGCTGTCGGGCCGCTTGAGCACCCGCCGGTCGGCCAGTTCCGGCAGCCACTGATCTATCGGTTCGTCAAGTCGCAGTCGGCACTCGTCCAGCAGGACCATGGTCGCGGCGACCGCGACCGGCTTGGTCGTCGAGGCCATCCGGAAGATGGTGTCCCGGCGCATCGGCGGGCCGCCGTCATGGCGCATCGTCCCGATCGCCTCGACATGGGTCTCCTCGCCCCGGCCGACCAGGGCGACGAGTCCGGGGATCTTCTTGGACTCGACATGCGCTTCCAGTACCTCGCGTAGTCGGCGCAGCCCTGCTCCGGACAAGCCGTTGTCGCCGTTTCCCCTCATGATTCTCCTTGCACGCATCGGTCGGTCTCGACGGTGCCGCGGGCATGCGGCGCGAGGCGGCCGGCGGGGTATGGCCCCGGGGCCGCGTGGTGCAGAAAGGCGATGAAAGTGCTGCTCGGCCCCTGGGGGCCGATGTGCTGAGGCACGCTCAGGCCGTCTGGTCCTCTGTTCCGGTCTCGTTGCCGGCGGCGCGCTCGACGTCGTCGCTCAGCTGCTTCCGAGCCCGGGCGGGGACGTAGCCGCCCTCGGTGTAGTTCCGGGCGAACGCCTCGGCGAACTCCACCGGGTCCTGCCCGGCGACCTCGCGGATCGGAGTTCCGTCCGCCGCGGCCTGCTCGAACAGGTCGGCGAGGTCTTCGAACATCGACGCACTGCTGTCCTCGTCGGCCGGCACGAAGTACATCAGGTAGCGCTCGATCGCCTTGACCGCCGTGCGGTGGTCCTCGGGAAGCTCCTTGACGCGCGCCTTGTAGGCCCTCCAGCGCTTCTTGGGCCCGATCACCTTCGAGATGAAGCCGGTCGTTTCGACATCGGACATGGTTACTTGCCCTCCCCTTCGCGGAGCTGTTCCAGTCGTTCCGTGAGGAAGTTCCACGTCCTCCAGAACTCTTCGAGGTACTCCCGTCCTTGGGCGTTGAGGGAGTGCACCTTGCGTGGCGGCCCCTTCTCGGAGGGGACCTTCTCCACGTCGACGAGACCGCGCTTCTCCATCCTGAGGAGCAGCGCGTAGACGGTCCCTTCGGCGATGTCGGAGAATCCCTGCCCCCGCAGTCGTGCCGTGATCTCGTAGCCGTAGGCGGGCCGGCCGGACAGGGACGCGAGGATGATGCCCTCCAGCGTGCCCTTGAGCATCTCCGTCTCCAGCTTGGTCATGGCATACCTCCTCCCTGCGCTAGTCAGCGCTATTGAGTACTGGTACACGGTAACGCTGACTAGTGGTACTTAGCAAGGCGGAGTAGTGGAGGTGTGGGCCGACGGCGCGATGCCGGGCGGGATCGGCTACCTGCGGATCGACTCCTTCCAGGACTGCGTCACCGACGGCAGCCACCAGCAGCAGGCCGTCGAACTCGACCGGGCGATCGACACCCTGACCCGGCGCTCGCCCTGGCAGCCGCCGTCCTGCGCCGGCCCTGAGCTCAGTCCTGAGCTGCGCCGAGCCACCTGGCGAGCGCCTCGCCGAGCCCGTCCGGGGCCTCGCCGCTGTCACCCGCCCAGGCGACGAAGCCGTCCGGGCGGACCAGTAGGGCGGCCGGCGTGGGCTGTTCGGGGCAGGGGGAAGTCACGATCCGCAGCCGGTCGCGGTGGCCGTCGGCGCGGGCGCGCAGCTCGGGGTCGTCGGTGAGGTCCAGCAGCAGCGCGCGGCCGTCGTGCAGGTGGTCGGCCAGTTTGCTGCCGTCGGCGAGTGCGAGGTCCGGTGCGCTGCGGCCCACCAGCGGGTGCTGGCCGGGCAGGTCGTAGCGCTGCCACACGCCGGAGAGCTGCTTGACCAAGTAGGTCGTCCCGGCCGCGGTGTCGGCCAGCTGGGCGACGACGTTGCGCAGCGCGCCGCTGCCCGGCTCGGGCCGCATCAGCGCGACCTGCGCCCTCGTCCAGTCCAGGACCCAGGCGCCGATCGGGTGCCGCTCGGCGGTGTAGCTGTCCAGCAGGCCCTCCGGCGCCCAGCCCTGAACGGTGGCGGCGAGCTTCCAGCCGAGGTTGATCGCGTCGCCGATGCCGAGGTTGAGCCCCTGGCCGCCGAACGGGGAGTGCACGTGCGCCGCGTCGCCGGCCAGCAGCACCCGGCCCGCGCGGTAGGTGCTCGCCTGGCGGGCGTTGTCCGTGAAGCGGGTCGCGCTGTGCACCTTGGTGATCGTCACGTCCACGCCGCTGACGTTGCGCAGGCTGGCCTGCAACTCCTCGGTGGTGACCGGCGACTGGCGGTCCGCGGGCGGACCGTCGAACTCCACGGTGAGGATCCGGCCCGGCACCGGCCCGTGCACGTACGTCCCGACCGAGGTCCGGTTCCAGCCGGCGCCCAGGGCCTCGGAGCCGGTCATCTCCACTATCGCCTGGTGGCCGGTGATCTCCGGGGCCGTGCCGGGGAAGTCGAACCCGGCGAGCCGGCGCACCGTGCTGCGGCCGCCGTCGCACCCGACCAGCCAGCCGGTTCGGATCGGCGCACCGCCGTCGGTGTGCACGGTCACCCCGTGCTCGTCGGTGTCGAAGCCGGTCAACTCCACGCCCCGGCGCAGCTCGACGCCCAGCTCGGCCGCGCGCTCGCCGAGCACGTGCTCCAGGGCGGCCTGCGGGACGAGGGCGGCCTTGTCGACGGGGCCGCGGTCGGCGAAGTCGAGGTCGTCGGCGGGGTCGAAGCGGTCGAAGCTCAGCATGATTCCGGCGAAGTGCCCGGCGATCCGCTGCGGCGCCCGCGTGGGCACTGCGCTGTCGGCGGGCACCTCGCCGTTGGTGGGCACTTCGCCGTTGGTGGGCGGCCCGCCCGGGCGGCGCTGCCGGGTGAACTGGGCGAACTTCTCCATCGCCTGCGCGTGGATCTCTTCGAGCGCCGGGAGCAGCCCGCGCCGGTAGAAGGCCTCCACGCTGGGCGTGTTGATGGCGCCCGCCTTGACCGTCTGGTCCACCTCGGTGAGCCGTTCGATGACCAGCACCGAGGTTCCGGCGAGCCGGAGCTCGCAGGCCAGCATCAGCCCGACCGGCCCGCCGCCCGCCACCACCACGTCGTAGTCCGTGCCTGCGTCCGCGCCTGCGTCTGTGCGCATGTCCGTGTTCATGGCTTCACTGTAGTCACTAAAAATCTGTGGTGGGTATAATTTAGGTCATGGATGTAGCCAGGACCCCAGACGCCGACGACGAACCGCAGTCCCGGAACCTCACGATGCGTCAGCGCAAGAAGGTGCAGACCCGGCAGCGGATCTCCGGCGTGGCCACCACCCTGTTCCTGGCGCGCGGGTTCGACCAGGTCACCGTCGCCGAGGTGGCCGAGGCGGCGGAGGTCTCGACCATGACGGTCTTCAACTACTTCCCGCGCAAGGAGGACCTCTTCCTGGACCGGATCCCGGAGGCCGTCGAGCTGTTCACGAGCGCGGTGCGCGACCGCCCGGCCGCCGAGTCCCCACTCGCCGCGCTGCATCGCCTGATTCTCGAACTCATCGACGAGGGCTACCCGTTGGCGGCTCTGCGGGATCGCTTCACGGCCTTCTGGCAGGTCGTGGTGGACTCCCCGTCGCTGCGGGCGCGGGCCCGCGAAGGCGTCGAGGAGCTGGAGGGCGCGCTGGCCGAGGTGATCGCGCAGACCTCGCCGGACCCGCAGCCCCGGCTGACCGCCGCGCTCGCCGTCGCCGCCTATCGCACCGGCTGCCTCACCTCTGCGGGCCGGATGCTGGCGGGGGAGAGTGCGGCGGCGGTCGACCCCGATCATCGCGCCCTGCTGGACGCGGCCTTCGGTGCGCTCAGGCGGGCGCTGCCGCTGTCGTAGCGCCATCGCGGTCGTAGCGCCGCCGTGGGCGCGAACGCGAACGCGAACGGGAATGCGAACGGGAACGCGGACGGCGGACGGCGGCCGGCGGGCGGCCGGCAGGCCGAAGTGGCCTGCGGTCGCCCGCCGTTCAAAATCCCTGCGACTACCCGTCGACGAGCGAGACCGGGATGCCCCGGGTGGGTTTCGCAGGCGCCTTGGCCGGGCCCCCAATAGCCGCTGGCCGGGTCGCCCGTCCTTCGGCCACCTGGGATCGGTGTGGCCGCGTTCGGGTCTGCGGTCAGCTCTCGACCATGAAGGAGCGCGGGTGCGAGTTGAACCTGACCGAACGGCCGGCCGACACGCTGAACAGCGACCCGCCGGTGCAGTCCTCGCCCCAGTAGAAGCGGACCGTGCTGTCCGTCGCGTTGTTCACGCCTGACAGGGGCCCCTGTGCCTCCCTCGGTACGTCGTAGCAACCGGGGGCCGGGTCGAGGTACGGCACGCCCGGGCCGCTGCCCGACCCGCCGGGGAAGATCACGTTGTAGAACGTCAGGGTGCCCGTGGCGGCCTGGGCGGACGTGGGGACGGCCACGGCCAGCGTCCCTGCGGCGATGAGGGTACCGATCGTCGTGACGAGGCGTCGCATGATGGGACCTCCGGTACGCCGGGTCGCCAGGTGCGACCCGTGATCGCAACCAACGGTAAGGCTGCGTACGCGAATCGTCACCGGCGTGAAGGGGTGCGAACGGCGCGCGAAGGCCGTGCCCCTGCCAGGTGAAAGCCCGACGGGGGCGCCGTCCCGTCGGGCCTCCGTGGTGCCGATGACCTGCGGGTGCTCCGAGTCGGGCATTGCGCTTGAACCCTTCCCGTCGCCGCCGTGGCGCCCGCCCGTCCGCGGTCGGAACGGGAAGGGCCCCTGGGGCGGGAGTGGGACTCCCGGCCCGGGGGCCCGTGGTGCGTCCGGCTGGTCAGGACGCTGGGGCAGCGTCGATCAGTGGTCGGTGGCAGGCCACCGCGCGGCCCGGTGCCACCTCCCGCAGCTGCGGTTCCTCGGTGGCGCAGCGGGTGTCGGCCAGGGGGCAGCGGGTGCGGAAGCGGCAGCCGCTGGGCGGGGCGAGGGGGGAGGGCGGGTCGGTGGGGAGGAGGCCGGTGTCGCGCAGAGGGCGTCCGGGTTCGGGGACGGCGGCGAGCAGGGCGGCGGTGTAGGGGTGGGCCGGGGCGGCGAGGACGGCCTCGGTGGGGCCGCGTTCGCAGATGCGGCCGAGTTGGAGCACGGCCACCTCGTCGCTCACCGCGCGGACCACGCCGAGGTCGTGGGAGATGAAGAGGCCGGCCAGTCCGCGTTCCTCGGTGAGCCCGCGCAGCAGGTTGAGCACGGTGGCCTGGGCCGAGACGTCGAGGGCGGAGACCGCCTCGTCGGCGATCAGGACGCGCGGTCCGGCGGCCAGGGCCCGGGCGATGGCGACCCGTTGGGCCTGCCCGCCGGAGAGCTGGTGGGGGCGGCGGTCGCCGAACAGGGCGGGCGGCAGGCCGACGGCCGCCAGCTGCTCGGTGACGACCTGCTCGCGGTCGCGGGCCGGGTCGGGGTGGGCGTCGAGGGGTTCGGCGACCAGGTCGCGGACCCGGCGGTGCGGGTTGAGGGAGGAGAGCGGGTCCTGGAACACCAGCTGGAGGCGGGGCCGGACGGCCCGCAGGGCGCGCGGGGAGAGGGTGGCGAGGTCGGTGCCGTCGAGGGTGACGGTGCCGGTGGTGGGCGGGGGCAGCCGCAGCAGGGCCTTGGCGATGCTGCTCTTGCCGGAGCCGGACTCGCCGACCAGGGCGAGGGTGCGGCGCGGGTGGAGGGCCAGGTCGACGCCGCTGACGGCGTGCAGCGGGCCGGAGCGGGTGCGGTGGACGACGCTGAGGCCGGTGGCCTCCAGGACGGCCGTTCCGGGAGCGGCGGCGCCGGGAGCGACGGCTTCGGGGGCAGCGGCGTCGGGGGCGGTGGTCATGCCGCGGGCTCCAGTTCGTCGGGCGAGGGCGAGGGCGAGGGCGACGGCGCGTCAGGCGGCGCGGTGAGCGGGAAGTGGCAGGCGGCGGTGTGGCCGTCCGCCGCGGTGTGGGTGGGCGGCGCGGTCGTGGTGCACAGGTCCGTCGCCAGTTCGCAGCGCGGGGCGAAGGGGCAGCCGGGGGTGGGCCGGGTGAGGTCGGGCGGCGAGCCGGGGATCGCGGGCAGGGTGCGGCGCAGCGGGCCGGTGACCCGGGGTACGGAGCGCAGCAGGGCCGCGGTGTAGGGGTGCCGGGGGTGGCGGGTGACGGCCTCGGTGGGGCCGGTCTCCACGATCCGGCCGCCGTACATGACGGCGATCCGGCGGGCCCGCCCGTACAGCAGGCCGATGTCGTGGGTGATCAGCAGGGTGGCGAGGCCGCGGCTGCGCCGGTGCTGGTCGAGCAGGTCCAGGACGGTGCGCTGGACGGTGACGTCGAGGGCGGTGGTCGGTTCGTCGGCGAGCAGTAGGGCGGGTTCGCCGGCCAGGGCGGCGGCGATGCCGACGCGCTGGCGCAGGCCGCCGGAGAGCTCGTGCGGGTGGGCGCGGGCCCGCCGGGCGGGGTCGGGGACGTCGACGGCGGCGAGCAACTCGGTGGCGGTGCGCAGCCGTTCGCGCCGGGAGAGCCGGCGCCGGTTGGTGAGGGACTCGGTGACCTGGTCGGCGATCCGGACCACCGGGTTGAGCGAGGTCATCGGGTCCTGGTGGACCATGGCGATGCCGGTGCCGAGCAGTTCGGCGCGGCGGGTGCGGGAGGCGGCGAGCAGGTCCTCGCCGTTCAGCCGGATCTCGCCGGTGGCGACGGCCCTGGTGGTGCGCGACTCGACGCCGAGGACGGCGCGGGCGAGCACGGACTTGCCGGAGCCGGACTCGCCGACCACGCCGAGGCACTCGCCGGCCGCGATGGTGAGGCTGACGCCGTGCAGGACGTGCAGGGCGCGGCCGTCGGGGGTGTGCAGGACGGTGTCCAGCGAGCGGACGTCGAGCACCGGGACGTCGAGCACCGGGACGTCGAGGGCAGGGACATCGAGGGCGGGGACGTCCAGGTCGGGTTCGTCGAGGTCGGGGGCGGAGGTCATCCGCGCGCTCCCTTCGGGCCGGCGGGACCACCCGAACGCAGGTGCTCCCCGAGGTAGTTGAGGGCGAGGACGGTCAGGCAGAGCACGGCCGCGGGCGCCAGCGAGATCCACGGCGCGCTGCCGAGGGCCGTGCGCCCCTCGGCGATGATGCCGCCCCAGGAGGGCTCCGGCGGGCGCAGCCCGAAGCCGAGGAAGCTGAGCGAGCCCTCGGCGACGATGGCGACGGTGGTGGCGGTGAAGGCGAAGGTGAGGGCGGCCGGTGCGACGTGCGGGACGATCTCGCGGCGCAGGACGCGCAGCGGGGCGGTGCCGAGCATGCGGGCGGCCTGGACGAAGCCGCGCTCGCTGAGCGAGAGCACGACGGCGCGCACCACCCGGGTGAAGTGCGGGACGGTGAACAGCCCGATCAGCGTGCCGATCACGGTGAGGCTGGGGCCGCGCAGCGAGACCGCGATCATCACCAGGATCAGGCTGGGCACGGACATCAGCAGGTCGGTCGCGAAGCCGATCGCCTTGTCGAGCGGGCCGCGGAACCAGCCGGCGGCGAGGCCGAGCGTTCCGCCGCCGAGCAGGCCGACCAGGATGGTGAGGGCGGCGACGGTGAAGGAGGCGCGGGCGCCGGCGACGGTGCGTTGCAGGACGTCCCGTCCGGCGCTGTCGGTGCCCAGCCAGTGGCCGGGGCCGGGGGCGGCGGCGGGGTGGGCGAAGTCGCCGTGCAGCGGGTCGAAGCCGGGCAGCAGGGGCAGCAGCAGGGCGGCGAGGGCGACGACGGCCAGCCAGGCCCCGGCGGCGAGCACGCCGGCGGGGGGCCGGCGGCGGGCGGTGCGCGCCGCGACCGTCTCGACGGTCACGACTGGGGTTTCAGCGGTGCTCATGGGCGATCCTCGGGTCGATCGTGCGGTACAGCAGGTCGACCGCGAAGGTGGCCGCGACCACGCCGACGGCGCTGACCACCACCACGGCCTGGACGACCGGGAAGTCCCGGCCGGAGATGGCCCCGGCGGCCAGGCTGCCGACGCCGGGCACCGCGAACAGCGACTCGACCAGCACCGAGCCGCCCAGCGAGGTGCCGATGCCGATGCCGACCAGGGTGACCAGCGGCAGGCTGGACGGTCGCAGGGCGCGGCGCAGCAGCAGCCGGGTGGTGCCCATGCCGCGGCTGCGGGCGGCGGCGATGTACGGCTGGTCGAGGGTGTCGAGCAACTGTCCGCGCAGGGTACGGGTGAACACGGCGGCCTCGGTGAGGCCGAGGGTGAGGGCGGGCAGCACCAGATGGCGCAGGTTCTCGGCCGGGTCCTCGGTGAACGGGGTCCAGCCGGTGGCGGGCAGGATGCGCAGTTGGACGGCGGCGAGCCAGATGAGCAGCAGGCCGAGGGCGAAGCCGGGGACGGCGAGCCAGCCGAAGGTGCCGGCGGTGGCGATCCGGTCGAAGGTGCCGCCGGGCCGCCAGGCGGAGAGCAGGGCGACGGGCACGGCCAGGGCGAGCGCCACCAGCTGGGCGGCGAGGAAGAGTTCGAGGGTGACGGGGATGCGGTCGGCGAGTTCGGTGGTGACGGCGGCTCCGGTGGACAGCGAGTGGCCGAGGTCGCCGTGCAGGGCGTCGGCGATCCACTGCCAGGTGGCGGCGAACAGATTGCGGTCCAGGCCGAGCCCGGCCTCGTAGGCGGAGATCTGCTCGGGGGTGGCGGTGGGGCCGAGGGCGGCGACGGCGGGGGAGCCCGGCATCAGGTGGGGCAGGTACAGGGCGGCGACGGTGACCAGCAGCAGCACGGCCGCGGCGCGGCCGAGCCGCCCGCCGTAGCGCAGCGCGGTGCGGGTGCGGGGGGTCACCGCTTCACCCACAGGGGGGCGGGGGAGACGTTGAGGACGGTGCGCTTGGACAGGTCGGGCAGTCCGCCGACCTTGGCGCCGGCGAGGAAGCCGACGGTGTTCTCGGTGAGGAAGGCCATCGGCACCTCGCCGACGATCCGCCGGGCGGCCTGCTGGTAGGCGGCCGCACGCTTGGCGGGGTCGGTCGAGGCGCGGCCCTCGGCGATCGCCTTCGAGGTCTCCGGGTCGGACCAACTCATGAAGTTGTAGGGCGAGTTGGACAGGTAGAGATTGGTGAGCGCGGTGTCGGTGTCGCCGAACATGCTGGTGGGGAAGTCGATCACCTGGAACTTGCGCTGGAGCATCGCGGTGCCCAGGCCCGCGGCGTCGAGAGGCTTGATGGTCACCTTGATCCCGGCCTCACCGAGCATCTGCTGGATCACGGTGGCGCGCTGCTGGCCCTCGGGGCGGCTGTCGACGAGGTAGTCGAAGGCGAGGTCGGGGTGGCCGGACTCGGCGAGCAGGTCCCGGGCCTTGGCCGGGTCGTGGGCCGGGTACCCGGCGGCGGTGCGGTACGGGGAGCGGGAGCCGATCGGGCCGTCCGAGACGGCGCCCTGGTCGAGGGAGACGACCTTCTCCAGGGCCTCGCGGTCGATCGCGTACTGCACGGCCCGGCGGACCCGCACGTCGTCGAAGGGCGCCGACGCGGTGTTGAAGACCATGGTGGTGGTGCCGCCGGGCCCGGTGGCGCTGCGCAGCCCGTCGGCGGCGGCCTGCTTGAGCTGGCCGGGCGTCTCGGTCCAGATCAGGTCGGTGTCGCCGGAGCGCAGCGACTGGTAGCGGCTGTCGGTGTCGGTGAGCACCCGGTAGACGAGCTTGTCGGCGTGGCCCTTGGCGCCCCAGTACGCGGGGTTGCGGGTGAGGGTGACGGAGACTCCGGGCTGCACGCTCTCCACGGTGTACGGGCCGGAGCCGACGGCGGGGGAGTCGCCGGCCGGGGCCTCGGAGACGTAGCCGAGGGAGCGGGTGAATATGTTCGGGAAGGCGGCGTCGGGCGCCTTGAGGGTGAAGGTGAGGGTGGTCGGGCCGGAGACGGTGGTGGCGCCGATGGTGGCCGCGTCGATGGCGCAGGCGCACTTGCTCTCCGGCTTGGCGAGTCGGGTGACGTGGTCGGCGACGGCCTGGGCGTCCAGCGGCTTGCCGTCGCCGAACTTCACGCCCTCGTGCAGGTCGAGGGTCCAGACCGTGGCGTCCGCGTTGGGGGTGAAGGACTTGGCGAGGTAGGGCTGGACGGCGCCGTTGTCGCCGTTGACCATCAGCGGGTCGTACAGGGCGTTGGCGAGGACCATCATCGGCATCGAGGTCAGGGTGCCGTCGGCCGGGTCGAGCTTGGCGAACGGCCGGTCCAGGCCGATCTTGAGCGTGCCGCCGTCCACGGCAGGCCCGTCGTTCGCCGCGCCGGTGTTCCCGGCGCCGGCGCCGGAGACCGCGTCGTCGGAGGCGGAGCAGGCGGTGAGGGTGAGCGCGGCCGTGCAGGCCGCCGCTACCAGGAGGTGGGTGTGCCGCTTCATGGTTCCTCGGTTCGGGGGAGTGGGGGCGGCCTGGGGGAGTGCGGCCGCCGACGCCCCACACCATTCCGGAAGTGGCAGTACTGCCAAAAGGCAGTTGTGCAAATTTCAGATGACGGGACCCGGAAGAGTCGGCACTCGCCTTGAGCGAGCACGGTCGGACGTGATTCGGTACTGACAGCCGCCCCCTCGGCGGCCCCATCCACACTCAACTCACCGAGAGGAAACGGAAGAACCATGCAGGGGACGGACACCGCGGCGGAGCAGGGCATGCGCGACCGCAAGAAGGCGCGCACCCGCGACAGCATCCGCACCGCGGCGCTCGACCTCTTCGAGGAGCAGGGGTTCGAGCGCACCACCGTGGACCAGATCTGCCGCCGCGCCGACATCGCCCACCGCACGTTCTTCCGCTACTACCCGGCCAAGGAGGCTCTGCTGTTCGGCTGGGACTTCGGCCAGGCCATCCTCGACGCCTTCGCCGCCGCCCCCGCCGAACTCCCGCTCTGGGCCGCGCTCGACCACGCGCTGACCGCCACCGGCGGCCGGTTGGAAGAGCCCGTCGAGCACACCGAGCGCCGCCGCCGGCTGCGCCGGAGCCTGATCGAGGTGCAGGGTTCCGTGCACAACTACGCCGTGGTCGTGATCGACAGCTTCACCGAACGCACCGTCACCATCGCGGCCGAGCGGCTCGGCGTGGACCCGGCCACCGACCTGCGTCCGACCGCGCTCGGCGCGCAGTTCGGCGGCATGGTGCGCCACCACGTCCTGATCGCGTCCGAGACCGGCACGGTGGCCGACTGGCACAAGGCCTACCGGGACGTGCTCGACACCACCGGCTGACCCGAGCCGACACCCCGACACCCCGACACCCCGACACCCCGACACCCCGACACCCCGACACCCCGACACCCCGACACCCCTACACCACTGGGCGATGCCGCCGGCCGTCCGGACGGCACCGCGCGCCCTCTCGCCGCCGGCCCTGCCCTTTCTCTCCCCCCTCGCGCGGCCCGCCGCGCACCTTCACCACCTGCTTCGCACTTCCTGAAAGGCCCCCCGCATGTCCCTGGTCAACTTCCGTGACCCCGCAGCGCTCGCCGACCCCGCGAGCCGGTGGATCCGTCCCGGCACCCTGTTCCGCTCCGCCCAGCCCTTCCCCGCCGCCGACGAGGCCGTCGTCGCCCAGCTGCGCGAGCACGGCATCACCACCATCGTCGACCTCCGGGGCGAGTCCGAGAGCCGCCCCGAGGACTGGGCCGCCGCCGAGGCCGCCGGCATCGCCGTCGTCCTCGCCCGGATCGAGCCGACCAACGACGAACTGGCGCAGGCCATGCGGGCCATGACCACCGCCGAGGACCTCGGCGCCTTCTACCTGCTGATGGCCGAGTCCGCGCCGCAGGGGCTGGCCGCCGCCGCCGAGGCCACCGTCCGCCCGGGCGGCGTGCTGGTGCACTGCGCGGCCGGCAAGGACCGCACCGGGCTGCTCACCGCGCTGCTGCTGGAGCTGCTCGGGGTGCCCGCCGAGGAGATCGTCGCCGACTACGCCCGCACCAACGAGGCGATCGAGCAGATCTGGGCCGGCCTCGCCGACCGCAACCGCGCCGCCCTCAACGAGGTCGAGGCCGGCCGGCTGGTCGTCCCCGCCCCGCTGCTGGAGGCGCCCGCCGGGGCGATGAGCACCTTCCTCGACCTGGTCCGCGCCAAGCACGGCGGCGCCGAGGGCTTCCTGACCGCCTGCGGGGTCACCGCCGAGACCCTGGACGCCTTCCGTGCCAAGGCCGCCGCCCGCGCCGCCGCCAGCACCGAGGCCGGTACCGCCGCCCGTACCGCCGCCCGTACCGCCGCGTCGAACACCGCCGAGGTGACGGCATGCTGACCCTGCTGCGGCACACCGACGGCACGCCCTTCCGCGACCTCAACCACAACGGCACCATGGAGCCCTACGAGGACCCGCGGCTGCCCGTCGAGGAGCGGGTCGAGGACCTCCTCACCCGGATGACCTTGCAGGAGAAGGCCGCGCTGATGCTGCACGGCCGGATGCTCCCCGGCGACCAGGGCCCGTTCCCCTCCGGCGCCCGCCTGATCACCGAGCGCGGCCTCACCCACTTCGCCATGATGGCCGTCCCCGACCCGCGCGCGATGGCCGAGTGGAACAACCACGTCCAGGGCCTCGCCGCGGCCGGCCGGCTGGGCATCCCCGTCACCCTCTCCTCCGACCCCCGGCACGGCTTCACCGCCAACCCGGCCACCGCCCACACCGGCGGCGGCTTCAGCACCGGCCCCGAGCCGATCGGACTCGCCGCCACCGACGACCCCGACCTGGTGCGCCGCTACGCCGACCTGATCCGCCGCGAGCTGTGCGCCGTCGGCATCCGGGTCGCCATCCACCCGATGGCCGACCTCGCCACCGAGCCCCGCTGGGCCCGGATCAGCGGCACCTTCGGGGAGGACCCGGAGCGCGCCTCGCGGATGATCACCGCCTACATCGAGGGTCTCCAGGGCGGGCCGATCGGCCCGGACAGCGTCGCCTGCATGACCAAGCACTTCCCCGGCGGCGGCCCGCAGGCCGCCGGCGAGGACTCCCACTTCGCCGCCGGACGCCGACTGGTCTACCCCGGAGGCGAGTTCGAGACCCACCTGCGCCCCTTCGAGGCCGCCTTCGCCGCGGGCACCGCGCAGATCATGCCCGCCTACGCGATCCCCTCCGGCAGCGGCCTCGCCGAGGTCGGCGCCAACTTCAACCGGGACGTCATCACCGGCCTGCTGCGCGGGCGCTACGGCTTCGACGGCGTGGTCTGCACCGACTTCAACGCCATCACCGGAATGGACGTCCCCGGAGTGGTCACGCTGCCCCCAAGGCACTGGGGCGTCGAGGAGCTGTCCGTCGCCGAACAGGTCGTGCTCACCCTGGACGCGGGCGCCGACCAGCTCGGCGGCGAGACGGACCCGGAGCTGATCCTGGCCGCCGTCCGTTCCGGCGCCGTCACCGAGGCCCGGCTCGACGAGTCGGTCCGCCGCATCCTGCGCGACAAGTTCCGCCTCGGCCTCTTCGCCGACCCGTACGTCGACCCGGAGGCCGCCGCCGACCTGGTCGGCGCCCCGGAGGGCCGGACGCTCGGCCGCGAGGTCCAGCGCCGCTCGGTGGTCCACCTGGCCGGCGAGCCGCGCACCGCCACCCGGCTGTACGTCGAGGGCATCGACCCCGCCGTCGCCGCCGGGTACGGCACCCTCGTCGAGGAGCCGGAGCGGGCCGAGCTGGCCGTGATCCGCCTCGCCACCCCGTACGAGCGGCGCGAAGGGCTGCTGGAGCAGCATTTCCACAGCGGCTCGCTGGAGTTCGAGCCGGCCGAGGTCGACCGCCTCACCGCGCTGGCCGCCACCGTGCCCACGGTGTTCGCCGCCCATCTGGAGCGGCCCGCCGTGCTCACCCCGCTCGCCCCGCACGCGGCGCTGCTGATCGGCGAGTTCGGCGCCGCGGACGAGGTCGTGCTGGACGCCGCGCTCGGCCGGGCCCCGATGACCGCGACGCTCCCGTTCGACCTCCCCCGCTCGGACGCCGCCGTCGCCGCCTCCCGCGAGGACGTGCCCTTCGACACCCGCGCCCCGCTCTTCCGGCACGGGTACCGGGCCACCGGGGAGAACCGGGCCGCCGGGGAGGGCTGAGGCACCCGGGGCCGGGGCCTGCCACGGACCAGCGGACCGGTGGCAGGCCCCGGCGCGGGTGGAGCCGAGCCGCTGATCAGACCGGATGAATTACCGGCGCTCTCGCCCGTCCGCCGGTGTGTGCGGCCGACCGATCGGGTACCGGTGCATTCCGTCCGCCTCCCCCCATCCGGCCCGCGCGGCCCAGACCTGGAGGTCCGCATGTCCACCGACTCCAGCGCACGGAACTGCCCGTTCGACTTCGCCGAGACCCTAGAGTTCGACCCGACGCTCCGGCAGCTCATGAACGACGCACCGGTCAGCCGCATCCGCCTCCCCTACGGCGAGGGGGAGGCGTGGCTCGTCACGGGGTACGACGACGTGCGCACGGTCACCACCGACCGGCGGTTCAGCCGCCACGCCATCGTCGGCCGGGACTTCCCGCGGATGACCCCCGAGCCCATCGTCCAGGCCGAGGCGATCAACGTCATGGACCCTCCCGCCAGCGCCCGCCTGCGCAGCCTGGTGTCCAAGGGCTTCACCCCCGACCACATCGAGCGGATGAGGGACCGGACCCAGCACGTGGTGAACGGGCTGCTGGACCGCATGCGGGACCAGGGGCCCCCGGCCGACCTCATGGAGCACCTGGCCCACCCGCTCCCGCTGATCACGATCTGCGAGGTCCTGGAGATCCCCGAGGCCGACAGCGCCCGGCTGCGCGCCAACGCCCGGACGATGATGGACGTGAGCCTGGCCAACAAGCCGAACGCGGTACGGGCCAAGGCCGACCTGCGGGCGTACTTCGCCGAGCTGACCGCCGAACGGCGCAGGAACCCCGGCGACGACCTGATCAGCGTGCTGGCCACGGCCCGCGACGGCGACGAGGTCCTCGACGAGAAGGAACTCACCGTGATGGCCATGGTCCTGCTGATCACGGGCCAGGACACCACGACGTACGAGCTCGGCAACCTCTCGTACACCATCCTCAGCCGCCCCGACGTGCTCGCCGCACTGCGCGAGCGGCCCGAGACGCTCTCCCGGACGCTCCAGGAGCTGCTGCGCTTCATCCCCTTCCGCAAGGGCGTCGGCATCCCCCGGGTGGCCCTTGAGGACGTGGAGCTGAGCGGGGTGACGATCCCGGCGGGGGACATCGTGCACGTCTCCTACCTGACGGCCAACCGGGACGGCCGCCGGTTCGACCGGCCCGACGAGCTGGACCTGGAGCGGACCAGCCCCTCCCACATGACCTTCGGCTGGGGCGCGCACCACTGCCTCGGCGCGCCGCTGGCCATCACCGAACTCGAAGTCGCCCTCGGGACCCTGCTGGAGCGCTTCCCCAGGATCGCGCTGGCGAAGCCGGCCGCGGAGCTGGCGTGGAACACCACGTCCATCTGGCGCTATCCGCTGGCGCTGCCGGTCACCTGGTGACTGCCGGAAACACCGCGCACGTCGGCCCGCACACCCCGGGGTGTGCGGGCCGACGTGCGGGACGGGCCCGCCTTCCGTAAATTGGGCTAGGTGGCCTGAACCAACTCGCGGCCAGCACGACCGCCCGTACCGCGATCATCCGATCCTCGCCCGGTCGGCTCGTCGGCCGCTGAGTTGGGTCCCGCCCGGTGCGTCCCGCCGCCCGCGCCCCCCGCGCGTCCGGCTCGCAGCGGCTGCCGTCGAGTGGTGAAATCCCGCCCCGCCAGGGTCGCACCGGGAACACCGCTCGTCTGGAGGAAGTGCCGTGGCAGTTCTGTGCAAACCGGCGATAGACGTACCCGAGCACGTCATCACCAACGAGGAGACCATCGAGCTGGCGCGCAGGCTCCACCCCGACCACCCACAGCTCGAACTGGCGCTGCGTCTCATCAAGAACACCGGAGTGCGCAAGCGGCACCTGATCCAACCCATCGAGGTGGTGTTGAAGCACCCGGGATGGGACGAACGGAGCGCCGTCTTCGCGACGGAGTCGAAGGCCCGCGTCCCGGCGGTGGTGCTCAGGGCTCTCGAACAGGCCCAAGTGGAGCCGTCCCAGATCGACTTGATCGTCTATGTGTCGTGCACCGGTTTCATGATGCCGTCGCTCACGGCGTGGCTGATCAACAGGCTGGGCTTCCGGCCGGAGACCCGGCAGCTGCCGATCGCCCAACTGGGGTGTGCGGCCGGCGGCGCGGCGGTGAACCGGGCCCATGACTTCTGTTCGGCCTACCCGGGCGCCAACGTGCTGATCGTGGCCTGCGAGTTCTGCTCGCTGTGCTACCAGCCCACGGACCTGGGCGTGGGCTCGCTGCTGTCCAACGGCCTGTTCGGCGACGGGATCGCCGCCGCCGTGGTCCGGGGCGAGGGCGGGACCGGAATGCGGCTGGAACGCAACGGCTCGTACCTCATCCCGGACACCGAGGAGTGGATCTCCTACGCGGTCCGCCCCACCGGATTCCACTTCCAGCTGGACAAGAGGGTGCCGGGGACGATGGAGCCGCTCAGCCCGGCCCTGCGCGCGGTGGCGGAGCAGCACCAGTGGGACGTGGGCACGCTGGACTTCTACATCGTCCACGCCGGCGGTCCACGGATCCTGGACGACCTCAGCCGCTTCCTGGAGGTGCCGCCCGAGGCGTTCCGCTTCAGCCGGGCCACCCTCACCCAGTACGGCAACATCGCCAGTGCGGTCGTGCTCGACGCCCTGGCCCGGATGTTCGACGAGAAATCGGCCCTCGACGGCCACCAGGGGCTGCTGGCCGGGTTCGGCCCGGGGATCACCGCCGAGATGTCCCTGGGCACCTGGGCGTCGCCCGAATCCTGAACGGCGGCCGGGGCGGGCACCAGGTGCCCGCCCCGGCGTCCGTCGTTCCGGTAGCGGGGCCCGGGCAAGGTGCGGTCGCGCTGCGGAGCGCGCGAAGCTCGCCGATACTGAGCCAACGGGCAGTGACGGAACGTCGCGTCGGCGCTACGGTCCGACACGCCCGGCCCGCGCCGTCGTGGCGCGGCGGCCACCGAGCAGGGCCGCCGGAAGCCACGACCGGCGACCACTGGCCCGGCGGCGTACCGACCGCCCGGCCCTGGACGGAAAGACCGGGAATGCTGAACCGACGAGACCTTTTGAAAGCCGCCGCGATAGGCGGCCCGGCGGTCCTCTTCCCCTGGGACCGCGCACCGGGCGGGGCCCGGGTCTCGTCCCTGGCGTTGTCGGCCGCTCCGGCCGCGCAAGCCGCGCCGCCCAGGTCGGAGGCCAAGCGGTCGGTCGCCCGGATCACCCCCTTCGAGCACGCCATGCCGGTGCCCCCCGTGCTGAGCCCGGTGTCGCGGACGGACTCCTCGGACCTGTACCGGCTGCGGATGGCCGAGACCCAGGCGGAGATCGTCAAGGGGCTGCTGACCACCGTCCGGACCTTCGGCGGCTGCTTCCCCGGTCCGACCATCCGGGCGGTCAGGGGCCGGGAGGTGGTGGTCCAGCAGACCAACGACCTGCGCGTGCACACCTCCGTCCACCTGCACGGCGGCCATGTGCACTCGCGCTACGACGGCCTGCCGATGGACCTCGTCAAGCCCGGCGAGACCCGCGAGTACCGCTACCCCAACTCGCAGGTGGCCGCCTCGCTCTGGTACCACGACCACGCGCACGAGCTGGAGGCCGAGAACGTCTACCGCGGCCTGGCCGGCGCCTACCTGCTCAGCGACCCGCACGAGAGCGGCCTGCCGCTGCCGAACGGCGAGTTCGACATCCCGCTGCTGATCCGGGACGCCCGGATCGAGACCGACGGCAGGCTGGTCTACACCGACCCGTACGCGTGCCCGCACATGCTGGTCAACGGCAAGGAGCGGCCCTACTTCCAGGTGGCCGCGCGCAAGTACCGGCTACGGGTCTTCAACGTCTCGCCCAACCGCCATGTGTCGCTGCGTCTCGCCGACGGCCAGCCGTTCACCCAGATCGCCTCCGACGGCGGACTGCTCGCCGCGCCGGTGACGGTGCACGAGCTGACCCTGACCGGCGCGGAGCGCGCCGAGATCGTGGTCGACTTCGCCCGCTACCCGGTCGGCGGATCGGTGGTGCTGGAGAACACGGCCGCGCTGGAGAGCGAGCGGGCCGAGGTGCTGCGCTTCGACATCACCCGGACGGCCGAGGACCGGAGCCGGATTCCGGACGTCCTGGCCACCCTGCCGCCGATCCCGAAGGCGACGGTGCACCGGGAGTTCGCGCTGACGACCTTCCCGGACGCCAGGATCAACGGGCGCAAGTACGACCCGAAGCGGACCGACGTGCGGACCACCGTCGGCAGCAGCGAGATCTGGACGATCCGCAACCGCCTCACCCGCCCGCCGGCCGGGGTCTTCCACGCCCCCCACTCCTTCCACACCCACCTGGTGCAGTTCCGCGTGCTGGACCGTGACGGGGTGCCGGTCGGCCCGGCCGAGGCCGGGCTGAAGGACACCATCACGGTCCACCCGGGGGAGAGCGTCCGGATCGCCATGACCTGGGGCGAATATCCGGGCGAGTACGTCTACCACTGCCACCACATGGTGCACTCCTCGCACGGCCAGATGGGCCGGATCGACGTGCTGCCCGCAGGATCGGAAGGCTCCGGCCGGGAGTCGGACGACGCCTTCGCCGACTCGGCCCGGTCCACCGGAGCGTCGGCGGCCGGAGCCTCGGCGGCGGGAGCCGGTCGACGGCGGTGGCGACGGCGCAACCGGCACCATCACCACGCGGGCCACCACCGCCGGCACCGGGGACTGCGGTGAGTCCGGAACCGAACGGCAGGCCGGTCCGGACGAGGGGTTGAGCCTGGCCGCGCGTCGGTGCTGAACCGGCGGCGTCCCAGAAGTCTGGGATACCGCCGGTCGGCGCCGCCGTCCAGGATCGTACGGACGATCCCGCCGGCGCGCCCGCGCTGTGTAGGCGGGCGGAGCCAGTTCTGGAGCCGTCCATGACCATCTTGTTCGAGTCCGGCGTCCCCCGGCAGGAATCCGCGGACCACCGGGCCTTCACGGGTGAACTGTTCGGGCGAGCACGTGAGACGGCCGAGCTGCTGCGGCTGCTCGCCGACCCCGCCGTACCCGGCGTGCTGCTGCACGGCCTTCCGGGCAGCGGCAAGACCCGGCTGGCGTTCGCGGTCGCCGAGCAGTACCGGGCGGCGGGTGGAGCGGCCGGAACCCCGGGACCAGCCGAGCTTCTGACGGCTGATCGGATCGAGCCGGACGACTACCCGACGCTGCTGGACCGGTGTGCCCCGCGTGGGACGAAGGTGCTCGCCACCGGTCGGCTGTCACCCGCCGGCGCCGGCGTGGCGTACCGGGTGGACCCACTGGCCGTTCCGGTGGACTGGTCGCCGACCGACCTGGACGCCTTCTGCCGCACCCCCGCGGTGCAGGTCTTCACGGCCGCCCGGCGGGCCTGGAGCCCGGGCTTCACGGTGACCTCCCGGAACCAGCAGACCGTGGGGCGGATCTGCGTGGAACTCCGGGGCCTGCCGGGTGCGTTGGTGCTCGCGGCCCGGGTGGCGGCGCTGGAGGGCGTCGGCACCGTGCTGGCCGCACTCGGCGGGGCGGGGGGAGGCCGCCTGGTGGCCGCCTATGCCGAGCCGCCCGGTCCACCGGCGGACCGGGCGCCGGGACGGTCGCCGGACCGGTTGCCGGGACGGGAGGTAGGAGGGGAGGCGGGGCGAGAGGTAAAACGCGAGGTAGGGCAACCATCAGGACGGTGCGGCCCGCTCGGCGCCGACGCGGCGCGGCTGATGTCCTGCACACCCCTGTTCGCCGGCGGGTTCGGGCCCGAGGCGCTCCGGGTGGTGTCCGGGATCGCGCCGAGCGCCTTCCCGGCGGCGCTGGAGGCCCTGCTCGATCGGCAGTCGCTGACGCTGGAGGACCGGCCGTCCGGCCGACTGGACGGTGCGGCCGAGACGCGACTGTACGTGCCGTTCGGCGACTTTCCCGAGGTCCGGCCCGCCGGCGGCCCGCTCGCCGTCCTCACGCTCCGCCATGCGCGCTACTACGCCCGGCTCGCCGCCGGGGCCGCCCGGCGGCTGGCCGCCGGCGACCAGCCGACATCCCTGCTCGCCCTGCGCGTCGAGGAGGCCAACCTCCGGCTGGCGGTCGACACGCTGACCCGGCACGGGTTCACTGTCGAAGCCCTCGACCTGATGGAGCAGTTGCTCGCCCACGCCCGACTCGTCGGCCTCGGCCCGGACTGGGCCGACCGCTCCGCCGTGCCGCTCGGCGCCACCAGCCCCACCGATCCCGCCGATCCCGCCGATCCCGCCGATCCCACTGGCATCACTGGTGGGCGAGCGCGGGTCCGGCTCGCGCTGATCCGCGCCGAGGCCCGGCTGCTCGACGGCGAACACGAGTTGGCGAGTGCCCTGCTGGACGAAGCCGAGGCGGCCTCATCCGTGCCCGAGCGATCCCGGACCACGCCCGACGAACCCTCCACGGCGGCCCGACTCCTGCGACTGCGGGGCCTGACCGGATGCGACCGGGACCCCGACCGAACCCTCGCCGCACTCACCGGGGCAGCAGCGCTCCTCCGTGCGGCCGACGACGAACCGGCGGCCCTGCGCGTCGAGTTGGAGGCCGCCCTGGCCGAGCTCCGGCTCGGCCGGACCGGACCCGGCGCCGCACTGGCGGGCCGGGTGCTGACCGCGGCCCGGCGCCGGGGGGACGTGCTGCTGGTCGGCACGGCCCTGCTGCACCTGGGCCTGCTCGCTGCCGCCGGGGGCGATCCGTCCGCGTCCCGCGCCCACTACGTCGAGGGGCTGGCCCACCTGCGCCCGCTCGGTGCGGTCGCCACGCTCGGTGCGCTGGTCGGCCTGGTCGCGAGTCCGCTGCGCCCCGCACCGGCGCGGGCGACCGACGCCGCCCGGCTGCTGGGCAGCTTTCATCCGGGGCGAGCCGGCATTCCCGGCGACCCCGCGGATCCCGACCTGGCCACCGCTCGGCTGCTGCCCGGCATCCGCCGCCGGCTCGCCGAGGACGAGTTCGCCCACGCGCTGGCAACCGGCGCGGCCACCGCGCTCCTGGACCTGCTCTGCTCCCTCTCCCTCGCCCTCCCCCTCGCCGAGCCGGACTCCGCCGAGGCGCCGCCGGGGCGGCAACTGACCAGCCGCCAACTGGAGGTATCGCTCCTGGTGGCCGACGGGCTGAGTAACCATCAGATCGCGCGCCGCTTGGGCATCTCGGAGTGGACGGTGGTCAACCACCTCCGCGAGACGATGCGGCGGTTGCAGTGCTCCTCGCGGGTCGGCGTCGCCGGCTGGGTGCACCGCTCCGGCCGCCGGCCGGGCCCCGCCCGCAGCGTGCCGCGGGGCCCGGACGACGTGACGCTCGACGAGTCCGTCAGCCGATGATGGTGATCGTGACGAGCGAGAGGACGACGAGCGAGACGGTCGGGGTGACCTCCAGCTCCGCCGGGACGCCGGCGACGCCGGTGCTGGCGAGCTCCGCGATCGCGGCGTTCGGCGTGGTGTAGGCGGCGTAGCCGCCCATCAGGTCAGCAGTACTCATGTCGAACTCCCTTGAGATGGAAGGGAAATCAGATCTGCGATCGGATCACAGCTGGGTGGCGATGGAGACCACCACCAGGGAGATCGCCTCGGTCCACGGGGTGACCGTGAGGACCGGGGTGAACTCCAACTCGGCCGTGATGCCGGTGCTGGCGAGCTCCTCGATCGCGGCGTTCGGGGTGGTGTAGGCGGCGTAGCCGCCCATCAGGTCAGCAGAGCTCATGGTCATCCTCTCGACTCGTCGGATTCGAGCTCGGATCGGGCCCGGATTCGGCTTCGGATTTAGGGCGAGGAGCGGGTTCCTCGACCGCCCCCAGCAGATCAGGCGTTCGATGCCGGTGCCCAGTAGCAGGAAAGTGGGGGCATCCTGCCCCTTGCCCGCCCTGGCATGACAGGATCCTGCCCGTGGTGACCGCCGGTCGGGATCCCTAGCGTGGCCGCCATGGCAGCGACAGTCTCGACCCCACCGGCCACGCCGGCAGCCGACCGGGCCGGCCCCGGCCGCACCCCGGGCCTCTTCGAGTACGCGCCCGAAGTGCCGCTGGCACTGGCCGCGTTGGGCTTCGCCCCGCTGGACCCGGACAGCCTGGTGAGCCATCTCGGCCGCAACGACTCGTGGGCGGGACGCACCACGGACGGCACCGGCGTCTTCATCAAACGGCTCGACGGCCACGCTCCCGACGGAACCGACCGCTACGACCGCTCCTGCGCCTTCGAGTCGGCCCGGACCGGGGCCGGCGCGCTCTCCTGGGAGTCGCCGGCGCTGCTCGGCGGCGATCGGAAGCGGTTGGTACTGGTCTTCGACCTGCTGGCGGACGCCGTCACCGGGAACACCCTCGCCGACGAGGACGGCTTCGACACCGGACTCGCCCGGCGGGCCGGCCGGGCGCTCGCCGAGTTGCACGGCTTCCCGACGGCCGGCGTCCGACCCAAGCCCCGCCCCGGCACGCGCACCGGCCACCGGCTGGCCGCGCTGACCGTGGCCGAGTACACCGCGAGCAGCGGCGCCGAACTGGCGCTCTGGGGCCTGCTCCAGCAGGACCGCCGGCTGCACGGCGCCCTGCGCGCGCTGGACGCCCGCTCGGCCGCCGCCGACCACCGTCCGGTCCACGGCGACCTGCGGCTGGACCAGTTCCTGCTCTGCGACGGCACGCTCCAGCTGACCGACTGGGAGGAGTTCCAGCTCGCCGACCCGGCGATCGACCTCGGCGGCTTCGTCGGGCAGTGGCTGTACCGGGCGGCGAGCCGGATGTTCACCGGCGTCGACACCGACGAGGTCGAGACCGACCCCGAGGTCGACGTGACCGACCGTGACCCCGGCCCCGACCTCACTGACGGCGGCCGACCCGCCGACGCCCACGGCACCCTCATGCGCAGCGGAGAGCGCGAACTGGCCGCCGTCCTCCCGGTGATCGGCGCCTTCTGGCAGGGCTACCGGCAGCACGCCGACCGGCTCGATCCCGAACTCGCCGAGCGGGTGGTCGGGTACGCCGGCTGGCACCTCTTCGACCGCACCATGGCCGCCGCCGGCGTCCGGCCCACCCTGAGCGCGGTTCAGCGCGGCATCGCCGGTGTGGGACGCGGGGCGCTGCTCGCCCCGGACCGGTTCATCGAGGCGATCGGGCTGGTGGCGTCATGACGTACGTGTCCGAGCAGCTCGCGGCCGCACTCACCGGCATCGATCTCACCGAGTACCCGCAGGCCGTCACGGTGGACGGCCGCCGCATCAGCGCCGACTCGCCGCGCGGCCTGCGGATCGCCCTGGGCACGGCGCTCTACGAGCAGTGGCACGCCGGCCTCGACCGGTCGCGCCTCGACCGATCCAGCACCGCCACCCGACTGCCCCGCCGTGACGTGGAGTTCGAGCGGCAGCTGATCTCGGCGACACCGCACGCGGACACGCTCGCCCCCGCCCGCCTGCGCGCCGCCGTCCCGACCGGGGCCGAGGCCGCAGCCGCAGCCGGGGCCGGGCCCGGAGCTGAGCCCGAGGCCGGAACCGGGGGCGCCGCCACGGAGTTCACGGTCGAGCTGGGCGGCGTGACGGTCCGCGTCCCGGCCGCCGCCGTCCGGAGCGACGGCCCGCGACCGGCGGACACGTCCGTGACCGTCGAACTGCCTGCCGTCCGCCCCGCGCTGTCGCCCGGCTTCCTGCTGGTGGACGGGCCGCACGGCGGGCCGCACGAGGGCGAGTCGCTGCGGCGGCTCTACCTGCACGTCGAGGACCCCACCGCCGCGCCCGCACTCTGGGCGGCGCTGCTCCGGGAGCTGGCCGCCCGCTCGCTGCGGTACCGGGCCAAGGTGCTGTCCCGGTCCTGGTCGTACCCGCGTCGCGACGCGGTCGTGCTCTACCTCCCCCGCTCCCACGCCGACGAGTTGACGGCCTTGGCGGCGGCGCTGCGCGGCCTGCCCGGCCTCGGCACGCAGACCTCGGTCTTCGCCCGCCCCCTGGGGCCGGGCATCGCCACCGCCGACGAGCCCGGCGACACCAGGGCCGGGTGGCGCGGCCAGAGCTTCGGCCAGCACCGGGCGGCGGCGGTGGCCGAAGGAGTACTGCGACACGCGGCCGCCCCGGACGACCCGGCCGGATCAGGCGGACCGTCGCTCGCCGCCTCCGTCGCGCGATCGCTGCGCGACGCGGCCACCGACCCCACCGACCCCTCGCGGAACGGCTGAGCGGCATGCGGATCTCCGTCCTCTTCCCGCACGCCCTCCGCGACCGGGCCGACCTCACCGCGCTGACGGCGCTGGCCTCGCTGGTGGGCACCGGCGCGGCCGACCGGCTCTGGCTCGGGCAGTCCCTGGCGGTGGAGAGCCACCAGGCGCTGGCCTGGCTGGCCGGCACGGGGCAGCGGATCCCGGTCGGGCTCTCGGTCACGCTGACTGCTCTGCGGCACCCCTTCGAGGCGGCCGCCCAGGCCCAGTCCCTGGCCGTGCTCACCGGACACCGGCCGGTGATCGGCTACGGCGCGGGCGAACCCTCGCTCGTCGGCGGCCTGCTGGGCGCCCCCTACGCCCGGCCGGCCGAGGCCGTGGCGGACTACGTCGGCGCCGTCCGCGCGCTGCTGGACGACCGGTCGGCCGGGCCGCCCGCACCGGCCCTCGGGTCCGCCGCGCCCGGGCTCCGACTCCCGCACGGGGAACACCCGCCGGCGGTCGAGCTGGGCGCGGGCGTCCTGCGACCCGCCATGGCCCGCGCGGCCGGGCGGGTCGCGGACGTCGCGATCACCTGGATGACCCCGCCCCGGTACGTGGCCGAGGTCCTCGTCCCCGCCCTGACCGAAGGCGCAGCGACGACGGGCCGGATGGCGGCCCCGCCGAGACCAGCGACCCCGCCGAGAGTGGTGACCGTGGTGCACGCCGCCGTCGCCCGGCCGGGCCGCCACCCGATGGTGCTGGCCCAGCACGGCGCCGGCCGGCACCTGGGCGCGCCGCACTACGCCGACATGCTCCGCCGCGCGGGCCTGCACCTGGACACCCGCGACCCGGTGGCCGGCGCCCGCGAACTCGTCGAGTCCGGAGTCTTCCTCTACGGCACACCCGACCAGCTGGCGACCGAGCTCGCCGCCTACGGGACGGCCGGAGTCGACGAGGTGGTCCTGAACCCCGCCGGCGTGGTGCTGGCCCACGGCTGGGACGCCGCGCTCGCGGACCTCACCGAACTCCTCACCCACCTGGCAGCACGGGCCGGCTGAGCTCGACTCTGCTGGCGATCCGGGACGATCGGGCCCGAGTACCAATGGTGTGCCAGGACTTCGGCCGGTGGATGTCGGTCCGATCCAGAGAGGTCCGGAAGGCGGTCGGTGATCTCGGCGAACGGGCTTTCTCGGTGACCGACCGGCCGCTGAAGCGTTCGACGTCCATGGCGATGGCCGTGAGGACGTGTCGCGGGCGAGGTCCGCGTCGTGTTCGGGATCATCGAAGTGGAAGTCGGCTCAGGTGATGGCGCGGACGCGTCTACCGTTGATCGAAAGGCAGCCCGGACGGCCCGGACGGCCCGGACAGCCCAGGCGGACGCGGAGGCAACGATGAGGGTGGTGTTCGTGCACGGGGCGTGTGTGCGGGACGGGTCGTGGTGGTGGCACCGCACCGCCGGGCTGCTGCAGGAGCACGGGGTGCTGAGCGTGGCCCCGGCGCTACCGAGCTGCGGTGAGGCGGGCCTGCCCGGCGGCGTCGGCGGTCCGGGGCTGCCCGAGGACGTTGCCGCGGTGCGCCAGGTGCTGCAGGCCGGCGACGAGCGGACCGTCGTGGTCGCCCACAGCTACGGCGGTATCGTCACCGCGGAAGCCGCCGCGGGAATCGGTTCGGTGCACCACCTGCTACTGGTCTCCAGCTACCTGCCCGAGGTCGGGCAGAGCCTGTCGGACTTCGGGGACGGCGGCCCCGCCCCGTTCCTCGACGTCGACCCCGACGCCGGCACGTTCGGGGTCCGCCCCGAACTGCTCGTGGACACGTTCCTCCAGGACTGCGACCCCGAGGTCCAGGCACAGGCGGCGGACCACCTCGCCCGTCAGAGCGTGCGGGTGACCGGGCAGCCGGTCGGGGCGGCCGCATGGCAGCAGTCGCCGTCGACGTACCTCGTCTGCGCTCAGGACCGGGGCACCCCGCCGCGACTGCAGCGCGAGTTCGCCCGCCGGGCCGGCGGCGTCGTCGAGCTCGACGCCGGCCACCACCCGTTCCTGTCCCAGCCCGCAGCGATCCGGGACCTGCTGCTGAGCCTGTGACGGCCGTGACATTCACGGAATCGCGGCCAACCGCCTTCAGGGAGCGTCGTCACCGTGGGTTCCGGCTGCCTTTCAGGGCCATTCGGGTCCTGGCGGTCCGTTCCGGGTCGAATCCGGCCCGAACGCTCGCCATCGAAGTGCCGCGGGGCGCAGGCTACTTCCGTGACCGCGTCGGCCCGGGCGCGGCGCGAGCGGAAGGACGAACATGACGAGCAAGCGCGGCCGTATCGCCGCTCTGCTGGGCGCCGCCGCGGTGGCCGCCGGGACCACCCTGGCCACCCCCGCAGTCGGCTTCGCCGCCACGGCCGCGCCGGCCCGCGCCAGCGGGATCACCGGCCAGGCGCCCTGCCCGGACGCACCCGAGTTCACCTGCGGGACCCTCACCGTCCCGTTCGACCACAGCGGCGCCACCCCCGGCACCCTCGACCTCCAGGTGGCCGTCACCGGCAACACCACGGCCCCCAAGGGCGACCTGCTCTTCCTCACCGGCGGCCCCGGCCAGCCCGGCGTCCCGGCGATCAAGCGGATCGCGGGCAAGCTGGAACCCGTCCTCAAGGACTACCGCCTGGTGATGTACGACCAGCGCGGCACCGGCCGGGGCGCGCTCCAGTGCCCGGGCCTCCAGGAGGACATGGGCTCCTCCGACCTCGCCGCGCCGCGCAAGCAGTCGATCACCGACTGCGCCGCCGCCCTGGGCCCCGACGCCCGCCACTACAGCACCGCGGACACCGTCGCCGACATCGACCTGCTGCGCCGCGCGCTCGGCGACCGGCGCCTCACCCTGGACGGCGTCTCGTACGGCACCATCGTCGCCGAGCGGTACGCGCTCGCCCACCCGGCGCGCGTGGCCCGGCTGGTGCTCGACTCGGTGGCGCCGCAACAGGGTTTCGACCCCCTCGACCTGGCCGCGATGCCCGCGACCGCCCGGATCCTGCGGGCCGCCTGCCGGGCCACCGGCTGCACCACCGACCCGGCCGCCGACCTCGCCGCCACGGTTCGGCGGTACGGCAACGGGGCGCAGGTCCTGAGTGCGCTCACCGGCTACGAGTTCATCGACCCGGACTACGGCGGTGTCCCGGAGATCCTGCACGAGGCCGCCGCCGGGCAGCCCGCGAAGCTCCAGGACTTCTTCGACTTGGTCCACCAGCAGGTCGACGCCGCCCCGGCCGAGGAGCTCAGCCAGGGGCTGCACTCCGCCGCCCTGTGCGCCGACTCGCGCTTCCCGTGGGGCACCACCGACACGCCCGTCACGGGCCGCGCGGCGGCGCTGGAGCGCACCCGGCAGCGGTTGACCGCCGAGCAGACCTGGCCGTACGACCCGGCGACCGCGACCGGGCTCGGCAGCCTCCTGGTCTGCCTCGACTGGCCGCGCGAGCGGGTGCCGCCGGCGCCGTCGGAGCACCGCAAGCTGCCGGACGTGCCGGTGCTGCTGCTCGGCGGCGACCGGGACCTGGCCACGCCGTACGAAGTGCTGTACCAGCAGGCGAAGTTGGCGCACGACCCGCAGATCGTGATCGTGCCCGGGGCGGCGCACTCGGTGCAGAACCGGGCGGCGAACCCGGCCGGACGGCAGGCGGTGTACGACTTCCTGCTGAAGTAGCGGGAGCCGCCGGCGGGCCGTTCCGCGCGGGGGACGGAACGGCCCGCCGCCTCGCCCCGTCCGGCCTGCTGCGCCGGCCCGTCCGCCTCCTCCGCTGGAATGCCCGGCCCTCCTCCGCTGGGATGCCCCATCCCCTTCCCCGTCCTCCTCTGAGGGGATGTCAACTGCTGTGCCCGCGAACTAGCGTTGCCGGCATGACCAGAATCCGTCGTGCTGCCCTGGCCGCCGTGCTCACGCTCGTCCTGCCGCTGCCGATCATCGGGGCGGGTGCGGCGAACGCCGCGCCCGGGCCCTCCGTCGCAGCCCCCTCCGCGGCCTCGGACAGGTACGGCGTCCACCTGGAGCTGCCCCGCCCGACGGGCCCGCACGCGATCGGACGCAGCACCCTGCACCTCGTCGACCAGCACCGCCGGGATCCCTGGGTGTCGGCCGCGGGTGCCCGGGAACTGATGGTGTCGACGTACTACCCGGCCCGGCCCGGGACCGGCGGACCGGCCCCCTACATGACCACCGAGGAGGCCCGGCTGCTGCTGCAGCAGACGGCTCCGGGCGGCGCCGTCCCGGCCGAGACACTCGGCGGCACCCGCACCTACGCGCACGCCGACGCCCGGCCGGAGCGCGGCAGGTTCCCCCTGCTGGTGCTCTCGCCCGGCCTCACGCTGCCGCGCGCCACCCTCACCGGACTCGCCGAGGACCTGGCCAGTCGCGGGTACGTCGTCGCGCTGGTCGACCACACCTACGAGTCCACCGGTGTGACCTTCCCCGACGGACGGACCCGCACCTGCGTCGTCTGCGACCAGACCCCCACCCTCGACGGCCTGGAGGCGATAGCCCGGAGCCGGGCCGAGGATCTCTCCTTCGTCGTCGATCAGTTGACCGACCGTCATTCGCCGTGGCGGAACGCCGGCGTGATCGACCCGCAACGGATCGGCATGGCCGGGCACTCCATCGGCGGTGACGCCGCCGCCGCGACCATGGCCGGCGACGACCGGGTACGAGCCGGGGTGAACATGGACGGCACCTTCTTCGCGCCGGTTCCCGCCACCGGCCTCCAGGGCCGCCCCTTCCTCATGTTCGGCACCCTGGCCAACCACAGCCCGGGCGGCGCGGACACCAGCTGGGACCGCGACTGGGCGCGCCTGGACGGCTGGAAGCGGTGGCTGACCATCGCCGGCTCCGGCCACTCCAGCTTCACCGACCTGCCCGTCCTCGCCGCACAGTTGGGCGTGACCGGCCCCGCCGTGCCGATCCCGGCGCAGCGCGCGGAGGAGATCACCCGCGCCTACGTCGGGGCCTTCTTCGACCAGCACCTGCGCGGCATCCCGCAGCCGCTGCTCGACGGCCCGTCACCGGCCGACCCGGAGGTCGCCTTCCAGCACCCCTGATCCCGCCGTCGACCCCGCGCGGGGTCCCGGTAGGGGGGCCGGCTCAGGCGGACGGTGCGGCGCAGGTCGCCCACCCAGGCGTCGGGGTTCTCCCAGGGGATGAAGTGGCCGCCGCGGTCGTGGGCGGGGGCCCACGGGTAGCGGTTGGCGTTGGCGTAGTAACGCATCGACGTGGCGATGGAGTTGTTCACCCAGTAGATCGTGGCGTGGGTGAGCAGGTCGTCCTTGGTGAAGACGGATTCGACGTCTCCGCCGTTGTCGCTCCAGGAGTTCCAGCGCTCCAGCAGCCAGGCGAGCAGTCCGGCGGGGGAGTCGCTCAGCCCGTGGGCCAGGGTGGCGCCGTCGAGCGTGTGCACGGCGAGGTGGGACGCCGAGCGGTGGTCCAACTCGATGGTGCGGGCGCGGACGTCGGCGGGCTGGTCGTCGGTGAGGGGCCGGTTCCGGGCGAAGTCCCAGGCGCGGGGGCCGGTGAAGAAGACGAGTTGTCCATCGACCCCGAACGGCTGATCAACTGGGGCACGAGCACGGGTGGTGACCCCGGTATCCGCGCGCGCCGGGTGTGCAGTGTCGGAGACGGAATCCAGCTCCGGCAACGTCAGCACCGCACCGACCGGTACGGCGGAGCCGTTGAGCTTCTCCTTGACGTCCCAGCGGGGTGAAGCGGCGCGAACGCTGTTGAGCCACCTGGTCGCGCCGGAGCCACCCGGCCGGCCCGGGGTGTTCTGCGATCAGGCGGTCGTGGCGAGGTTCTTCTCGAACGCGGCGAGGTAGTTGCGCAGGTGGTGGTCCTTGATGCCGTCGGTCTCGGGGGCGAACATGTCCTGGCGGTAGCCCTTCGCCCGGTCCTTCAACCCGGCGATGAGCGGCATGGCCTCGTGGAGCCCTCCGTCGGCGTCGAAGTAGCGGAGTGCGCTGACGTGGGTGAAGGCCGGCTCGGGCGGGAGCTGGGGGACGATGTCGTTGTTGTTGACGAAGCGGTAGCAGCGGTCCCGGAAAGCCGTGTTGTGGGCGGCGGCGAGAAGCCGTTCACAGGTGCGGGGCTGACCGAAGGTGTAGACGCCGTCGGGGAGTTGGCGAGGCTCCTCGAAGTACCAGCAGGCGCCGGCCAGCATGGCGAGGGCGCCGCCGAGGCTGTGGCCGGTGAACCAGACGCTCTGCCCGTTGGTGCGCAGTCCCTGGATGGTGTCGCGGATCTCGGGGTAGACGGACCGCAGGGCCTGGTGGAAGCCGTAGTGGACGAAGCCCTTGTTCGCCGGTCCGGGAACGGGCGGGGTGCTGACGTCGGTGAGCCAGTCGTAGATCTTCAGGACCTCGGTGCCCCGGAAACCGGTGACGATCATGCGGTCGCTGGCCATCGTGTAGGCCTGGGTGTCCTCGATCAGGAACGGCATCTGGTGCGTCGACTCGAAGTGCCGCACCTCGTCGAAGCCCCAGGCGTGGGCCTTGTCCTCGATGCCGGCCCGGTCCAGCACGGCCAGTCCGGCGGCCTGCGCCATCCAGTAGGCGTGGGGGAGGGAATAGCGGGTCGTCGAGTGGTCCAGAGCGGGGATGGCCATCGGTGTCCTCCGGGTAGCGGCCAGCGGGTCGCCCAGCAACCTAGCGCCGCACGCGAACGGAGGGGAGCCGGAAGCGCGGAAGGCCACCCGGACGGGCGCAACCGCGGCGGAACCCGGATCCCGGCGGGCGGTGAGGGAACCGCCGCAGGACACGGGCGCCCGGCAATGGTCGAGGTTGAGGACCACGGTGAGGACTACCGCGTTCTCGCCGAGCCGATGGTGTCGAGTTCGGCGACCGCGTCGGCGGGCAGCACCAGGTCGGCCGCGGCGGTGTTCTCGCGCAGGTGGGCGATGGAGGAGGTGCCGGGGATCAGGACGGTGGTGGCCGAGCGCTGCAACAGCCAGGCCAGTGCGACCTGTTGCGGGGAGGCGTCGAGGCGGGCGGCGACATCGTTGAGCACCTGGGACTGGAGCGGGCTGAAGCCGCCCAAGGGGAAGAACGAGGCGAAGGCGATGTTCTGGTCCGCGCAGCGGTCCACGAGTGTGTCGTCCTGCCGGTTGGCCAGGTTGTAGAGGTTCTGCACGGTGACGACCGGGGCGATGGCCTGCGCCTCGGTGAGCTGGGCGTCGGAGACGCCGCTGATGCCCAGGTGGCGGATCAGCCCCTGACGGCGCAGGTCGGCCAAGGCGCCGAACCGCTCGGCGATGGGCGCGTCGGAGATGTTTTCCACCGAGTCCAGGCGCAGGTTGACGACGTCCAGGGCCTCCAGGCCGAGGTGCCGGAGGTTGTCGTGGACCTGGGCCTTGAGGTCCGCGGGTTCCTGCGAGGGGATCCAGTCGCCGGTCTCGTTGCGGCGGGCGCCGACCTTGGTGACGATGTGCAGTCCGGCCGGGTAGGGGTGCAGGGCTTCCTTGATGAGTTCGTTGACGACGAACGGCCCGTAGTAGTCGCTGGTGTCGATGTGGGTGATGCCCAGCTCGACGGCTTCGCGCAGGACCGCCAAGGCCTGGTCGCGGTCCTCGGGGGGACCGAGGACGCCGGGGCCGGCCAACTGCATGGCGCCGTAGCCCATCCGGCTGAGGGTGAGGTCGGGGGCCAGGGTGAGGGTGCCGCCGGGAGCGCTGCTGGTCATGTCGTGCCTTTCGCCGGTTTCGCTGAGGCCGGGGGCGACGAATCGGATGTTCGTGGACAGCCCGGCGTGATTCCTAACTCTGGGGGAGCGGGGGTGGGCGGGGCGGCACCCCGGTGTTCCTGGGCGTGGCAGGGACACCCGCCCGTGGCGTGATGCGGGCCGGCACCATGCCGTGGGCCTTTTCCCGGTGCGCGGTGGTGAGTGCCGATCGCCACGGGCGCAAGCCGCGGGACTCGACATGCGGGCCCTGGCACGCCGCCATAGCGTGAGCGTGGTGGTGGCGGCGAGACGCCGGGCACACCCGTCCGGGCCGGCGGGCCTGCCCGGCTTCCCCTCCCCTTCCCTCCCCTTCCTCCGGCTCCTGATGAGGAGAGTTCCATGCCCGGCCATACGCTCAAGGACAAGGTCGTCGTCATCGCAGGCGCATCGAAGAACCTCGGCAGCCTCATCGCCAAGGAGTGCGCCCGGGACGGCGCCAGGATCGTTGTGCACTACAACAGCGATTCCTCCCGCGACAAGGCCGAGCAGACGGCCGCCGACGTGAAGAAGCTCGGCGGCGACGCCATCGTCCATCAGGGCGACCTGAGCGGGGTCGCCGAGGTGGAGACGCTGTTCGACACCGCGGTGCGTGCTTTCGGCAAGGTCGATTGCATGGTCAACACGGCCGGCGTGGTCATCAAGAAGCCCATGACGGAGACCACGGAGGAAGAGTTCGACAGGATGTTCGCCGTCAACACCAAGGCGGCGTACTTCATGATGCGCGAGGCGGCCAAGCGTCTGGAGGACGGCGGGAAGATCGTCACGATCGTGACCTCGCTGCTGGCCGCCTACACCGGCCTGTACTCCGTCTACGCCGGTAGCAAGTCCCCCGTCGAGCACTTCACCCGCGCCCTGTCCAAGGAACTGTTCGGCCGCAACATCTCCGTCAACAACGTCGCCCCCGGTCCGATGGACACCTCGTTCTTCTACCCGGCCGAGACCGACGACTCCGTCGCCTACCACAAGTCGTCCTCCATGAACGGGGAGCTCACCAGGATCGAGGACATCGCCCCGCTCGTGAAGTTCCTGCTCACCGACGGCTGGTGGATCAACGGGCAGACCGTGTTCGCCAACGGCGGCTACACCACCCGCTGATCCGACGGCCCGCACCGGTTCGGTCACCGGCGCGGGCACGGGTACCGGCAGCCAGGGCTCCGGTCCAGGTCTGGACCCTTGCCGACTGCCCCCGAGTGGAAGCGGCCACGCCCTTCCGGGCGTGGCCTGCATCGTTTCGTCCGGGGGCCCGGGCCTGCCCTGCGGCTCACCCTGCGGCTCGGCCTGCGGCTCAACGCAGGCCGGTGAACAGGTCCTTCTCGGGCAGCGCCGCGCCGGTGGTGTCGAGGACCCGGACGAACGTCTCCACGCCCATCAGCTCGGTGAACCGCTCCCGGCCCATCTTCAGGAAGAAGATGTTCTCGCCCTGGCTGGCGTGCGCGAGCAGCGCGTCGTACTTCTGCCCGCCGAAGGCGGTGGCGTCCACCCAGGTGGTGATCTCCTCGTCGGGCAGCCCGATCGGGGGCAGCTCCACGGCCTCCCCGGTGGGCTCCGGGTTGTCCCCGTCGCCCCCGTCGTTCCCGTCGGCGCCGAACTCGCGCATGAGCTCGCCGAAGCGCTGCATCATCGAGTGCGGCGCCGTGGTCCAGTACACCTTGGGCGTCAGGGCGGCCTGGGTGAGGGCGGCCATGGTGATGCGGTTGGCCTGGATGTGGTCGGGGTGGCCGTAGAAGCCGTTCTCGTCGTAGGTCACGACGACGTCGGGCCGGTAGTGGAGCATCAGGTCGGCGAGCCGGGCGGCGCCGTCGGCGACGGGGGTGCTCCAGAACGATCCCGGGGCGTCGTTGGCGGGCCAGCCCATCATCCCGGAGTCGCCGTAGCCGAGCAGTTCGAGATGGTCGACCCCGAGGACCCGGCAGCTGGCTTCGAGTTCCTGGCGGCGCAGTTCGGCGACGGCGGCGGGGTCGTGGCCCTCCTCGCCCGGCTTGGCGCCGCCGGGGCCGTCGCCGCAGGCGCCGTCGGTACAGGTGACGAGGACGGTGCGGATGCCCTCGGCGGCGTAGCGGGCGAGGACGCCGCCGGTCGAGGTGGCCTCGTCGTCGGGGTGGGCGTGCACTGCCATCAGCGTCAGGGGCCGGTCGGCCATGGGTGTCGTCCTCCGGTCGGTCGGGTGTGGTCCGCCTCCCAGTCTGCGCCAGCGCCTCGGGCGGCTCGGGCCCGGGGGTGGTCGAGGCCGCCGGGCAGGTCGGCGGGGTGGTGCCGCCGGGCGGTGCGCTCGGCCTCCCGGCCGCCACGCGGGGCTTCCGGGGTGTGGGCGGCGAGGTCAGCCGGTGGTGCAGTTGCCGGGTCGGCAGTCGCGCCAGGGGCCCCAGGCGCCGCCCGGGGCCTGCTCGGAGATCTGGGCGAACCACGAGGAGGCGTTCCACATGTGCGCGACCACCGTCAACGTCCCGTCGGCCGACTCGGTGACGGAGGAGGGGGTGGCGACCCCGGACGGCAGCGGACCGGATCCCAGGGCGGTCCAGGAGCCCCAGACACCGGGGGCGCTCTGCTCGTTGACGTACAACTGCGGGCTGCTTGAGCCCTGGTAGACCTCGAAGAAGGCCAGCGTGCCGTCCGCCCGCTGGAAGGCCACCGGCGCCCCGAAGAACCTCGGCACGCCCGCCCCGGCGGGGCCGAAGGGCTCGGGTGCCGACCACGGCCCGTCCGGGCCGGCCTGGTGCATCCGGACCAGGACCGACGACTGGTACCCGATGGTGAACACCTCCAGGGCGCCGTCGGCGTCCGCGGCGGCGGTGAGCACCTGGTTCTGGAAGTTGAGGTTCATGCCGTTGACCTGGCTCCAGGCGCCGAACGGGCCGCCGGGGGCGGACTGCGTCTGGTACCAGATGGTCTGTCCGGTGGCGTAGTCGGTCGAGAAGACCGCGAACCGTGCCTGGGTGCCGTCGGGACGGGTGACCGTGGTGGACTGCCCCTCGGTGCCCGGGGGCGTGGTGGTGTCCCGGGGCCGGTCCGCCGTCGACGACGCGGTCGCCGGTGCCTGTACCGGGGCCGGTGCCTGGGTCCGTGCCTGGGTCCGTGCCTGGGCCTGGGCCTGGGCCTGGGCGGATGGTGCGAGGAGGCCGACTGCGCCGATGAGTGCGGCGCAGACGGTCGCCGCCGCCGTGCGTCGCCGTGCGCTCCTGGGCATGGTTGATCCCTGCCTTCCGATCGGTCTGCGGGGCCCGGCGCCGGGCAGTGGCGCGGGCCGTCGGCCATCCTGCCCACCAGGGCGACCGGTACGGGCGCCTACACCCGGAAATGGCCGGAACACGCGGGCGGGCCGCCGGGCCTGCGCGAGGCGGCCCGCGGCCCGTGGCCTGCGGCTCCTGGCGACGGCGCGTTGCGGCGCCGACCGGTCCGAACGACTGAACGACTGAACGGCTGAACGGCTGAACGGCTGAACGGCCGTCAGGAGACCGGGACCGGGTCCCGCCAGATGTCCAGCGGAACGGCGCGGACCGCGCGTCCGTCCGCGTCGAGGATCCGGCCCATCCGCTTCACGGTGCGCAGCGACACGCGGCGTTCGGCCACCCGCAGGTCGGGGAACCTGCGGGCGAGAGCGGTTTCCAGCCGCTGGACGTCGGCGAGGGAGCGCTGCCAGACGGAGAGCAGGAGGTTGTGCGGGCCGGTGACGGACACGCACAGCCGGACCTCGGGGAGTCTGGCGAGCTGGGGTCCGACCTCGTCGAGCCGGTCCGGGGGGAGGTCGGCCCGGAAGGTCGCCAGGACCGGCCGGCCGGCGTCGCGGGCGGCGATCTCGCAGCGGAAGCGGATCGCGTCGGAGGCGGCCAGCCGGTCGAGGCGCCGGCGCAGCGTGGACGGGCTGAGCCCGGTGGCGGCGGCCAGCTCGGCTTGGCCGAGGCGGCCGTCGACGCCCAGTCTGATGAGCAACTCCCGGTCTTCTTGCCGGACTTCAGCTCGTGCGCCGGACGGATTCCCGTAGCCCGCCGGGTGATCGTCGTGCAGTTCCACGCGCTGGGCGGGGTCCAGCGAGTCCAGTCGCCAGCGGATCCCCTCGGCGTAGAAGCCGGTCGCCAGGTGGACGCGGACGGCGTTGACCCCGGGGAGTGGGCCGAGCCGTTCGGCGGTGTACCGGGAGACCATCGCCAGGTCGGTGAAGGCCACGGTGACGACGAGGTCGCAGCCCTGGGCGAGGTGCTCGATGCTCATCACGTGCGGGTCCTCGGCCAGTTCGTCGGCGATCTGCCGGAGCCGGTCGGGAGCGCAGTCGAGGTCGAGGTAGGCGACGCACCCGCGGTCCTCGGGGTGCGGCAGGCCGTAGGCGGTCACCCAGGCGATCCCGGCCTGGGAGAGCCGGTGCCAGCGGCGGGCGGCGGTGACCGGGCTGATCCCGAGCGTCTGGCCGAGCAGTGACCAGGGTGCGCGGGGCCGCAGTTGCAGCGCGTTCACCAGGGCGAGGTCCAGCTCGTCCACCGTCACCTCGGCGCCGGTGACCTCGGCGCCGGTCACCTCGGTGCCGGTCACTGCCGGCTGCCGGTGGATTCGTTCATCGAAGGGCCTCCTGGTGGCGTGATCCTGCGAAATCGCGGGCAAATCCCGCCGAGAGATCCAGAATCACGGAACAAGATCGCTCTGCACAAGTTCCCGCCACGCGCGGGATCGACGGAGGTGCCCGTGTCCCTGCACGACGACGCTCTCGCTCTGGCCCCGGACCTGGTCCGGCTGCGCCACGACCTGCACCGGTTCCCGGAGCTGGGACTGACCCTGCCGCGCACCCAGGAGCGGGTGCTGCGGGCCCTGGACGGACTGCCGCTGGAGGTGAGCCAGGGCTCCGCGCTGAGCTCGGTCACCGCGGTGCTGCGCGGCGGCCGACCGGGGCCGGCGGTGCTGCTGCGCGGCGACATGGACGGCCTGCCGGTCGCCGAGAAGGCCCCGCTGCCGTTCGCCGCGGACAACGGGGCCATGCACGCCTGCGGACACGATCTGCACACCACCATGCTCGCGGGTGCCGCACACCTGCTGGCCGCACGGCGGGAACAGCTCCACGGGGACGTGGTCTTCATGTTCCAGCCGGGCGAGGAGGGGTGGGACGGAGCCGGAGCCATGCTGGCCGAGGGCGTCCTCGACGCGGCAGGCAGGCGCCCGGTCGCCGCCTACGCCCTGCACGTGTCGTCGGCCATGCGGCACGGGGAGTTCGGCTCCCGGCGCGGGCCGATCCTGGCCGCTTCCACTGCGCTGAACGTCACCGTCCACGGTGCGGGCGGCCACGGCTCGGTACCGCACCGGGCCAAGGACCCCATCCCGGCGGCCTGCGAGATGGTCACCGCCCTGCAGACCATGGTGACCCGCCGCTTCGACGTGTTCGATCCGGTGGTGGTCACCGTTGGGCTGATCCAGGCCGGCACCCAGCGCAACATCATCCCCGAGACCGCCTACTTCGAGGCGACCGTGCGCACCTTCTCCGCCGAGGCGCAGTCCAAGGCCGCCGACACCACGGTGGAGCTGGTCAAGGCCATCGCGGCCGCCCACGGCCTGCGGGCCGAGGTCGAGTACCTTCCCCAGTACCCGGTGACCGTGACCGACGGGGCCGAGACCGACTTCCTGGCGGACACCGTCCGGGAGGTCTTCGGCGAGGAACGCTTCCAGTCGATGCCGAACCCGATGACCGGGTCGGAGGACTTCTCCCGGGTCCTGGACGCCGTGCCGGGATCGTTCGTGTGGCTCGGCGCCGCCCCGAAGGGGACCGACCCCGAGGACCTGCCGGTCAACCACTCGCCCTACGCGGAGTTCGACGACGCGGTGCTCCCCGACGGGGCCGCGCTCTACGCCGAACTCGCCACCCGCCGTCTCGCAGCCTGAGCCCGGCTGAACCCGTGATGCGTAATTCGTACACCGAGGAAGGAACGATCAATCACATGACGGAACCGCGCGAGGTGGTCGAGCAGCAGCTCGCCGCCTACAACAGCCACGACATCGACGCCTTCGTCGCCACCTATGCCGAGGACGTCACGATCCACCGGGCCGACGGCACCCGACTTCAGGGCCGGCAGGCTCTGCGCGACAGGTACGCCGGACAGTTCGCCAAGGGCCGCTGCCGGGCGGAGATCGTGGGGCGGCTCAGCGAAGGCGACTGGGTGGTCGACCACGAAGTCGCCCACGGCCTGGCCGACGAGCCGGTCCGCGTCCTGGTGGCCTACCGGGTGCGCGAAGGCCTCATCGACCGCGTCGACTTCCTGGGCTGAACAGCGCAACAGCGCAGGCCCGTACGGTGGTCGCCGTCGTACGGCCGGTCCGCGCCCCGCCGGTGAACGGCCGTCAGAGGCCGGGGACGGCATCCTTCGCGACGGTGTGCCAGTTGGTGACGATCGGCTTGTCGACCGGCGTGTCGCCGACGGGGATGCTGGCCGGGTTGGGGTCGGCGTTGCCGATGCCCACGATGACGTCGGTGAACTGGACCGCCTGGTTGTCCTTGGTGGTCTTCGTCATGATGCCCGCGTACGCGACCTTGGCGCCGCTCAGGGTGATCGGTTCGCCGGTGGCCTGCTCGGCGTTGGCGGCCTCGATGCCGCGCGAGCCGAACGCGATGGTGGGGTGGGTGCCGGGGAGCGTGCAGGTGATGCCCGGCTTGGCCTTGGCCGTGATCAGGAGGTAGCCGCCGGCCTGGGACTCGGCCTTCGCGCCGAGGACCAGGTCGTTGGCGCCGCAGGCCTGGCCGTAGCCGCTCTTGTCGGCGGCGGGGGAGGAGGCCGGGTCGGGCGACTTCGGCGTGGAGGACGACTTCGGCGTGGAAGGCGACGTGGGCGCGGCGGCGGCCTTCGTCGGCGAGGCCCCGGTGGACGCGGGTGCGGCCCCGGTGGGCGCGGCGGCGGTGGCCGCGGGGCTGGCGGCGGTGGAGCCCGTGTCGCTGTTGTCCGGCCCGCAGGCCGTCGCGGTGGCGGCGAGCGCCGCGACGGCGGCGGCGGTGAGGGCGAGGCGGCGCGTGCGCATGAGGTCTCCCGATGTCGTTCGACCGGTGAGGTTCACCGGGTGTGATCACCGTAGGCGGGGGTCGTTCACAGGCAGGTGCGGGAAGTATCCCGATCCTGTCCCAGAAGCCGATGGGCCTTGTCCGCCGGACAGTTGACGGCTCACCCGCGCAGGGCGCCCGCGCCATGCCGTCGCCCCGGCGGGTGCCCTCACCCCCGGCGGGCCGAACCGCGTCCCCGACGCCGTGGTCGTCCGGTAGCCGCACCGCCCGGGCAGGCAGGGCCCCGCCTGCCCGGGAGGCAGTCTCAGACGCCGTCCTTGTGGCCGTTCGCGACGAGCAGCCGCTCCATGCTCTTGTAGGCGGGGGCGGCCTCGGTGTTGCCGTCGTCGTGGAACATCCTGAGGTACTGGACGAGGGCGCTCACGCGGCGTTGTCACGTTGGTGGGGGCGTGGTCGCCTGCGGCTGGGTCAGGGCGTGCTGGGCCCGGTTCCGGGTCTGGTTCAGGCCGTGGCGGGCGGGGCGGCGGCGTGGGTGATCTGGTCCCAGATGGCGAACCGGATGATCATTTCGGTGCGGTGGCGGCCGGCTGTGAGGAGGTGGCGGCGGGGTCGGAAGTGGGGTGAGATGCCGCTGAACGCGGACAGGAACCGTTGGGCGGCGCCGGGTGAGCGGAAGTACTTCATGGCGCGTTCGCGTTGCCTGGTGGGTTGGTGGGAGTTCTCAGCCCGGTTGTTCAGGCCCTTGTGCGCGCGGTGTTCGACCGAGGCCATGAGCTCGCGGTGGGCGACGCCGTAGGAGCGGAGCTTGTCGGTGACCAGTACCCTCGGTACCCGACGCTGTTTCTTCATCAACTTGGACATGAAGCGCTTGGCGGCCTTCGCGTCCCGCCGGGACTGGACCAGGATGTCCAGGACGCTCCCGCGCTGGTCGACGGCGCGCCACAGGTAGTGCCGCACCCCGTTGATCTTCATGAAGACCTCGTCGAGATGCCACTTGCCACCGGCCCGCGGCCGGCGCCCACGCAGCCCGTCGGCGTACGTCTGGCCGAACTTCAGGCACCAGCGGCGGATCGTCTCGTAGGAAACGATGACACGACGATGACACCGCGCTGGAGCATCAGCTCCTCGACCTCGCGGAAGCTCAGCGGGAAGCGGAAATACAGCCACACCGCATGGGAGATGATCTCCACCGGGTACCGGTGACCCCTGTACGACGGCGACCCGCTCTCCACGACAGACCACTCCCCGGCCAGACCAACGAAGATCATCTCACTCATCGGTCAACGTGACAGCACCGTGTCGAACGATCGGGTGGTCAGCCTGGGTGGCCGATGACCGGATTCTCACCACCCTCCGGCCGAATCCGGACGGGTGGGACACTTCGGCCAGCATGTTGACTGATTGTCATGTGTTCCCACATGGAACGTCGCGATACAAAGTGATCACCGGTGATCACCGATTGCACACCTGCACCCCACAAGGGATAGGGAACCCGATCATGAACTGGAACCGCTCCGCCGCCGTCGCCCTCGCCGCGGCCGCCTGCGTCACCCTCGCCCAGCCCGTCGCCGCCACGGCCGCCACCGGCACCCCGTCCGGCCCGTGGACCGCCCCGAACTGCACCCGGGTGACCGGCGACGGCGCCGTCACCTTCACCACCGACGGTGGCGCCACTCTCACGCCCACCAGCGGCACGCTCAAGCCGATCAGCTACACCCACGGCCTGATCGCACTGGACACCCCCAACACCCTACTCGCCACACACAACAACGAACTGCAGCGCTCCACCGACGCGGGCTGCAACTGGACCAAGGCCGCCAACCTGGGCAGCGGCGCCGTCCGGCTGGTCGCCGGGGTCGGCAACCGGGCCTTCGGCTGGCAGCAGAACGCCTCCTACCTCGTGCGCGTCGACGGCACCGCCGTGACCACCCTCGCCTCGCCCACCGCGACGGTCGTCGGCGTCGGCACCGACCGCACCGACCCCGCGCACGTACGGGTGGCCGGGTCCGACGGCCGCCTCTACGACTCCCGCGACGGCGGCGCCAGCTGGACCGCCGCCGCCGGCCTGCCGTTCGGCGAGGACGCGCTCGTCTACTCCGTCGGTTTCGACCCCGCCGACCCCGGCCACGCCACAGCCGGCGCGATGGCCCGGGGCGGGGCGACCACCCGAGACGGCGGCGCCACCTGGACGCCCGTCACCGGCCTGTCCGCCACCGGCGGCGCGGCCAACCTCTTCCGGGCCGCCTACTCGCCCGCCGACCCCAACACGGTCTACGCCCTGGGCATCGACCTCGGGGAGACCACCCGCGAGGGCCGCCACCTCTTCCGCTCCACCGACGGCGGGCTGAGCTTCTCCCGCATCGTCGACAACACCGCCGACACCCAGCTCACCAACGGCACGCTGCTCGCGCCCAGCCCGACCGACGCCAATGTGCTCCACTTCGAGTACGGCACCTACTTCCAGGGCTACGGCACCGACCTGTTCCGCTACGACGCCGCCACCGGCCTGGTCAGCAAGACCCACAACACCCACGACGGCGTGTCCGCCATCGCCTTTAACCCCGCCCAGCCCGGCGTGATGTACCTGGGCCTGAAGGAGATCGAGGTCGACCCGCTCTCCTGATCCGGGAGACGTGACGCGGGCGGCGTAACCCCGAGCCCGTCCCGTCCGGCCACCGGACGGGACGGGCGCCCCGGGCCCGGACAGCGCCCGCGCCCAGGAGAAGGATGTCCGCAAGTGGGCCCGGCCAACGGGTAACCGCATCGTCAAGGCGCCGACGGAGCGATCAGCGGGAAGGCCGGCGACGATGAGCGGCCCGGTCGTCCCGAGCGCGTCCAGGAAGACCTGGGCGGGCGGCACGTCGGCGGCGGCGGTACGAACCATTCGGCGGTCGTGTCCGGCGGGTCGTTCGGATCGTCCGGGCTGTCCGGGTGGTCCGGGCCGTCTTCCGGGGCCCCCGGGCCGTCCTCCGGGGGAAGGGCGGTGAGGTCCGGGAACTCCTCGCAGCGCCCGCCCCTTTCGGCCGCCGCGGCAGGCCGGTGGGCGCGGGCATCCAGTAAGTCCTGGAGCGCGCTCTCGAGCACCGGGGGCCGCGGGTGCGAAGGGGTGGTGTCGGACACTCAGGTCTCCTGGCGTAGCGGCCGGTCGGGTCGGATGGCACGGGGGTGGTCGTCCGCCGTGTGGGGCCGAGCACTTCGCACGCTAGTCACCGATCGGTCGGCCGTGTTGCCGAGGAGGCATCGAGACTTGCTCCACCGCGTACTGTTGTTGTTCCGCAGGCACCACACGGCTCGGCGCGCTGTCGGTCGCTCCGGAGGTATGGGACGCGCGCCACTCGCGCGGGGACACCCCGTAGGCGGCGCGGAAGGCCCGGCTGAAGTGTGCCGGGTTGACGAACCCCCACCGCTGGGCGACCGCCGAGATCGTCGGCACGGTATCGCCGCGCCGGGCCAACTCCCGGGCGCACGCCTCCAGTCGGCACCGCTGGACGAGCCGGCCCACTGTGACCCCTTCGCCTTCGAAGACCCGGTGCAGGTAGCGCACCGAGATGTGGTGCGCCTGGGCGATGCTCTCCGGCGACAGCTCCGGATCGCCCAGGTGGCGGTTGATGTGCTCCCGCACCCGCTGGACGAGATGGCCGTTCCAGGTGCGGGAGTCGGTGGCCGCCGGTTCGGTGAGCTGGCCG
Source organism: Kitasatospora sp. NPDC091276 (assembly GCF_040684355.1). NCBI lineage: Bacteria > Bacillati > Actinomycetota > Actinomycetes > Kitasatosporales > Streptomycetaceae > Kitasatospora > Kitasatospora sp. NPDC091276. Next base: position 142,455 of record NZ_JBFBFU010000019.1, on the reverse strand, counting down.
ACGAGCATGATGAGCAGATCGGCGACACTGCCGGCCAACCGGTCGCCCACGGAGGCGGGGTAGGAGTGCGCGGAGGCCGCCAGTGTGTCCAGGAAGGGGAGCAGGACGGCCCCGAACCCCTCGGTGGAGGTGATGGCCGTCCCCGCCGCCTGCCGGATGTCGCACTCCGGTACCCCAAGCAGCCTGCGCGGCACCTGGAAGACGTGGGAGCGGAAGCGCTCCGGGTAGTCGAAGGAGTACGGCCGCGCGGTGTCGTACAGCACGAGGCCGCCCTCCGCCACCTCCGCCCGACGCCCGTCCTGCCGCAACACGGCGCGGCCGGACACCTGTACACCCACCCCCACCTGCGGCTCCGCCTGCGGGGACCGGGCGATCAGGCCGGCCGTGCGCGACACCCGCGTCGCGTCCGCCTCCATCGTGGACACCCGCAGGTATCCCAGCTGGTGCGACACCAGGCGGCCCTCGAACGGCCGGTCGGCCAGCGGCACCACCTCCACCGGCACCAGCGTCCGCGACACCGCCTCTCCCCAGAACTCCGCCTTCTTGTCCTCCTGGATGGAGGCGGTGGTCACCGTCACATTCACCTGACTGCCCCTCTCGGCCGACGCCCTGCGAAGTCAGCCTGGTCCGCGGGTCGGCGGCGGCGCTAAGTCATTTGACTGCCGGTTCGCGGGGCGGGGGCGATCGTGCGCTCTCGGCACAGGTGCAGTGCACGGGCAGAACAGGAAGCGGCCCGAGAGGTGATGCCGAGCTTGGGAAAGATCTTGTAGAGGTGCACCGCGACGGTCCGGGGCGACAGGCGGAGCGCGTGGCCGATCTCCTTGTTGCTCAGGCCGGTCGCGGCGAGCCGGGCGACGCGCAGCTCCTGGCCGGTCAGCTCCGCTGCCGGGGCGGCCGGGGTGGCTGAGGTGACCGAGGTGGCCGAGGCTGCAGCAGCGGCCAGGTGGCCTGGTGCAGGGGGCCGAAGGCGAACTCCGTCTCCGCTTCGACGCCGACCGCCCGCAGGACGGCGAAGCCGAGCAGCGGGCGCCCTGAAGGGCATCTCCCCGCAGAGTCCGCTGCCACCGCGCCGAGTGACAGGCCACCGAGCCGACCGACTGACGGGCCGCAACAACTGGACGGAAGCCGGGCCGTAGTCGGACCACAGAGCCCTGGCGGCGCCCTGACGAGGAAGCAGCCGCCTGCCGCGCAGTGCACAGAGCCTGTCCCAGGGCGCACGGGCCGGGATGTCGCGGGTTGCCTGTCACGGGCGACGCCTACGCTCGTGAACGGTCACTCCCCGCAACAATGACGAGGCGCAGAGGTGTGTATTCGTGGAGCGATGGACCAGGCGCGAGGACGGGCGGCTGCTCACCGGCCAAGGCCGCTACGTCGCCGATATCGCGGTGCCGGGTTGTCTGGACGCGGTCTTCGTCAGAAGCAGGGTGGGCCACGGCACTTTGCGCGAGGTGGACTGTGCCGCCGCCCGTGCGGTGCCCGGTGTGGTGGGGGCCTGGTCTGCCGCGGAGCTGTCGGAGTTGCCCGCGGTGCCGTACACGGTGCTGGCCGGGCTGTCCCACGAGGAGTCGGTGGCCGGTCGGGAGTGGTCGGCGCTGGTGAAGGAGCGGGTGCGGTACGCGGGCGAGGCGGTCGCGGTGGTCCTGGGGGAGGACCGTTACCGGGCCGAGGACGGGGCGGCGGAGGTCTCCTGCCGGGTCGATCCGCTGCCCGCGATGGTGACGCCGTCCGCCGCGGCGGACGATTCGGTGCGGCTCTTCGACGGGCTGAGCAACATCGCGTTCCGAGGCGAGGCCGGGAAGCCGGTCGAGGAGTCGGTGTGGCGGGAGGCGGCGGCCGTGGTGGAGGGCCGGTACCGCCAGCAACTGCTGATGCCCACGCCGATGGAGTGCCGCACGATCCTCGCCGTGCCCGAGGGGGACCGGCTGACGGTGTGGTCGGGGCACCAGATGCCGCATCGGCTGCGTCGTGAACTGGCGGCGTTGCTGGGGTGGTCGGTGGACCGGGTGCGGGTGGTGGTGCCTGATACCGGTGGGGCGTTCGGGTCGAAGAGCGCGGCGTTCCCGGAGTTCGTCGTGGTCGCCTTCCTGGCGGTGAGGCTGGGCCGGCCCGTGCGGTGGATCGAGGATCGGCTGGAGTCCATGCTGGTCGCGACCCGGGGCCGGGGGCAGGACCAGCGGGTGCGGCTCGCGGCTGACGCCGATGGGCGGTTGCTCGGCTACGAGTTGGAGATCGAGGCCGACGTGGGCGCCTATCCGCACCTCGGGGTGGGGCTGCCGATGCAGACCGCCTGGCTGGCGACGGGCCCGTACACCACTCCCCAGGTGCATGCGAGTGTTCGCTCGGTGCTGACGAACACGATGCTGACGTATCCCTACCGCGGTGCCGGCCGGCCGGAGGCGACGATCGCGCTGGAGCGGGCGATGGACGTGATGGCGCGTCGGCTGGGCCTGGATCCGGCGGAGCTGCGGCGGCGCAACTTCGTCCCGCCCGGGAGCTTCCCGTACCTGACGCCCACCGGGCGGTGCTACGACAGCGGGAACTACGCCGCCGCGCTGGACCTGGCGCTGGAGACCCTGGGGTACGACGAGTGGCGGGCCGAGCAGGCCCGGCGTCGCGCGGATCCGGGAGCCCTGCCGCTGGGCATCGGCCTGTCCTGTTACGTGGAGCGTTCCGGCGGCGAGGCGGGCGGGCTGCACGAGTTCGGCAGCGTCGAGGTCGGCGAGGACGGCACGGTCACCGCTCGGTGCGGTGCGGCGCCCAGCGGTCAGGGACATGAGACGGTCTTCGCCGCGCTGGTCGCCGGGACGTTGGGGGTGGCCGAGGAGCGGGTCCGGTTGGTCGAGGGGGACACCGACGAGCAGCCCGAGGGCCTGGGCTCGTTCGCCAGCCGTTCCGCGCAGGTGGTGGGCGCGTTGCTTCAGCATGTCTCGCGGTCGCTGATCGAGAAGGCCAGGGAGCGGGCAGCGCGGCTGTGGGAGCTGCCGGTTGACGAGGTGGAGTGGTCCAACGGCCTCGTGCATGCGGCTAAGGACGGCCCGGCGGCCATCGGCGTGGCGGACCTGGTGAAGGCCACCGGGCCGTTGCGGGTGGAGGACCGGTTCGAGTCGGGGATGGCCTTTCCGTTCGGCTCCCACGCTGCGGTGGCCGAGGTCGATCCGGAGCTGGGCACCGTCCGGCTGTTGCGGTTGGTGACCGTGGACGACTGCGGAGTGGTGCTCGATCCCACGATCGTGCGCGGGCAGGCCTTCGGGTCGGCCGTCCAGGGCATCGGCCAGGCGCTGTACGAGGGAATGACCTACGACGACGACGGCGTGCCGGTGCTGGCCTCCGGCCTGCTGGACTACCTGCTGCCGACGTTCACCGAGGTCCCGCCCATCGAGGTCAAGGACACCTGCACCCCGAGCCCGGCGACGCCGCTGGGCGCGAAGGGCGCGGGCGAGTCGGGGTGCATCGGCACTCCGGCCGCGATCGTCAACGCGGTGGCCGACGCGCTGCGGATCGCCGACCCCGACCTGTTGCAGATGCCGCTCACCCCGGACGTGGTCTGGCGAGCGGCCCGTGCCCCGAAACACGAGGAGGAGGTCCGGTGAAGCCCGCCGCTTTCGACTACGTCGTGCCGCGCACGGTACCCGAAGCCGTGGCGGCACTCGGTGACACCGGGCGGAAGGCCCAGGTGCTCGCCGGCGGGCAGAGCCTGATTCTCGACATGCACCTGCAGCGCATCCGCCCCGAACTGGTGGTGGACATCAACCGCATCGCCGGGCTCGACCGGCTGAGCGTGGACGGCGACACGCTGCGGGTGGGAGCCCTGGTCCGCCACCGCGTCTTCGAGTCGGCGCAGGCCGTGCCGGGCCCGCTCGGTGCGCTGTTCGCACGGGCCGTGGTCAACATCGCGCATCCGCCGATCCGCTCCCGCGGCACGATGGTGGGCAGCTTCGCCTGGGCGCACCCCGCCTCGGAGTGGTGCGCCATCGGCACCGCCCTGGGCGCCGACATCGAGGTGTGCGGCCTGGAGGGCAGACGCACGGTCGCGGCCCGCGACTGGTTCCACGGTCCGCACCGGACCGCGCGCCGACCGCAGGAACTCATCACCGCCGTGCGGTTCCCGCTGCTCGGCGACGACACAGGGGTCGGCTTCGTCGAGCACCGGCGCACGCACTTCTGCTTCGCCCAGGTGGCCGTCGCCGCCGCGCTGACCGTGTGCGACGGGGTGATCAGCGAGGCGCGGATCGGCCTGGTCAACTGCGCCGACCGGCCGCTGCGGGCCCACGCAGCCGAGCAGGCGCTGATCGGCACCGAGGTCGGCGCGCCCGTGGACGGCTACCGGCTGCCCGACGGCCATCCGTTCACCCACGCGGGCCGGATCGCGGCGAACCAGGACGCCGCACCCCTGCCCGAGCCGTTCGCCGATGTCGAGTACAAGCGGCACGTCATCGCGGTCCTGGTCGGCAGGACACTGTGCCAGGCGGCGAACGACCGGCGGTCGCGCCTCGCCCAGCCCAAGGGAGACCACACGTGAAGATCACTCTTACGGTGAACGGGGAGGCGTATCCGCTCGACGTGGAGCCGCGCCGCATCCTCGCCGACGTGCTGCGGGAGGACTGCCGGCTCACCGGCACTCACCTGGGCTGCGAGCACGGGATCTGCGGGGCGTGCACGGTGCTGGTGGACGGCGAGGCCGTCCGGTCGTGCCTGATGTTCGCGGTGCAGTGCGACGGCAGTTCGGTGCGCACCGTGGAAGGGCTCGCCGGGCCCGAGGGTGAGCCCCACCCGCTCCAGCGTGCGTTCTCCGCCGAACACGCCCTGCAGTGCGGCTTCTGCACCCCGGGATTCCTGATGGTGGCCGCCGGGGCGCTGGAGGCCGATCCCGCCATCGGCGACTCCCCGGAGCGCGTCGACGCCCTGGTCGGTTCCAACATCTGCCGGTGCACCGGCTACGAACCCATCCGCCGCGCGATCCTGCAGGCCGCGCGCGAGCAGACCGGAGGAGAGCGGGACGCCGGTAACCGGTGACATCCCCGCGGGGATCATCGACGGCCACGCGCACTGGCTGCCACGCGACCTGCTCGCACACCGACTACGCGGCGATCGCCAGGGCCGCGGGTGCGCGGGGCATCCGGGTGGAGCAGCCGGCGGAGGTGCGCGAGGCCCTCCGGCACCCGGGCCCGGCCCTCGTCGACGTCGTCACCGACCCCAACGCGCTCTCCATCCCGCCCAGGATCACCTCCGAGCAGCTCATCGGGTTCGCCCTGTCCGCCGGCCGCACCGTCGTGAACGGCGGCGTCGGACGCATGGTGCAGCCGGCCCGCGCCAACCTGCCCAACGTTCCCAGAATTTGATGTAGCGTCATGCAAGGGCGGCGGACGGCGGATGGGGTCTGCCGCCCGCCGCCGTACCTGTGCGCTGTCTTGGCGGGTCAGTTGGCGATGGTGGCGTGCATCTCCCAGGCCAGGATCTCCGCAGGTTCGACCGCGGTGACCCTCTGCCCGCCGATCGCGGTGAAGCGTACGGCGTCGCCGGCGGCCAGTGGGCCGATGCCTTCCAGGGCGACGTTGCCGCGCGGGACGAAGAGGTGCACGAAGGGGGCGTCGGGCAGTTCGGCGCTCTGGCCGGGTTGCAGCCGGGCCACGTGCAGCGCCGCGTAGCGGTTCCTGATGCGGATGGCGGCGGCGCCGTCGTGCTTGTCCATCCCGGAGGCGACCGGGATCAGGCCGCCGGACAGCAGCGCGTCGTCGATTTCGAGCTGCTCGTAGCCGGGTGTGATGCCGCCCTCGTCGGGGACGACCCACATCTGCACGAAGTGGACGGGGTCGGTGTGGGTGTCGGTGCCGCCGAGGCGCCAGGAGTCGTTCTTCTCCGAGCGCAGGATGCCGGTGCCGGCGCTCATGCGCTGGGCGAGTCCGGGGTAGATCACGCCGGAGTGGCCGGTGGAGTCCTGGTGGACCAGCGAGCCCTGTAGGACCCAGGTGACGATCTCCATGTCGCGGTGCGGGTGGGTCTCGAAGCCGCTTCCCGGGCGGACGGTGTCGTCGTTGTTGACGAGCAGCAGCCCGTGGTGGGTGTTGGCGGCGTCGTAGTGTCCGCCGAAGGAGAAGGAGTGCTTGGAGTCCAGCCAGTCGATCTTCGTGGCGAGGCGCTCGCCGGCGCGGCGGACGTCGACGCGGGGGTGGTTCGCGGTGGTGTTCACCGTGTTCTCCTTTCGGGCGGTCCGGGAGCTCTCGCGAGGGCCCGGTGGCGCCTTTGTGGCGCCCTGCACAAGAGAACATAGTTCATTGTTCAACCATTCCGTCCGGGGGCGCCTCGCGGGGGCGGTGTCAGGGCCCGTACTGCTCCAGCAGGCGCAGCCAGATCTCACTCATGGCGGGGAACGCCGGGACGGCGTGCCACAGACGCTCCAGCGGGACCTCGCCGACGATGGCGACGGTCGCCGAGTGGACCAGTTCGCCGACACCGGGGCCGACCAGGGTGCAGCCGACCACGACGGATCGCTGCTCGTCCGCGACCAGCTTGGCGTGCCCGCGGTAGCCGTCGCCGAGCAGCGAGGCTCCGGCGACGTCGCCGATCGGGTACTCCACCGCCCGGACCGGTAGCCCGGCCCGGCGGGCCTGCTCCTCGGTCAGGCCGACGGCGGCGGCCTCCGGCCTGGTGAAGACCACCTGCGGTACGGCGTGGTGGTCGGCGGTGGCCGCCCAGGCGGCCAGGGGATGGGGTTCGCGTGGCGTCCGGCGGCGCGTGCCGCGATCACCGCCGCGCAGGCCCGGGCCTGGTACTTGCCCATGTGGGTGAGCGGCGAGCGTTGGTTGATGTCGCCGGCCGCGTAGAGCCAGCCGGCGGCGACCTCCGTGACCCGGCAGCTGTCGTCCACGAGCAGCCGGCCGCCGGGCGCCAGGCCGACCGTCTCCAGGCCGAGCCCGGCGGTACGCGGACTGCGGCCGGTGGCCACCAGGAACTCCTCGAACTCCACCGTGGAGCCGTCGGCCAGGTACGCCGTGACCACGCCGGTCGAGCCGTCCCGGGTCAGGCGCTCGACCTCGGCCCCGGTGCGTATCCCGACGCCCTCGCCGCGCAGCCCGTCGGCGACCCGCACCGCGGCGAACGGCTCCCAGGCGGGCAGCAGCCCCTCGCCGCGCACCATGGCGAACTGCCAGCGGGACAGTTCCACCGTCGCGGACGACGCCATGGTGACTCCTGTCGGCGCTGCGAGGCGGGGTGCGGGTGGAGCGGGTGGGTCACAGCCGCACCGGTGGGGTGTCCACCAGGTGCTCGGCCAGGAACCACACCTGCGCCTCGTCGGTCCGCACGACCTGGGAGACCAGCAGGTCGTTGGTGCCGTCGTCGCCGAGCGCCGCGACCCGGCCAGCGGCATCACGGGCGTCGACGAGGATCGCCTCGTGCGCCGCCAGCAGCCGCGACAGCATCGCCGGCACCTCCTCGACGCCGTCCGGCGGACGCGGGATCGAGGTGATCTCCGCGACGTGCCGCGGGTCGCCGACCGCCACTCCGCCGAGGGACTGGACCCGCTCGGCGAGCACGTCCACCAGCGCCAGTTGCTCGTCCGCGTGCTTGTCCAGCAGCAGGTGCAACTGGTAGAAGGTGCAACTGGTAGAAGGTCGCCCCCGCATCAGCCAGTGGTGCTTCTTGTAGAGCGTGTAGAGGATCCGGGTGTCCGCGAGTACCCGGTTGAGCCGCTGGCAGGTGTACAGGCGCGCATCGTGGGAGAGGCCGAGCGGAACCTGGGTGACGGTTCCGTACTCCTGGATCTCCTGGCCCTTCTGGTGCAGCAGTGGCTGGCTGCTGCCGCCGATGGTGGGGTGGTCGGAACCGCTCATGGGAACTCCCCTCGGCCGTCGCGGTCCGGTGACCCGGTCGCGGTCCAGTGACTCGGGCAAAGCTATGGGTGCGCGAAGTGCGGGATTGTTCCGAAGCGCACCGATCATTGCCCCTGCGCGCCAGGCTCGGGCGCACGCCGTCACCGAGCCGGGGTGAGCGGGTGATCGTCGCCCCCTGCCCGGGCGCGCCATTCGCGGGGCGTGACGCCGTAGGCGGCGCGGAAGACGCGGCTGAAATGGGTCGGGCTGACGAATCCCCAGCGCCGGGCCACGGCTGAGACGGTCGGTGTGGCGAAGGCGCGCCGGGACAGGTCGTGTGCGCACATATCGAGCCGGCGGCGTTGGATCCAGCGGGTCACCGTGGTCTCCTCGCCCTGGAAGAGCTTGTGGAGGTAGCGGACCGAGACGTGGTGTGCGGTGGCGATCCGCTCGGGTGAGAGCGACGGGTCGCCGAGATGGCACATCGCGTAGTCCTTGATCCGCGCGATCATGGCCGGCGCCGTCTCCGGTGCCATCGGGTCCAGAGTGCCGCTGCGTTCCTGGATGAGCAGGGCGAGCAGATCGACGGCGGTGTCGGCGAGCCGGCTCCCCGTGCAGGGGTCGAGCTTCGCCGCCCCGGAGGCCAGCTTCCGCAGGTACGTGGTGACCAGCCCGACGGATCCGGACGCGGATGCGAACGGCGCGGCGGTGGCCGCCCCGAGGTCTCGGTCGGACACGTGCAGGACGTGTCGAGGCAGCCGGAACGCGGTGAACCCGAAGGCGCCCGGGAACTCCTTGGCGAACGGGCGACTGGAGTCGCAGAGCGCCAACCCGCCCGGGCCGCAGATGATTTCCCGGCCGTCCTGGGAGATCCTCGCGTGGCCCTTGTGTTGAATCGTGAACGCGACCCAGCCCTCGCCGCCGGCCTCGATCGTTCGGCGGCTGCGGGTGACCACCTGCGGTCCGGCTGCCACTCCGGAGATCTGCACGACTCCCAGCCGGTCACTGCTGAGGGTCCCGGGGGAGGGCTCCCGTTCGAGGAGCCGGAGCTCCAGCGGAATGAACGCCCGCGCGACGGCCTCGTGCCAGAACTCGGTACGCTCGCCGGGGGACAGGGATTCGGTGGATACGGTGGTTGGCACAGGGCTCCCCTCGTCGTCAGCCGTGGGCGTTGGGCATGGAGTCACCACCGCTGACCTGGCACTATCTTGCAGGCGTCGCACAGGGCGGCGCTTCTGCCAGATGACCGGTCTCGGCGGTGGAACGCATGGAGCAGCCGCGGGCAAGGACCAACAGCAGGGGTGGGCATGGAGAGCTTCGGCGGCTCGGAGATCGTCGGCAGGGAGCGTGAACTGGGGCGGATCGCGGGGGTGCTCGACGCGGTGAACAGCCGTGGCGGTGTCGGCGCCCAGGTGCTCGTGCTGACCGCCGAACCGGGCGTGGGCAAGAGCACGCTGGTCGACTGGGCCGCTGCCCGGGCGGCGAGTCGGGGCTTCCAGGTGCTGCGGGCTCGCGCCGGCGAGGGTGAGGAAGGGTTCGGATTCGCCGGGTTGCACCAGCTGCTGCGGCCGCTGCTGGGGGAGGCCGACCGGTTGCCAGCTGCGCAGCGGGAAGCGCTGCTGGCCGCCTTCGGTCAGCAGGCGGCGACCGGCGACCGGCAGCCCGATCCGCTGCTGATCCGTTACGCCGTCCTGAGTCTGCTGTCCGACGCGGCCACCGGCCGGCGACTGCTCCTACTCGTCGACGACGCCCAGTGGCTGGACCAGGGCAGCGTGGAGGTACTCGCCTTCCTCGCCCGCCGGCTGGACGGCGAGGCGATAGGTGTCCTGCTGGCCGCGCGGGAGGAAGGCCTTCCCGCGCAGTTCGACCGGGAGTTCGCCGTCCTGGCCGTCACACCGCTGGACCGCGTGGCCGCGGGCCTGCTGCTCGACCGCCAGCCGCAGCCGCCGCGCGGCCGGGCCCGGCTGCGGATCTTCGAGCACGCGGGCGGCAATCCGCTGGCGCTGATCGAGCTGGCCCGAGCGGTCGCCCGGGAGCCCGGGGGAGCGCAGGGGGCGGATGCCGTCGAATCGCTTCCGCTCACCGCCCGTCTGGAACGCATCTTCGCGGCGGATCTCGCCGGCCTCCCGCAGAGGACCCGTCAGGTGCTGCTGCTGGCGGCCGCGGCCGGCACCGTGCAGTTCTCCGAGGTGCTGCGGGCCACCCCGGACGCGGGGGACCCGCAGGTGTGGCTACCCGCCGAACAGGCGGGCCTGGTGCGGCTGGAGTCCGGGCAGGCCCGGCTGCGCCATCCGCTGGTGCGCTCCGCCGTCTACCAGGCGGCCTCCTTCGACGAGCGGCGCGCCGCCCACCAGGCGCTGGCCGAGGCACTGCTGGACGACCCCGACCGGCACGCGTGGCACCTTGCCGCGGCCACGCTCGGACCGGACGAGGAGGTGGCCGGGGCACTGGCCGCCGGCGCGGAGCGGGCACGCCAACGCGGCGGATACGCCGCCGCCGCGGCCACCCTCGAACGTGCGGCCGCACTGACCCCGGACGCGAACCTGCGGGCGAGGCGGCTGCTCGAAGCCGCCACCATGGCGATGCTCGGCGGCTGCCCCCAGTGGGTGGGCGAGCTGGCGGTCAAGGTCTGTGCGATCGCAGAGGACCCGGAACTGCTCGCCGAGGCGTCCATGCGCGCCGGCTGGTCCCTGGCGGTGACCACCCGGCACGAGGAATCGCTGGGATTTCTGGTGCCCGTCGCGCAGTCCATGGTCGAGCGGGCACCCCAGCTCGCCCTGGGCGCGTTGGGCACGGCAGCCACCCCGGCGTACAACGCGGGCTCCCTCTTCTACCGCGCGGAGCTGCGCCGGATCGCCGAGCTGGTGCCGGAACAGCCGGACGAGGTGGACCGGATCTGGCTGCGGGCCGGCACCGAACCCTTCACGGACCGCGAGTGGGCGCTGCCCGAGCTCCGCCGCTGCGTGGCCGAGGCGCCCGAGGACTCACTCGCGCATCTGGCCGAACTCGGCGCCGCCGCCTGGATTCTCGACGAGACGCAGCTGGCCGTTCGGCTGCTCGGCCAGGCGATGGACCATCTGCACCGGGCTCCGACGGCCGGCGGCAACGCGGTCGTCGCGCAGGCGCTCGCGCTCGCACTCTTCGACAGCGGCGCCTGGTCCGCGGCGCGGTCCACCGCGCAGGAGGCGTACCGGGTGGCCGTCGAGGTCGGCTCGGACAACGCCGCGGTGGGATCGCCCATCCTCCAGGGCACCCTGCTCGCGCTGCACGGCGACGCGAGCGGGGCGCGCGAGCTCATCGGGACGGCCGTCGCCGGGGTGGACCTGTCCTGCTCGCCCAGCCTGTTCGTACGGTCCTGCCACGCGCTTGCCCTGGCAGCCCTCGCCGAGGGTGACCACCTCGCGGCGTACCGGCAGCTGCGAGCCGTCTTCTCCCGCGACTTCCACCCCGCCCCGGTGCACTACCACGCGTCGTACTACTACCTCGGCGACCTCGCCGCCGCGGCTGTCCGCGCCGGTCACGAGGACGACGCGCGGGCCGTGCTGGAGGTTGCCGTGCGCTCGCTCGGCTGGCTGCGCTCCGCGCGCCTGGAGGTGGTGGTGAACCGGGCCTGCGCGCTGCTGAGCGGGCTGGACCAGGCGGAGCAGCACTTCCGCGCCGCCCTCGCGGACCCGGCCGGTGACCTGTGGCCCTTCGAACGGGCGCTGGTGCGGCTGGAGTTCGGGGAGTGGCTGCGTCGCCACCGCCGGGTCACCGAGGCGCGAACCGAGCTGAGCGCCGCCCTCGGCGTCTTCGAACGGCTCGACGCCCGTCCCTGGACCGAGCGGGCCGCCTCGGAGCTGCGGGCCGCCGGTGTGCCGACCACCCGTACGGAGACCGCCGGCCGCACGGCCGACCTGACTCCGCAACAGCTGGAGATCGCCCGCGCGGCCGCCGCCGGTCTGACCAACCGGGAGATCGGCGCCAAGCTCCTGCTCTCCCCGCGCACCGTCGGCTTCCACCTGCACAAGATATTTCCCAAGCTCGGCATCACCACCCGGACCCAACTGCACGACGCGCTGGGGGACGCGCAGCGTGCGGGCTGACCGCCGGTCCGCGTGGCGACGCCGGCCGGCCGCTACAGCTCGTCGTGTCCGGGCTTGAACGAGGTACCCACGACCGGCGGCAGCAGGGTGCGCGCGTAGCGCAGGACGTCACGGGCGTTGTTAACGGTGGTGCCACCGATGCGCAGGGGCGCGGGGCGCGGATTGGGGCCGACCCCCATCTCGTTCCAGTAGAAGTTGGACAGTGCGCCCCAGTTGTTCTCCAGCTGCTGCACCCAGGAGGGAATACCGCTGCCCGAGCTTCCCCTGTCGTTCAGGACATTACGGAAGACGCCCTCGACGTCGTTGAACCGGGCGGCCTCGGAGGTGAACTGGATGAGCAGCATCAGCGCGCGGGCGGTCGTGCGCGGATCCTGATCGGCGGAGCGCTGGTTGGCCAGGTTGACGACGGCTCGCCGCGCGCTGTCGAAGGAGACCGGCGAGGTGGACCGGTCCCGCTGGGCGGTGCGGGCGAGGGAGACGTAGTTGCCGCCGAACGGGAGCCTGCGGACTCCCGGAATCGGGGCACTGGCGAAGATGTCGTTGAAGACGTACGAGACGCCCGGGGTGGTCTGGGGGGGGGGGAGAGAACCCCACCACGTAGAGATTGTCGGGATTGATCCAGAGGTCCACCCCCCGGCCGGTGCCGCCGTCGTCGTCGGCCGTCAGCGAGACCCTGACGACGCCCTCGTCGTGCTTTTCAACGTCAACTGCGCCGTTCGCAGACATGGTTGACAGTAGATCGGACGAGTTGACGAGCTGTGTCCCGGCCTTGCCCCAAGGCGTACAAGCGCTGCCTGATTGCGTGCCCAACTGCCCAACTGCCCAACTGCCTGCCTGCCTGACGGGCCGGCCGGCCGTGGCACCCGGGTCGGCTGGGGACTGCGCGCAGAGACCAGAGGTCGGGCGCCGTCGGACAACGCGGCCTGGCCGGGCGGTTCTACGGTAGCGGTCAGGCCTCGGTACTCGGGCGCCGGCCGGGCGACGCCGCGGCCGGCACCCGCCGGGCGGACCACCCCGCACCATGAGGAGGCGGAAATGACGCACGACTTCGAGCCGGTCCAGCCCGTACTGGAGCCGGCGGCCGCGGCGTTCGCGCAGGCCACGGCGGAGCCGCCGTACCTGTTCCAGCTGGCCCCCGCCGAAGGCCGCAAGGCGGTCGACGAGGTCCAGTCGGGCCCGGCCGAGCTGCCGGCGGTGGACCAGGAGTGGATCACCGTGCCGGGTGGGCCGACCGGCAGCGTCCGGGCCCGGATCGTGAGACCCGCCGGTGCCCGGGAGGTCCTGCCGGTGATCCTCTACATCCACGGTGCCGGCTGGGTCTTCGGCAACGCGCACACCCACGACCGGCTGGTCCGGGAGCTGGCGGTCGGTACGGGGGCGGCCGTGGTGTTCCCCGAGTACGACCTGTCGCCCGAGGCCCGCTACCCGGTGGCCATCGAGCAGAACTACGCGGTCGCGCAGTGGATCGTTCGGGAGGGCGTTACCAAGGGGCTGGACGGTGCGCGGCTCGCCGTCGCGGGAGACTCGGTCGGCGGGAACATGAGCGCAGCGCTGACCCTGATGGCCAAGGACCGCGGCGATGTGCCGCTCCGGCACCAGGTGCTCTTCTACCCGGTGACCGACGCCGCCTTCGACACCAACTCGTACCACCAGTTCGCGACCGGCTACTTCCTGCGCCGCGACGGCATGGAGTGGTTCTGGGACCAGTACACGACCGACCCTGCCCAGCGCGCCGAGATCACCGCCTCCCCGCTGCGCGCCACCACCGAGCAGCTGACCGGTCTGCCCGCCGCGCTGGTGATCACCGGCGAGGCCGACGTGCTGCGCGACGAGGGCGAGGCATACGCGAACAAGCTCCGGGCGGCCGGCGTCCCGGTCACCGCCGTGCGCTACCAGGGCATCATCCACGACTTCGTGATGCTCAACGCCCTGCGCGAGACGCACGCGGCCCAGGCCGCCATCACCCTGGCGACCCAGACCCTGCGTGCGGCGCTGCACGCCGTCTGACGTCCGCTCCGCACCGTCGAGGACCCGGTGCCACCGTGCTGTGCACCGGCGGTGCCGGGTCCTTGTTCGCGCGCCCGGCTGAGCAGGCGCTCCGGGCCGCAGTGGTGCACGTCGCCGTGTGCCGTGTGTCGTGCGCCGCTGCCGTGACCGATCCGGCGGCGATCCAGCCGAGTGCCCCGGCCGGTTACGACCGCGAGCCGCCGTCATGGATCTCGGCGATGTAGCCGCCGGGGAACTGCACCATCGCGCTGTCGCGCCGGGGGGAGGCGTACGGCCCCCACAGCACGGTCGCGCCGGCGGCCCGGGCCTTGGCGAGGGTCGCGGCGAGGTCGCTCACGGCGTAGCCGGTGCTCTCGCGTCCGAAGGGGTAGGGCAGATGCCCGTCGGTGACCGCGACGGAGGTGTCGCCGAACGGTGAGCTGATCCGGATCCGCCGGTAGGAGGTGCCGGGCAGGCCGAGTTCGGCGCCCGGTGCGTGGTTGTCGTCGGAGACCACCGTGCCGCCGGTGAAGCCCAGGTACGAGTGCAGGAAGGATCGGATCGCGCCGCTCGGCAGGTAGAGCCGGTTCTCCGGTACGGACGCGAGCGCCGGGTACGAGGGTGCCTTGGTGTGCCAGTACAGCTGCGCGTAGATGCCGCCGGGGAACTGGACGATCGCGTCGCGGCCGATCGGGTCGGCGAACGGCGCGACGACCGTGTTCGCCCCGTCCGCCTCGGCCTTGCGCACGCCGCGGTCCAGGTCCGTGACGAGCCAGCCGGTGCGCTCGGCGCCGAACGGGTAGGGGACGGGCGTCTGGTAGTCGAAGACGGAGAGCGTGCCGACGGGGGAGAGGACGAGCTCGGACTTGGTCAGGCTCGGGGTCGGTGTGACGTCGGCGAGGACCTGCGGCGTGTTGGTGCCGCCGAAGGTCGCCTCCCAACTGCTGACGAAGGAGTCCATCGTGCCGGGCGTCACGTACACGTGCGTCGTGTCGTACTGGGGGCCGACGGCGAGGCCGGGGCGTCCGGCGGTGGGCGCCGCGGGGGCCGACGGTGCGGTGACGAAGGCCAGCGCGGTGGTGGCGGTGACCGCCGCCAGCAGGCGCAGGGAGAGGTGCATGGGCATGTGAAGTGTCCTTCCGGGAGACAGAGTTGGCCGAGTGGGTGACGGCGGGGCGGACGCCTCAGTCGCGCTCGCGGTAGCCGACCGCGATCGCGGCGACCAGGACCGTGCCGGCCAGCAACGCCCAGCCGAGGTGTCCGTGGATGACGAGCGCGGCTCCGGGAGCGGCGCCCGCGAGCATCGCCAGGACCGCGTAGAGGCGCCGGCCCAGGCGGGGGTTGGCGCCGCCGGCCAGCGAGGAGTCCGCGGCGAGGCCGGTCAGGGTGAGGGTGAGCACCGTCGTGGTCAGGTCCGGCACGCCCAACTTGCGGACCGTGCCGTTGCGCAGGCCCATGGCCACGGCCAGCAGCGCGATCAGCGCCTCCTGCTGCGCCCGCCCGCTCGCGGTGAACGCGATGGCGGTCGCCGCCGCTTGCAGCGCCGTTTCGGCCAGCAGCGCGGTGCGCAGCCAGCGCTCCCGGCGGCTGTCGCGGTGTCGCAGCGCGAGGCGGCCGGCCAGTACCGAACCCAGCAGGAACGCGGCGAGCGAGGTGAGCGAGCCCGCGATCGAGAAGCCGGGTGTGCCCACCAGGGCGAAGGCGACCACGACGACGTTCCCGGTCATGTTCGCGGTGAACACGTGGCCGAGCCCCAGGTAGCTCACCGCGTCGATCAGACCGCTCACCGCGCTCAGCGCGAACAGGGCCAGGGCCAGCGGGTGGCGGTCGCGGACCTGCGCGGCGGCTACGGTGCTGTCGGACTGGGTGGTCGTCATCGGGGCGTCCTTCAGGGCTGTCCAGCGCGGTGCGCCACCGGGAGTGCGGGGCCCGGCGGCGCACGGCGGATACGGAATACGGGAGGCGGAATGCGGGATAACGGGATGCGGGATGTGGGTCAGAGGAAGCAGGGGTCGTCGAGGGCCGGCCCGCCCGGGCCGGGGACGAGAAGTCCGCGCGCCTGCCGCCACTCGCGCTGCTCGTCGGAGGCGGCGGCTGCCTCGGCCACCTGCGCGGCCTGCCGGACGCCGGTGAGGCTGGGCGCGGGGGTGGCCTGGTAGCCGCCGAAGCGCGCCACGGGGCTCCACAGCGGGACCACGGCCGGTAGCTCGGGGGCGAGACCCTCGTGCTCCTGGACACTGTGCACGATGCGGCCGCCGACTACGGTGAGGACGGACTCGATGTGGGGGATGTCGGCCTCGTCCACCGTCAGGTAGTCGGCACTGAGCACCGCGAAGTCGGCGTAACAGCCCACCCGCAGCCGGCCCTTGACCTCCTGCTCGCCGGTGAGCCGGGCGCCGCCCAGGGTGTAGAGCTCCAGCGCCTCCTCGCGGCTGAGCCGGTTGGCCGCCGGGCGGAGCGTACGTCCGCCGACGGCGCGCCCGGAGACCAGCCAGTGCAGCGCCACCCACGGGTTGTAGGAGGAGACCCGGGTGGCGTCCGTGCCCGTGCCGACCGTCAGCCCGCGTTCCAGCATCGCCCGCACCGGCGGCGCCTCGGCAGCCGCGGCGGCGCCGTAGCGGCGCACGAACGCCTCACCCTGGAAGGACAGCCGGTTCTGCACCGAGACGGCCCCGCCGAGCGCGGCGATCCGGTCCAGACTCGCGGAGGAGACCGTCTCGGCGTGGTCGAAGAGCCACCGGTTCCCGCCCGGGAAGAGGCCCTCGGCGGCGAGCCTCTCGAAGACCGCCAGGTCGCGGCGGATCGTCTCGTCGTAGCTGGCGTGCAGCCGAAAACCCCAGCCGTGCTCCATCAGCAGCCGGACGGCCTGCTCGAACCCGGCCTCGTACGGGCCGAGTTCGGGGCGCGGCTCGGTGAAGTTCTCGAAGTCCGCAGCCGCCCAGGTGAGATTCTCCCCGGCACCGTTCAGCCGCAGCCACTCGTCCCCGTCACCCGGTCGGACGGTGGCCACCCAGCGCGCCAGGTCGTCCAGCTCCTGTCCGGCGGTCTGCGGGAAGAGGTGGTAGGCGATCCGCAGCGTCAGCTCGCCTTTCTGCGCGAGCTGCATGACGGTGCCGTAGTTCTCCGGGAAGCTCTGGAAGCCGCCGGCCGCGTCGATGGCCGAGGTCAGCCCGAAGCGGTTGAGCTCGCGCAGGAAGTGCCGGGTGGAGGCGGCCTTCTCGGCCTCGTCCAGCGTCGGCGCCTTGGCGAGCGTGGAGTACAGCAGCAGGGCGCCGGGGGCGGCCAGCAGCAGGCCGGTCGGCTGTCCGTCGTGGCCGCGCACGATCTGGCCGCCCACCGGGTCCGGGGTGTCGCGGTCGAACCCCGCGGCCCGCAGCGCCGCCCGGTTCATCAGCGCCGACTGGTACAGGTGCAGGACGAAGACGGGGGTGTCGGGCGCCGCGGCGTTCAGCTCGGCCACCGTGGGCAGCCGGCGCTCGGCGAACTGGTCCGCGGACCAGCCGCCGACCACCCGGACCCACTGGCCGGGCGGGGTGCGCTCGGCCTGGGTGCGGAGCATGGCCAGCGCCTGGCGCAGTGTCGGTACGCCGTCCCAGCGCAGCTCCAGCACGTAGTTGAGACCGCCCCGGATGACGTGCAGGTGCGAGTCGTTGAGGCCCGGGACGGCACGTCGTCCGAGCGCGTCGACGACCCGGGTCCGCGGGCCGATCTGCGGGATGACGTCCGCGTCGTCGCCGACGGCGATGATCAGACCGTCGCGGATCGCGACCGCGCTCGCCCGCGGGTGCGACGGGTCGCCGGTGTACACCTTGGCGTTGCGCACGACCAGGTCGGCGGCTCGGCCGGCTTCGCCGGGGTGGCCGGCGCGGATCCCGGCGACAGGCATGCTCGACATGATGGTGACCGTCCTTGTCGTTCGGGCCGGACAGCGCGAGCGGCACGGCCCGTTGAGCTCTGGCACGAGTCAACCTAGGGCGGCATCGAGCTGCGACTTTGCTCTGCACGCACCGGCTCTGTCCTGTGCGGGCAGCGACCCCCGCGGGCAGCGCCGGGACCGACGGCGCACGGGAGCTCCGTGCAGTGTGGGAACAGTCCTGGGCGCGGGGGGAGAAGAGATGTCCGGGCGCCGCCGGATAGCGTCCTTGCTGTGCCGGAGAGCCTGCGGCACCGCTCGTGTCTCCGAGCCTTCGATGCCTTGCGACGTCCTGCCGAGGTCTGCGCCGACGTCCCCGCTGATGTCCGCGCCGACGCCCCCGTGACACCCCATCAGCCGAAAGAGAGAACGGCCATGGTCGACTTCGACTCCGTGCACGCCGCCCCCAGCTCCGATCTACTGACGCCGGACAACTCGATGATGCTCTTCGTCGACCACCAGCCGCAGATGTTCTTCGGCACGGGCAGCGGCGACCGCACGGCGATCATCAACGCCACCGTCGGCCTGGCCAAGGCCGCCCGGGTCTTCGACGTCCCGGTGGTGCTGTCCACGGTGGCCGCCGATTCCTTCTCCGGCCCGATCCTGCCCCAGCTGAAGGCGGTCTTCCCGAAGCACGGGGTGGTCGACCGCACCTCGATGAACGCCTGGGAGGACGCGGCCCTGGTCGAGGCGGTCAAGGCGACCGGGCGCAGCAAGATCATCCTTTCCGGCCTGTGGACCGAGGTCTGCCTGGTGCTGCCCGCCCTGTCGGCGCTGGACCAGGGCTACGAGGTCTACGTGGTCACGGACGCTTCCGGCGGCGTCAGCCCGCTGGCCCATGAGCACGCCATCCAGCGGATGACGGCGGCCGGCGCGGTGCCGGTGACGTGGGTCCAGGTGCTGCTGGAGCTGCAGCGCGACTGGGCCCGCACCGAGACCTACCTGCCGGTCATGGACGTGGTCAAGGAGCACGCCGGCGCCTACGGCCTGGGTGTGGTCTACGCGCAGAGCATGATCAACGAGCACGCGGCCGGCTGACCGGAAACCAGGTACCACAGAAAGAGAGTTCACCAGTGAACGCAGGTCTCCTGCTGCTCCGGCTGGTCGCCGGCCTGCTGGTCGCGGGGCACGGGATCCAGAAGGTCAGCTTCCACCTCGGCGGCCGGGGGCTGGCCGGCGGCACCGAGGAGTTCCGCGGCGACGGCTTCCGCGGCGGCGTGTTCACCGCGCTCACCGCGGGGGGCACCCAGATCGGGGCCGGACTGCTCCTTGCGGCGGGTCTGCTCACGCCGCTGGCCGCCGCGGGAACGATGGGCGTGATGACGGTGGCGCTGACCGTCAAGCGGCCGCACGGGCTGTGGGTGCAGAACGACGGGTTCGAGTACCCGCTGGTGCTGGTCACGATCGGCGCGGCGCTGTCCGCCACCGGACCCGGCCGCTGGTCACTCGACGCACCGCTCGGACTGCTGCCCTGGCCCGCCTGGTGGCTGCCGGTGGCCGTACTGGCCGGCGTGGGCGGCGGCCTCGCCACCCGCCTCCTCCTGCACCGGCGCTGAACCACGCTGTCGGCACGGAGCGACCCGTGCCGACACAGCGTTCGCGCTCCCTTCGACCGAACGATGAGGCCGGCATGCCCGTGAGCAATCCCCACGACACAGCGACCGGCGGGAGGTCCGACGAGTTGTGGTGCCCCTTCCCCTCCCTGCTGAACCGGCATGCCGAGCAGGCCGACCGGGAGAGCTTCGCCTGGATGGCACAGCACCGGTTGCTCGACGGGCTGCCCGAGCGTGCGGAACGGCTACGGCGTCAGCGAAGCGGTGCCCTCGCCGCTCGGACCAATCCCGAGGCGGGCGCGGAGATGCTGCGGCTGCTGGCGGACTGGTACGTCTGGCTCTTCGCCTTCGACGACGGGTACGGCGAGGACCCTGAGCGCGGCGGGCCACCGGGCCCACTGGCCCGGACAACCGCCCTGCTGGCGCGGGTACTCGACGCCGACCTGCCCCTGACCGAGCTCACGGGAACCGCACGTGCCTACGCGGTGGCCCTGCGGGAGATCCGGGACCGGATCCGCGTGCACGCTTCGCCCCCGCAGCTCGTCCGGTGGGAGCGCACGGTCTGCGACTACCTGTCCGCGCAGGTCTGGGAGGCCACGAACCGGGAGGCGTCGGCCGTCCCCGGGCTCGCCGAGTACGTGGCCATGCGCCGCCACGCGGGGGCGACGTACACCTGCCTGGCACTCATCGACATCGTGGGCGGTTACGAACTCCCGCCCGCGCAGGCGGACGGCCCGACGCTGCGCAGGCTTGCGGACATCACCGCGAACCTGGTCAGCTGGGACAACGACCTGTACTCCCATGCCAAGGAGCGCGCCGGCGGCCAGGGACGCCACAACCTCGTCGAGGTCCTCGCCCGTCACCACCGCTGCTCCCCGTCCGCAGCCCGGGACCGGGCCCTCGCCATGCGCGACCGGGAGATGAACCACTTCATCGAGGCGTGCGAAGCCGTCAGCGCCGACGCCGCCGCACCGACCGCGGTGTACGCGCGCAGCCTCGGGCTGTGGCTAAGGGGGCACATCGACTGGTCCCGTGGAAGTTCGCGATTCGACACACCGTCACCCGCAGCGAGCCGGCCATGACTCGTGACCGCAGTACGGCCGGCGGCGAGGCGCCCTGCGCCGGGGGCCGGCTGCCCGGGATCGGGCACCTGATTCCGCTGATGACCCGCCCGATGCCCTTCCTGCAGTCGCTGGCGGACCTGGGCCCCGTCGTGCGGATCCAGCTGTGGCGGCGGCCGGTCCATGTGCTCACCGCGCCCGAACTCGTGCACAGGCTACTCGTCCAGGACGCCGCGAAGACCGAGAAGGGCTTCGTCTTCGACAAGGCCCGCGGGCTGCTGGGGAACGGGCTGTTCATCTCCGAGGGCGCCTTCCACCTCCGCCAGCGACGCCTTCTCCAGCCGGCCTTCCACCGCGACAGCATCCGCACGTACACCGCCGTGATGACCCGCGAGGCAGCCCGGGCGGTGTCCCGCTGGGAGCCGGAGTCACCGCTGACGATCAGCGAGCGGATGCACGAACTCACCCTGGACGTTCTGCTGGAGGCGCTGTTCGCCACCCGCCTCGGCGCCGGCCACAAAGCCCGGATCCACCAGGCCGTGCCGGTGGTCCTCACGGGGTTCATCCAGCGGGCCCTGTACCCCTCGCCGCTCCTGGAGAAGCTGCCCGTTCCCGCCAACCGGCGCTTCGACGCGGCAGTCGAGGACCTGCGCGCGGTGGTGGACGACATCGTCGCGCAGGTCGACCGGCGTGACAGCCCGGACAGCACGCTGCTGTCACTGCTGCTCGCCGCCAGGGACGAACAGACGGGTCGGCCGATGGCCCCTCTCCAGGTTCGGGACGAGGTGGTATCGCTGCTGCTGGCAGGCACCGAGACGGCTGCCACCACACTCAGTTGGCTGTGCTACGAGCTCGCCTGCCATCCCGATCTGCAGGACGAACTGAGCGAGGAGGTACGAGCCGTCGCCAGTGACGGCACCGTCGGCTGGAGCGACCTGCCGCGCCTTGAGCGCACCGGGCACGCGCTCAGCGAAACCCTCCGGCTCCACACCCCCAACTGGATCCTGATGCGCCGCGCGGTGGCCCCCCTTCAGTACGCCGGCGCCCGGCTCGCCCCGGGCTCGGAGATCCTCTTCAGCCTCGCCGCGCTGCACCGTGACCCACTCCGCTACCCCGACCCCCACCGGTTCGACCCCGACCGGTGGCGCCAGCGCGGGGACCACGCTTCGCGCAAGCTCTTCATGCCCTTCGCCGCAGGACCGCACAAGTGCGTCGGTGAGACCTTCGCCTGGACCGAGCTGCTGATCATCGCCGCGGCCGTCCTGGCCCGCTGGCGGATCGGCCTGGCCACACCCGGCCGCGTCCACGAGACCGCCACGTCGGCCACCCTCCGTCCCCGGGGTCCGCAACTCAGGATCCACCGCCGGACAAGTCACCCAGCGGCTCCAGGGGGAGCATGACGTTCCGTCAACCGGAGACGAACGGGAACGACTACGGTCAGCTCGCCGCATGGTGAGTTGACCAGCGGAAGGAAGGAAGCACCCCGTGGACCACGGCGACCACCACACCTACGACCAGATCTTCAGCCTCTCGGCAGAGGAAGAACGAGACCGGCTGAGGCACCTCACCTCCGTCTACGACCCCATCACCCAGCACGTCATCGGTTCCCTGGTCTCCCCCGCCGGACGCAACTGCCTGGAGGTCGGCGCGGGCAGCGGGTCGGTCGCCGGGTGGCTCGCCGACCAGGGGGCCCAGGTCACCGCCCTCGACCGCGACGACCGCTTCCTGCCCGCCCACCCCCGCCTGACGACCGTCACCGGCGATGCCCTCTCCGAAGACTTCGACCCGGGCCCCGTCTTCGATCTCGTCCACACCCGCTTCGTCCTCATCCACGTTCCCCGGCGGGACGAACTCCTCGAACGTCTCGTCTCCTGGCTGCGCCCCGGTGGGTGGCTCGTCATCGAGGAGACCGCCGACACCACCTCCGGGACCTCCCCGCGCCCGCACCACCGCAACGCCATGGCCGCCATGTGGCGTGTCATGCACGAAACCTCCGGCACCGACATCACGTGGACACGCCACCTCCCGACCCCGCTCGTGGACCACGGCCTCACTGACATCGGAGCCCATGTCAGCACCCTCCCTTTCCATGGCCAGGACGACATGGCGCGCATGCTGCACCTCAGCATGAAGCCGCTGTCCCGGAAGATGGTGGACACCGGTCTGGTCACCGAGGCGGAACTGGCCGACGTCTACGCGGACTTCCGGAATCCCTGTGTGTGGGACCTGGCGTTCTCCATGGTCTCGGCCTGGGGTCGGCGCGGCAGCTGACCGTTCGGGCGCGCGGGCAACGGGGTCTGCAACCGGTCATCGGGCTTCCGCAGTTCGGCAGGCGAGGTTCAGGTGCATCGAGTCAGCGTCAGTGGCCAACCGTCAACCAGAACCTTGGTAGCGCACCGTCCGCAGCCGACCCGGCTCCCAGGCCGAAGCGCCGGGCACCAGGACCGGGCGGCGACGGAGTCCCAGCCGGGCATGCACTCCTGGCGGCCGACGCCGATGCCGAGCCGGCGGATCTCGGCGAGGGCGTCGTTGTCGCGGATGACGGTACAGACCCCCGACTCGCCGACGGCCGCGCGGTCAGCGACATCTTCGATGAAGGCTGGGCACCGATCCTCGCCTCCATCCACCGCCAGATCGACCACTTGCAGACGGCCGACGAAACCCTCGGACCGGAAACCGTCCTGCGGCCGCTCACTCTGCACGGCTTCCGTACCGAGTCCGTCGGCGGATGGTGGGGGTCCGGCTGGTATGAGAGCACGGCCCGCCGCGCCGTCGCTCGCGCCGCGGGCAACGGCGGCCTCCCGACCGCCTTCCCCGACACCGAGCGGCTCGCGGACACCGCCGCCTGTCATCCCGATCTGCTGGACGACGACACGTTCTCCTGGCTCACCGAGGCCGTCTTCGAGGAGGAGTCCCTTCGGCGTGATGCCCTGCTGCCGGTCTCCGCAGCGGTCACCCTTCCGGACTGGGCAGCACAGGACTTGCCCGACCTCCTCCAGCCGGACATCGACGAAGAGGAACCCGACCGCACTCACACCAGCGGCTCGGAAGCGGCCGATGAGCAGCTAGGTATGAAGGCCTGGCGCCGGACCGCTCACGCTGCCTTGCCGAAGCGGCGACCGGCAGAGCAACCGGCCTGGCCGGCCACCTCGGCGTCCGCCCGGTCGGGCGCGGAGGCGAGTGCCTTGACGGCTTCGTCGGCGGAGTCCTTGAGGAGGTGGCCGTAGAGATCGACGGTGATGGCGAGGTTCGAGTGGCGCAGGGTCTTGGAGACGACGGCGAGCGGGATACCGGCGGCGATCATGATGCTGGTCGTAGTGTGGTGCAGGTCGTGCAGACCGATCTTCGGCAGGTCGAGTTCTGCGGTGCATTTGCGGAGCTGGCCGAGGACCCGCTGGGGGCGCAGCGGCTCGCCGTCGGGGCGGGTGAAGAGCAGGCCGTCGAGCCGGCCGTCGGGGTGGGCCGCCAGCTGAAGGGCTCCGTGCTGTGCCGCATGAACGCCGCGGCCTGGTCGGGTCCAGCAGGTGCGCACGGCGGCGCCGGGCTTGGGCGGGACGGAGTGCTTGGCCGGGTTGTAGCGCAGCCGCCAGGAGCGGACGGCGGCGTTGAGCGCGTTGCGCCGGGTGGACACGGCCCGGTAGACGGTGACGCGACCCCGCTTGGCCTTCTGCTGGGCGGCGACCTAGCCGTTGATCTGCTTGGGGCGCAGGTCGGGGAGACGGTAGTGACCGAAGGCGGGAATCAGGTCCCGCTCGACGCAGTCCACGTAGCCGGCGTAGGTGTTGGGCGCGAGCACCTCCTTCTTCGCCGCCAGCCACTCCCGCAGGAAGCTCGCCACGGTGGTGCGGCGGTTCTCGTAGACCCCGCGCAGCTCACCGTCCAGCATCGCCTTCATCTCCCGGGCCGCCTCGGCCCGGGTGGCGCACCCGCCGCGCCGGCGGGTGCGGAGCTTGCCCTTTTCCGGGGCCAGGTCGACGCAGTACGTCCACGACCCGTGACCCGCCTCCTCGAGTAGCCGCACGCACCACGGACCCAGCTGCTTGCCGTTCCCGTCCGTACAACCACACCGTCGGCAGACCCGACCCCGCTGCGCACGCTGTCCCATGAGCTTCCCCTTCTCTCGGACTGGGTGGTGACTCTGGGCCAAAAGTGGCTGCCGCGTCGGGTGTGGCGGCAGAGCGTGCGGGGCAGTGCGCGAAGCACGTCAGAACCACGCGGCGAAGACACGCTCAAGACGACACACCGCCCGGAAGATCACCATCCGTAGCCAGTGGGTAAGCGACCATGATCCGCCCACAGACGTCGGCCCCGTGGGTCGGCTGACGGCATCGACGCAAGGACAGTCGGGCACGCGTGACACCGCTTGCTGAAGGCCCGACAGATCTCGATCACAGGCAGTGCCTGCGGTGGGGTGGTCGGCCTGGGGACCATTTTGGGACCACACCTGATGAACGCCTATGGGCGCTGATGATCCGAAACGGACACTTGTGCGCAAAGTAACACTGAGCCAACGTCAGCAGCCTGTGGCAGCACTTTTGCAGCGAAGTTCCAAGTCACTTGCACCTCATGGTGGTTGAGCAACAAGAAAGCCGAGACCTCATGGTCTCGGCTGTCGACAATAAGTGAACCCCTTGACTGGGGGTCAAGGGGTCGCAGGTTCAAACCCTGTCGTCCCGACAGTGATGTCGGAAGGCCGTTGGTCGGGAGAAATACCAGGCCAGCGGCCTTTTTGTTGATGGTCCGACAGGTGGCGGGCAGCTGCGGCGCCGCCGTTTTGTGATCTTGCTGGGGACCAGCCGGGGACCGCAGCCGTCGGCTGAGGGTCACCGCGATCTGCTGCGGCGACCCCGTGGCCGTGCCTACACGAGGTCGCCGGCCTGCCAGCCCGGGGGGACCTTGGGCAGTCCGATCAGGGCGTCGATGTTCAGGTTCCCTTCGTGGCCACGCCGCTGCCCGCCGCCGACGTGCGCGCCGCCGCAGGACAACTCGTCCTGACCACGGCCGCGTCCGCGGCCACCGTCCTGGCCGGAGTCGTCCTCCTGCACCGGCACCACGGCAGGCGACGTCGTGACACCGACGGCACCCGCCCGCAGGCCCGACGCCGTCCGCCCCGCTGGTGGCCGGCCCTGCTCCCTGTGGGGCTGCTGGCCGCCACCAGGGCCCCCGACCTCCTGGCGCCCCGCAATCCGTTCCTCTACATGCTGGTGTACCTGGTCGGCGTGCTCCTCACCGTGGCCACACTGCCCTCGGCGATCTCGCTGCTGATGGCCGCGACCGGCCGCCTGCTGTGCCGCATGGCACACCGGCACGGCGGAACGGGCACGCTGGTGGCCGGACGATGGCTCACCGCACGCCCGGGAGTGACCGCGCGGCTGGTCGCCGGCATCGTTGTGGCCGTCGGCCTTGTCGGTCAGGTGCAGCTGCACTCCAGCCGGATCAGCCAGCCGATGATCGCGGCCAAGGCCACCTCCGCCCGCATCGGCACCAGCGTGCTGACCGTCCAGGAACCCCGCGACGCCGCCCGCACGGCAGCGTTCCTGGAAGCGCTCCCCCAAGGGGTCGAAGCGTTCTCGCTCCAGCTGACCGCAGGTGACGAGCAGAAGAAGGGGACGGCCGTACTCCAGGCGCCGTGCCCGCTGCTGCAGCAGACGATCCACCGACCCTGCCCCGAGCGTGCGCAGCTCCTGCACCGCGGCGATGCCGATCACCGGCTCGCGGAACTGGCCAACTGGTACGGCCAGCAGGACTCGCTCACTCTCCGAGCCGGCGCCGTTCCGGCACCGCCGGTGGACAACGGAGCCTCCTACCTTGTTCTCATGTCCCAGAACGGAGGGGACCTGGACGCCGCCGCCCTCACCCAGCTCGCCCGCCGGCACCTGTCGCTCAGCCCTTCGGTCGCACCTCCCGGGGGTGAGTGGTTGACGGGCGCACTTCTGAAGAACAGCAGGGTGCCCTGGGTCGCGTTGTTCGGTTCGTGTGCACTTCTGTTCATCGGCCTCGCCATCGGCCTCAACAGCATGGCCGAGTTCATTCGCTTCAGCCGCACCGTCGCACCGCTCGGGATGCTCACCGGCCGCCGCAGGCTCTTCGCCTCCGTCGCCGCCTGGACGCTCCTCATCCCCTCGCTCGTCGCCGCCGCCCTCGGAGCCCTGGTGGACATCTGGCTCTCAGGGCCCTTGACCACTCCTGTCGTCGGCGCACAGTTGTCCTGGCCCGTCCTCGGCCTGTTGCTGGCCATTACCACGGTGGTAGCCGTGGGCAGTTGGCTCGGTGCGGTGCAGTCCGCCCGGAGCGCGGCGGCCCGCTGGCTGCCGGAAGGTGACTGAGCCTCTTCCCCGGTGTCACCCGGATGCGCGGGAAGCCGGCCCCGCTGGCTTCCCGCGCGCAATTGGTGGCGTTCCCACGGTTTCGCGGGGGCGACGATGGTGCAGATGTCGTCCGAGGTGCAGACGGCGGGTCGGCGGTGGCAGCGATCTCGGCCATGCGTCGCTCGATGTCGGCCCAACCTGGGAGGCGATCGGGTAGCTTGGTTTTTGGTTCATCGAGGGGGGTGAAATCCTCGCCCCTCGTGTTGGAAGATCCGAAGCCGTCGAGTTTCCGGCGCGACATCCGCGACCACCCGGCCGTGGAACCCGTGAACCCGCCCCGTCGGCCGCCCACACACCGGGCACGGCACCGGATCATCCCGCGTCCGCGCCGACACCCGGATGACCTCGCCCTCGTTCGCCACCCCCTCGATGACGAGGGCCGACAGCCCCGAAAACACCACGCTCACAAGCTCGTTGACATCACGCGCATCATGCCAACGGCCGACGTCACCCTTCGTCACCACCGATTACGGGACGGAGCCTTTGGCTGTACAGACCCCATTCTGGCGGGGTGGAGGTCGAGGCCGGTGGCGTCCCGAGCGGTGGCGTCCTGCGCCGGCGGGTTAGGGGTGCGGGGGAAGCCCTGGGAGGAGGCGGCCGAGCCCCTGTGAGGACGCGTCCTCCGGGGCTGCGGGGGCGCGGGAGGAGAGTGGCGCCCGTCGCTCCGGAGGCAGGTACGCGGTGGGCAGGGGGCCTTCCAGGACGTCGCCGTCGATGCGGACGCCCAGGTACGCCTGGACGCCCTCGGCCGCCTGCGTGGCCGTGGAGCGGTCCGGGAGCACCTGGACCGCGTCCCACAGCGGGTGGTCCGGGCCGCTGCGCAGCGTCGACGGGAAGCCCGCCTCGAAGGACTCGATCCGTACGCCGTCCCGGTAGCGTTCGAGGGTGGTCATGCCGTTGACGCTGTACAGCTGGACGGCCTCGGTGCCTGCCGACAGGCGTGAGAGCACGGCCTCCTTGAAGCCCTCGGGCTCGCCGCTCTCGTGGCAGAACGCCCACTCCCCGTCCCCGAGGACACCGGTGCGCAGGACGACGCCTCCCTCCGCGATCGGGAGGGTGGTGCGGGCCTGCTGCAGCGTCAGCTCCCGGACCGGTTCGGCGGCTGCCCCGTAGGCGTCGAGGACGTGCGCGGGGCCGCGGTGGCGGGCGAAGGTCAGGCACACGATGATGTCGTGCGCCCACCAGGGCTCCTGCGTGGTCATCGTCGCGATCCTCTTTCTGCTGGGCCGTTCGTTGTCGGGGCTCCGTGGCCGCGCCCGGGGGCCTGTCCTCCGGGCGCGGCCACGGTGTCGTTCGGGCCGGGACCCGTGGACGTCAGGTCGTCCAGGAGACGGTGAACGCCTCGGTGTCGATCAGGCGCTGCGTCTGGACGAAGCTGCCGTACTTCCCGCCGGCCGCCTTGTTGACCGGGAGCGGGACGTGGCCCCGCACGCACGACTCCTTGTACGTGACCGGGTGTCCGGTCGTCTCACGGAACGTCCAGTTGCCGTTGGTGAGTTGGGGGACGATCTCGGCGCACAGCCCGCCGTTCGTGCCGCCCTGGTACGTCCCGGCGAAGGGGAACTCGTCGCAGCTGTCCTCCGGGAACGCGACCGGGTCCAGCTGGGCGAACGGCACCGTGCTCTGCGCGCCGCAGGTGCGCTTGCGGTTCGGCTCGCTGTCGCCCTTCAGCCGCGTGAACTGCTTGGGCATGTTGGGCAGGTAGTTCAGTGCGAAGGCGTAGGTCGCGGCCGCCGCACCGTAGTCCGTCAGGGAGTAGGACAGGTCGGGCCGGACGTCGGCGTAGACGCATCCGGGCGAGCCCTTGCCCGGCTCGTGGACGGCGTTGTCGCAGCGGACCTTGCGCGGATTGGTCCAGTTGACGTTCGGCTGCAGGGGGATGGTGTTGTCCTGCGTGACGTACATGTGGTACTCGTTCGCCAGGGAGTCGACAGCCCCGACGGCGGGCGAGTCCGAGTACAGGACCGTACCCTGCGCCGACGTCCCGGGCGTCAGCGTACGGGCGCCCGCCCAGGGCTTGGCCGCGCCCATCTGGCAGGGCGCCGTACAGCTGGCGTCGAACGCGATGTTGAGGCTCGGCACGTTGCTGGTCGAGGACACCATGGTGACCGTCACCAGTTCGGTCCACATCGAGCTCGTGGCGCTCAGCGACATGCTCAGGTTGATCTTGAGCTGGGCCGAACCGATGGCGGTGTCCTTGTCGTCGCGCAGCGTGTAGGTCGTGGTCATGTCCTTCAGGCACGACCCGAACCGCTCGTACGACCAGTACCCCGCGCTGCCGATCGAGCACGCCCCGGCACCGTCCTGCGTGCTGCTGACGGCCTCGGAAACACTCCTACGACCCGCCGGGCCGTCGGCGACCTGCACGCACTCGGCCGCCGCACCCGCCTTCCCGGGCGCCGACCCCACGGCCACCTCCGTGCACTGAACCCCACCCGGCTCGGCCTTCACCGACAGGTCCTGCCGGTCCGCGGCGCTCACCGCCGTTCCCGGCCCCCCGATCCCCGGCAGACCCGCTGCCCCGGTGCCCGACTCGCCCGCGCCGTCGACCAGGGCGGGGTGTTCAGTGGTGTTCGGGCAGTTCGCCGACGCTCAGCGGCCGGCGGGGCGGACGACCCCGCCATGGCCGAGGAGTTGGAGCGGGTCACGACCACTCCCGGGGCGGGCGGGATGGTGCTGGTCCCGCACCGCGAGGAAGGCATGGATGCCGGCGTGCTGCCCGCCGACTACCTGGCGATCCTCAAGACCGTCACGGGGATCGAAGGAGCGGTCAAGGCCGGGGGCGTGGCGCCGGCGCTCGGCAAGGGAGTGGAGCCGGCGCAGGTGGTCCGCACCGGTGCGGCGCGAACCGTGTAACATGTCATCCATACGATGACAGGCACCCAGTCAGCGAAAGAGTGACGACATGGATACCCAGGACACCGGCGCGGCCGGGGTGGGGCCGGCCTCGTTCCTGGCCGCCGCCGCCGCGCTGGGCATGATGGACGCCGCCGCCCGCACCGCCCGCCACGCACCCCCGGACGACGCAGGACAAAGCGATCCGCAGCAGGCCCTTTCCGCACTCCTGCTGCTGCGCCACCTGCGCGAGGAGCTCGCCGACTGGGAGACCGGCCTGATCGAGACCGCCCGCGACGCCGGCGCCACCTGGGCCGACCTCGCCGAACCGCTGGGCGTCCAGAGCCGCCAGGCCGCCGAACGCCGCTACCTGCGCCTGCGTCCCAACGCTGATGCCGGCACCGAGGCGGGCAGCACCGGCGAGCAGCGCGTCCAGGCCACGCGCGACCAGCGCGCCGCCGACCGCGCGGTGACCACCTGGGCCCGCGACAACGCCGCCGACCTGCGCCGCCTCGCCGGACAGATCGGCGCCCTGGACGGCCTGAGCCCCCAAGCGGCCCCCGCCATAGATCGCCTCCTGGATGCACTCGGCCACCACGACCCCGCCCGTCTGCTTGCCCCGCTCGCCGAGACCCGGCCCCTCCTGGAGGCGAACCACCCGAAGATCACCGACCGCCTCGATCAGCTCACCGCCCGAGCCGACCAACTGCGCGCCGACAGCGACCGGCAGCGCCGCACACCGCCAGCCGACCCGTGACCGCCCCGGGGCACGCCGCTGTCGGTCCGCGACCCGCACGCTGTGGACCGGCTTACCGCCGTAAGCCTGCACGCGGCATCTGCCCCGGCACGCGGGGCGCGAGTTGACGCCCTGACGGCTACCGGCGTGCAGACCGCCCGAATCTTCCGGACCGTGACGGTCGCTCCGTCCCGACCCCAGCCGACTCCCATGACTCCAGCCGACCTGCAGCAGTTGCTCATCGAGCGTGCCCTGGGCATACCGGGCATTACCGGTGCCGGCAAGCGTGACGACGACAGCCCCTACGGACTGACTGTGACCCTGGAGGGCGGCGGACAGGTGT
This sequence comes from Kitasatospora sp. NPDC091276, assembly GCF_040684355.1. Classification (NCBI taxonomy): domain Bacteria; kingdom Bacillati; phylum Actinomycetota; class Actinomycetes; order Kitasatosporales; family Streptomycetaceae; genus Kitasatospora; species Kitasatospora sp. NPDC091276. The sequence goes on along the minus strand of NZ_JBFBFU010000019.1, from coordinate 111,767 downwards.
GGTGGACCATCACCGGCGCCAGCGGCCCCGCGCCCACCATCACCACCGGCGACGGCGCCGAGAGCGTGGATGTGCCGGACCTCACGGGCTCGTCGGTTCCGGTGGACCTCGTCGAGCAGGCCCTGGTCGCCTCTGCCATCGCGGCTGGCGGCATCGTGCGCGTCGACCGGTACAGCACGCGCCCGGACCCGCCCGCGGTCCGCTACGGCGCGACGCTGGAGTGCCGCGACGGCTGGAAGCTCTTCCTGTCCTGTTACGGCACCGCCCGCCCCGGCCACACCCGCCCCGAGCAGCCCTACCAGCCCCTCAGCCACATCTGAACACCCCCGGGGCCGGCCACGCAGAACGCTCGCCTGCCCCGGCGGCTTGACCCGATCCGAACCCTCGAAGGAGACGCCTCCCGTGGCCAGTTCGACCCAGACGCTGGAGTTCCAGGCGGAGACCCGCCAGTTGCTGCAGCTGGTGATCCACTCGATCTACTCGAACAAGGACATCTTCCTGCGCGAGCTGATCTCCAACGCCTCCGACGCCCTCGACAAGCTCCGTCTGGAATCCCTCACCGACACCACCCTTGAGGCCCCCGACCCGCACATCATCCTGGAGGTCGACAAGGACGCCCGCACCCTGACGGTGCGGGACACTGGCATCGGCATGACCCGAGACGACGTCGTCGACCTGATCGGCACCATCGCCAAGTCCGGCACCGCCGGCCTGCTTGCGAAGATCAAGGAGGCGAAGGACGCGGACGCCGCGCAGCACCTGATCGGGCAGTTCGGCGTCGGCTTCTACTCCGCGTTCATGGTCGCCGACAAGGTCACCCTCCACACGCGTCGCGCCGGCACCGAGCAGGGCACCGTGTGGGAGTCCGACGGCGAGGGCACCTACACCATCGCGCCGGCCGACGGCCTGCCGGTGGGCACCTCGGTCATCCTGCACATCAAGGCCGAGGACAGCGAGGACGGGCTGGGCGACTACCTGGCCCAGTGGAAGATCCGGCAGATCGTCAAGCAGTACTCGGACTTCATCCGCTGGCCCATCCGGATGGCCACCGAGCCCGTCAGTACCACTACCGACGACAGCGCCGACGCCGACGGTGGGGCTGCGGGCGAGCTGGAGACGCTGAACTCGATGAAGGCCCTGTGGGCCCGCCCGCGCAGCGAGGTGACCGAGGCCGAGTACAACGAGTTCTACCAGCAGATCAGCCATGACTGGCAGGCCCCGGCCGAGACCATCCACATGCGCGCCGAGGGCACCTTCGAGTACGAGGCGCTGCTTTTCATCCCTGCCCACGCCCCGTTCGACCTGTTCTCCCGCGACACCAGGCGGGGCGTGCAGCTTTACGTCAAGCGGGTGTTCATCATGGACGACTGCGACGCGCTGATGCCGAACTACCTGCGGTTCGTCAAGGGCGTGGTGGACGCCCACGACCTGTCGTTGAACGTCTCCCGCGAGATCCTGCAGCACGACCGCCAGATCACCGCCGTGCGCCGGCGCCTCGTCAAGAAGGTCCTCGGCGCTCTCAAGGACATGCAGACCAAGAACGGCGAGACCTACGCGAAGCTGTGGGAGCAGTTCGGCCGGGTCCTCAAGGAGGGCCTGATCGAGGACCGCGACAACACCGACGCGCTGTTGGAACTGGTCAGTGCCGCCTCGACAAATGATGCGGAGAAGCCGACCACGCTGCGCGAGTACGTTGCGCGGATGAAGGACGGCCAGGACACCATCTACTACCTGACCGGCGAGAACCGGGCGATGGTGGAGAACTCCCCGCACATGGAGGCCTTCACCGCCAAGGGCTATGAGGTCCTGATCCTCACCGACCCCGTCGACGAGGTCTGGACCGACCAGATTCCCGCCTTCGACGGCCACCGCTTCCAGTCCATCGCCAAGGGCCAGGTCGACCTCGACAACGACGCCGACGGGGAAGGCAGTGACGAGGCGAAGGCGGAGAAGGCCCAGCGCGAACAGGACTTCGCCCCCCTCCTCGCCTGGCTCCAGACCACCCTGGCCGAGCACGTCAAGCAGGTCCGACTCTCCACCCGCCTGACCACCTCCGCGGCGTGCCTGGTCGGCGACGCCCACGACTTGACCCCCACCCTGGAGAAGATGTACCGGGCCATGGGCCAGGAGCTCCCCCAGGTCAAGCGCATCCTCGAACTCAACCCCACCCACCCCCTCATCACCGCCCTGCACCAGGCCCACCAGGCAGGAGCCGACAACCCGGCGCTCGCCGAAACCGCCGAACTCGTCCACGGCAGCGCCCTGCTCGCCGAAGGCGGCGACCTGCCCGACCCGGCTCGCTTCACACGCCTGCTGACCGACCGCCTCACCCGCGCCCTGTAACCCCCGCCGGGGTGCGGCCCGCCGTACAACCGACCAGCCCGGCCGGCCGCACCCCGCACCGCGCTCGGCCATTCCCGCCCGGCACACGCCGCAGGGAAGGGCCTGGGGCGCCGCACCCGAGCCGCATCGAACCGAGCGTCCCGCCGGAGTCGACCCTGGCCCCGGTGGGACGCGTGCGCAGCGCCCGGTTCGGCATCCACGCCCCTTCGGCACCGCCGCCATCACCCGCTTCGGCAGCCGGAAACGAACGCCGGCCACCCGGCGGCCGCCCGACCAAGGCGACAGAAGCGTGTACCAGTACACCGACCGCAAGAACCGCACCCTGGCCGACCGCGTCAACGAAGCCGCCGATCGCCGCCTCGACCAGGGCACCGAGCAGGACAAAGGTGCCGCGACCGCCCTGCTGGCCGACATGCTCCACGCCGCCTCCCAGCACGGCGTCACCCTCGACACCTTCGACTGGGTCACCGACCTGCCCGGAAACTGCTACGCCGCTGTCGTCTCCCCTCTGCACGCGCGAACCACCCAAGGGGCCGCGGCCAGCTGAACGCGACGAGCCGGGTTACGCCTCACCGCCCCCTTTCACCGACGCTGCTGGCCGGCAACCGGCGGTTCGTCGCCGGAGCTTCGGAGCACCCGAACCAGGACGCCGCCCGCCGCACCGAGACCGCACCCGCCCAGAGCCCGTTCGCGGTGCTGTTCGGCTGCTCGGACTCCCGGCTGGCCGCCGAGATCATCTTCGACCGGGGGCTGGGCGACCCGTTCGTGGTCCGCACCGCCGGGCACGTCCTGGGGCCGGAGGTTCTGGGCAGCATCGAGTACGGGGTGAGCGTGCTCGGCTCGCCGCTGGTTGTGGTGCTCGGCCACGACGCGTGCGGCGCGGTAGCGGCCACCCGCGCCGCCATCGCCGACGGCACCGCCCACCTGGTCACCGCCCGCGGCCTCGACCTGCCCGCCGACTCGGTGGCCCGACCCGGTTGATCAGCGTTCCCCCAGGTCCGGCACGACCTTGCGCAGCTGTTCGGCGCTGACCGCGCCCGCGCGCAGGAGTACGGGGGACTGGCCGGTGATGTCCACGATCGAGGACGGCACGGCCGCCGGCGTCGGGCCCCCGTCCAGGTAGACGGCCACCGCCTCACCGAGCATGCCGCGTGCGGCGTCGCAGTCCTGCGGCGACGGCTTGCCGGTCAGGTTGGCGCTGGAGACGGCCAGCGGCCCGGTCTCCACCAGCAGGTCGATGGCGACCGCGTGTGCGGGCATCCGTACCGCCACGGTCCCGTGCGTCTCGCCGAGATCCCAGACGAGCGACGGCTTGTGGCGGGCGACCAGGGTCAGCCCGCCCGGCCAGAACACCTCCATGAGCTCTCGCGCGCGCTGAGGCAGGTCGTCGACCAGGAGATCCAGATCGCCCGGCGAGCCGACCAGCACGGGGGAGGGCATGTTCCGGCCTCGGCCCTTGGTACCGAGGAGCCGGGCGACGGCCTCAGGGCTGAAGGCATCGGCGCCCACCCCGTAGACGGTGTCGGTGGGCAGCACCACGATCTCACCCCGCCGCACCGCCGAGACGGCCTCGCGCAAGCCCATGGCACGCTCGAAGGCATCCGAGCAGTCGAAGCGACCGGACATCGCAGTTCTCCCATCGAACGGGCTCGCCCCGCACCCTTCGTCCGCGCCGATGAGCCGACACGGCTAACGCCGGTCACAGTACCCGGCGCAACCGGCCCCTGGCGCGAAGGCTCTGCCCCTGCGCCAGCCGACACGGCCCACGGCACCGCCTTTCCTAACCACGGGTGCCCTGAGGCCATCCAAGTGCCCGGCGATACTGCCATCGCCCCGCCTGGGACCAGCTGAAATCCCTTGCGCTGAGAACCACCGCGTCAAGCGACTCCCGGAACGCCTGGCCACACCCGTTCAGCCCGGGCCACTGCCCGGGCTGAACCTCGGCGCTACCGCCGGCCTCCACCGGTCGCGCCCGCCGCTACTGCACCGACTGGTGTGGCCACAGGGCACCGAGACTGCCGGCGGGGGTGGCTGCCCAAGCCGGCGATTGCCGCGTCACCTGCCCGTGTCCCACGCCGCGACAGCGTGGAACACGCACGCAGAGCACTCCGCCTCATCCCGGCCGCCTCGCCAACGCCAGGAGTGGGGTGGGGGTGTCCAGCCAGGCAGGACAAGGGTGAAGTCGGCGGCTCCGCTCGGTCGTGGCATCAGATCGCGGCGTATCGCCGGGAGTCTCGGGAGCGGTGGTTCTCCCTGTCGTACACGGGTACCCGGACCGCTGCCTGGCGGCCTCCGGGGCGTGTCGCGGTGCGTTCGGGACGGTAGGTGCGTGCCGGTGGCCAACCGGGTCGGAGGGGTTCTGCGTGGGCGCTCGCGCTGGTTGCTTCGGTGGGATGGTCGGAGCCTCTGGGGGCGTGGGGAAGGCATGCGGGGGCCAGGGCCCGTGGGCCAGGTCGTGGTGGAGGGTGTCGAGTCTGGCCAGGCAGGCGTCGATGGTGGCGATGGCGTCGCCGCTCTGTTCCTGGATCCGGCGCTCGATGGCGGCCAGCCGGTCTTCGATGTGCTGCCAGCGGTCTTCGGCAGCGGCGAGGGGGTCAGGTGCGTCGTCGGTCGCTGTCATGGCGGAGGCGGTCCTTGCGGTCGGTGAGGTCGTCGAGGCGGGCGGCGAGGTCGGGATGGGCGGCGGTGAGGTAGGGACGCATGCCGGCGAGGAGCGCTATCAGGTCGGCCGGATCCGTGGCGCCGAGGGCGCTGGTGAGCGCGGCCAGGGCGGGACGGGCCCCTCGTCCAATGCGTCGGCGCCGGGCCGGGTGTCCGGGGCGGTGTTCCGCGCGGTGCGGACGGCGTCGTCGATGGCGGCGAGCGCGGCGGCGGCAGCGAGGAAGGACGCCGGTCCCGTGGATGGGCCGCCGCCGGTGGCGGGTACGTCGGGCCGCTTTCCCATGGATGTCATTCCTTCGGCGACTTCGCTGTTTGTCATTGGATGGATGACATGCTAGAACAGACTCAGGTGAAACGCACTGGCACCCATTCGATCAGTGGAGGTGTTTCGTGATGCTGATGCGCACCGACCCGTTCCGCGAACTGGACCGCCTGACCCAGCAGTTCCTCAGCACGACCGGCACGTGGTCGCGGCCGGCCCCGATGCCGCTGGACGCCTGCCGCGTGGGCGACGAGTACGTGATCTGCTTCGACTTGCCCGGGGTGGACCCGGAGGCGATCGACGTCGACGTCGAGCGGAACATGCTGACCGTCAGGGCCGAACGCCGCCCCCGCCACCAAGGCGACGACGTGAAGTGGGAGCTGTCCGAGCGCCCGCTCGGCGTGTTCTCCCGCCAGGTCATGCTCTCCGACACCCTCGACCCCACGGGGATCAGCGCCGACTACGACGCCGGCGTGCTGACGCTGAAGATCCCGGTCGCGGAGAAGGCCAAGCCCCGCAAGGTCGAGATCAGCCACAGCGGCAGCCGCAAACAGATCCAGGCCTGACCGGATCCCCGGACCGCCGTCCCGCACCGCCGACCCCCGGGCCCTGCGGGACGGCCCCCCGCCGGCTCCACCGCCCGGCCCGGCCGCCCCGGCACACCACGCCGTGCGGGCCGGGCCGACGGAGGGAGACCGCCACGCGACGACCAGGGTCACGAACCCTTCGCGCTGCGGGCGTGCGGCGGGATCGGCCTTGACACCGCCCCGCGCTGCGCCGTGCCGTGACCGCCGCGCTCGGGGCACATCGGGAGGTGGTGCTCGATCCGCCGGAGGTGACGTTCATGGACTGCGCGGGCCCGGGGCGCTCCTGTCCATGCCCGCAACCAGGCCGACTGGTGCGGCAGCCAGCTGGTCCTGCGAGGGGCCGGCCGCCGCGTGGTCCGGCTGGGCAAGCTCATCGGTCTGCACCGGCGCCTGGTCGCCGAGCCCTGACCGGGCGTCGACGGCGTTCACGCCGACGCCCCGGAACGGAGGGAGAGGAACCGTGGCTCTTCGATGGGAGGCGTTCCTGGAAGAGGTCTGGGAACGCGGTGAGTACGACACACCCCGGGAGGCCGAGCGGGCGGCGCGCGTCGTCCTGGCCCTGCTCGGCGCCCACCTGGTCGGCAACGTGCGCGCCGAACTGGCAGCCCGCCTGCCCGAGACCTTCGCCCTGATCCTGCTCAACCCGCTGCAGGCCGCCGAGCCGCTCAACCCCGAGCGGTTCGCACGCGCGACCGCGGCCTGGATCGAGGGCGCCACCGAGACCACCGCCCTGTGGGACATCGGCGCCGTTCTGTCCACCGTGGCCGACGCGGCCGGCGACGATCTCACCGAGCGCGTCCTGCTCCAACTGCCGCCCGGCTACGACCTCCTGTTCGGCCGCCCCCGGCCCGGCCAGCGCCCCTGAACACCAGCCTCACCGCCGCCCGCTGGGACGTCTCCTCCGCCCTGGCCGCTCTCGCCGACCTCGCCGGCGGCCACTGACCGCCTCCTCGCCGGCCTTCCCCGCGGCTACGCGCTGCTGTGCGGCCACGCCGACCTCACGATCGCTGTTTGACCCGGGCGGCACTACCAGCGCCGGCCGCCCGCCATCCAGCGTGGCAGGGCGGTCGGCGCCGGGCCGTCTCTCCCACCCTCAGCTCGCAGGTACACCGCGATCGCCTGACGGCGCACGAGCGTCAAGACTTCTGCCGTGCCGTCACCCGCGAGCAGCAGCTCCGAGGGCGATGTGCCACACGCCCCGCTTCCGCCCCGCCGTCGGGACGCGGAGCCTGGTAGAGTCTGGCGAGTTGCAGTTGTGGTCCCATGAACTCTGGTATGCGCCTGCTGGTTTGTGACGGCTGGGCGCATTTTCGTTTTCCCGGGTCTTCCCCTGGGCGGGCCGTCATCACCGCGACTCGGATCTGCGCACGCTGCCGGATCCGGATCAGTCCCTTGAAGGAGACAGTTTCTTTATGGCTAATGGCACCGTGAAGTGGTTCAACGCGGAAAAGGGCTTCGGCTTCATCGAGCAGGACGGCGGCGGCCCGGACGTCTTCGCCCACTACTCGAACATCAACGCCAACGGCTTCCGTGAGCTGCTCGAGGGCCAGAAGGTCGAGTTCGACGTCACGCAGGGCCAGAAGGGCCCGCAGGCCGAGAACATCCGTCCGCTGTAGTTTCGCCGGGCACCCGCCTGGCAGCGAGTGGCCCGCACCGCGTACACGCCCGGTGCGGGCCACTCGCCCTTGCCATGGCACCTTCCCGGCCGCTCAGGCCCGGGCTCCGACCCGGTACGCGCCGAGCGCACGTCTCCCAGACACCGTCCGCACCCGGACCCGGCACGGTGGGCGCTGCGCTCCGAGCCACTGCACTCACGCCGGACGCCGACTCCCGCTCCGCGCGAGTCCTTCCCACCGACCCACATGTCACATTCCTGGCCCGTCACCTGCGATCTCCCGCGCCCCGCGCCGCGGAGATTCCCCAAGACGTGTCGTCCGAGAAGGGTTCTTCGCATTCCCATTACCGACCGCTACCCGCACCAAGTCGCTGCCTCGAGGCCGCTGCCCGCAAGCACTCCCAGGCGATCCCCCGCCGGCCGCACCCCCGCGACGCACCTGCAGCCGATGCCGCCTCAATCATCCTCCGCGCCAGACGGGTTCGCCCAGCGCGCCTCGCATGCGCTCACCCGCCGCGCCTATGCCTTCCGGCTTCGGCTCGCCCTGGTGGTGGGCGGCATGTCGATCGACCGCCGGGCACCGAGCCGCAGAAGCGCCGCATCGTTGACGCCGCCGCCGGACATGGTGCTCCTGCCGCTCTGAGGCAGGCAAGGACCCGCGCCTCTCCCTGTCTCGCCGGGGAGCCGCGCACGGCAGGGCACCGGCCCGCACAGGCCGGCCGCCCGAGCCTGCCGGCCAATACCCGCCCGGCATGGCCGGCCAAGCGACCTCGGCCGTTCACGCTCCCGGAGCCCGACCCGCCCGACCCGCCCGACCAAGGGACGTTCAATGCCGTTCGAGATCACGCACGCGACCGCCCCGACGCCCGGCGGCGTCAGCGAGGCCGCCGTCGTCACCGGGCCGGCGTTCGCCTTCGTCCTGGACGGCGCCACCGCCACCGGAGCCACGACGGGCTGCGCCCACGATGTCACCTGGTACGTCGAGCAGTTGGCGGGTCTCCTCTGCGCGCAACTGCTCACGCAGGGCCCGGCCGGCCTGCGGGAGATCCTGCGCACCGCCCTGACCGCGCTGGTCGGGAAGCACAGCCAGACCTGTGACATGACGAACGCGGACAGTCCCTCCTCGACCGTCGCGGTGGTCCGTGAGCGCAGCGGCAGCCTGGACGTCCTGGTGCTCGGCCACTCGCCCGTGGCGCTGCACCGGACCAACGGAGCGGTCGAGGTGATCGTCGACGACCGGGCGGCGTATCTGGACTCGTATACGGAGGAAGCCGTACGCGGCTACCGCAACAGCGCTGCCGCCGGTGGGTTCTGGGTGGCCGGTGCGAAACCCGAGGCCGCCGACCAGGCGCTGACGGCCAGTATCCCGTTGTCGCAGATCCACCAGCTCGCCGTCCTGTCCGAGGGCGCTGCCCGCCTTCCGGAGCGGTACGGCTGGAGTTGGCCGCGCTTCATGGCCGAGCTGTCCGATTCCGGACCCGGCCAGATCATCGCCGTGACACGCGAAGCCGAGACCGGCACTGCGGCCGGGGCATTCCGAGGCAGGACCCACGACACCGCCGCCATCGTTCTGTGCCGACCGGCCCAGACGGCGCACGCGACACAGACGAGCGTCGAGACCAGATCCTGAGCAGTTTGCCGCAACCCCGGCGATGGACACCGACAGACATGAGTGCGCGTTCCTAGGTGGGGTTCCCCGAGGTACGGAATGTTGCCGGAGATGGCCTGATGGGCCATCAGAAGGGAATGATCTTGCTCCGCTTGGACGGACACCATCGTTGTGGTGGCCGGGCTGAGGGGACGGTCACGCACTCAGCGCGACTGCGGTCGTTGAGGCTGCTGTGCAGCCTTCGTACGTCGTACCAGCTCTCGATCCATTCGAAGATCGCAGTCCGGCCGCTGCCAGGCTGAGCCGATCCGGTCGCTGGCCAACTCCCTTTCGAAGGCGGTGAAGAAGGACTTGGCAAGGGCATGGTCCGATGCAGCCGACCTGGAACCGAGATGACCGGGTGGCCCTTCGGGCACCGCTGGTGGGAGGCGGTGGGCAGGGCGTCGGCGACGAGCTCGGTCCGCAGGTGGTCGCCGGTGGCCCATCCGACGACCAAGCGGCAGGGATGTCGATGACGGGGCCGGATGGCAGGAGTGTCCGTCAAAGCGGATCAGGCGTACGCCACGTCACGCCCCGCTCAACGCTCAACGACTCCCTGGTGCGGGGACGTAGGATGCCACGCCGGACGGCTATGTGGCCTGCCGTCGCGATCAGGTGTCGGAGTAGCTGAGGTCGCCGATGGTCCAGCTGCTGATGTCTTCGATGGCGATGCGGTACATGCCGCCGGTGTGGGGCAGTCCGAAGTCGCCCTGAAGGATCTTCGCCCGGTGGAGATGCAGGTGGGTCGGCCGTGCGGGCGGGCCGTCGGCGGGCGGGGCGAAGAGGGCGGCGAACGGCTTCAGGTGCTCCGAGGCCTGGAGGACCTCCGCCACCCGCTCCCACCACAGGGTCACCGGCGCGAGCCTGCCGGTGATCACCGCTCCGGGGACCACGACGGTCAGGGACATCTGGTTGCTGTGCTCGGACTCGACCATCGCGGCGATGTCGACGAGCAGCCCGTCAGGGTTCGACATGCCCCCAAGAATAGGACATGGCATCCATGGCCCAAGGGCCTGGGCGGCGGCCGTGGCGGCCACGGGCCTCGCGTCGGCCGCGCGGCCGGGGGCTACGCGGCGGCGCCCTGACGTGCCGGTCGGCTGCGCCGTGGTGCGGGGCAGATGGGAGCAGCCGTGGGGGCCGGGGCATCGGCTGGATCGTGTGGGCCGGCGGTGACGAGGAGGTCGGTTCCGAGGGTGGTGACGGTGAAGCCCGAGGCGCCGAGGACTTTCGGCAGGGCGAGTACGAGTGCGTTGCGGATGCCGCAGAACTCGGTGCGCCCGGCGGCATCGGCGGGATGCGGACAGGCCTGGAGGGTGGGGCCGATCAGGTGCTGGCCGGGACTCCATGCCAGCACCAGGCCGGTGCCTGGACGCTGCTGGGCGGAGAGCCCGGTGGCCTGGGGCGGTGCCGGCTCGAACCCTCGGAGGGAGAGCACCGCGCAGACGGACTCAAACAGGTGTTTGTCATCCACGCGCGGGGTTTATCGCCCGCCCGGCCCGCTGCCGGCGCCAAAGGCGGCTCGTCGCGTGTCTTTCCGGCCATTGCAGGTGAGGCTCCGGGCCGGACCGGTGGGCGCCGTTCGGCCCGGCCGGGGTGTGTGTCTCCCTGGGAGGCGTGTCGGCGCGCGCTGTCCGGGGACGCATCCTGTGCGCTGCGGTGTTCCCGGCTGGGAGCCGCGGGCGTCCTGGGTCAGAGTTTGAACATCGCGGTGTAGGGCTGGGTGATGCGTTCCAGCCGCGATCCGAAGTCGACGAGGACCGCGATGTCGCTGTCGCCTTCGACCCCGATGGCCCGGCCGAGGCCGTAGGTGTCGTGGGTGACGCGGTCGCCGACGGCGAAGTGCTTGCGCGGCGCTTCGATCCGGGCCTTGAAGGGACTGGTGGGCAGGACGCGGCGAACTGCTACGGATTTCGTCATCCCCTGCAGTATGCGCTGAAAATCGCGGGAGCGGGCCTTTTTCGGCGTATTCGATTTCGGAGCTGCGGCAAGAATTTCGTGCACGCTGCCCGCAATGATCACCGGTGGCGCCGGTGGGCGCGGTGCGGGGCCGGTGTAGCAGGGCGGGCGGCTCGGGGACTGCGCGACCCGCCCGTCCGGGGAAGCCGGGCAGCGGGCTCCGAAGGCCCTGCAGCTGGTGCCCGACCAGGCTGCCGATCAGGCGTGTTGACGGTCCTGCGGTCTCGTGGTCGGCGGCGCCCGGCGCGAGGCGCCGCAGAACCGGGGGTGGAATGTTCGCCCGTGGCGGGCCCGGGCCTGCTAGAGTCTCCTTAGTTGCAGTAGTGGTTCCCATGAACTTTGTGTGCGCCTGCTGATGTTTCGCAGGCGCCTTTTTGTTTCCCGGCTCTTCCCCGGGCGGGTGCTCATCGCGGCGACTCGAAGCGCGCACTGTGCGTGCTTCGGACGGCCCCTTGAAGGAGATTTCTTTATGGCTAATGGCACTGTGAAGTGGTTCAACGCGGAAAAGGGCTTCGGCTTCATCGAGCAGGAGGGTGGCGGCGCTGACGTCTTCGCCCACTACTCGAACATCAACGCCAACGGCTTCCGTGAGCTGCTCGAGGGCCAGAAGGTCGAGTTCGACGTCACGCAGGGTCAGAAGGGCCCGCAGGCCGAGAACATTCGTCCGCTGTAGTTTTTCTGCCACGGCACCCGCCTGGTAGCGAGGGGCCCGCACCGCGTACATGATGCCCGGTGCGGGCCCCTCGGCATTGCGCCACGACGCACATTCCCGGCCGTTTCCGGCCCCCTGGCTCCGCCACCGGCGGCCATCCCCACGCGAGACGCCCAGCGCCGCGTCCGGATCGCCGCCCTGCCGTGACAGCTCACGGTTCGAGGTCGTTCACTCCCGCCCCGCGCGGTGAGCACCGACCTGAGGTGACGTGCCGCACGGTTTCACCGTCCACGCCCCGCACCACACTTTCGGCCCGTCCCCTCGCGATCTCCTGCCGGCGCCCCGCGCTGCGGAGCTGCCTCGCGACGTGCCGCCCCAGGAAGGTTTCGCATGAACCGCTCCAGCCGCTCCTCGTACCAGAACGCCAACTCCCGCACCTCGACCTCCTCCCGCTCCGGCGCCGCCTACGGATCCCGCTCCGGCGGCAGCTCCTTCTACGGCGACCGGCCCTCCGGCGGCAGCTCCTTCTACGGCGACCGGCCCTCCGGCGGCGGCCGGCACTCCTCCGGCCGGACGAATCGTCAGGGAGGCTCCGTTCAGGGCGAGTTCGCGATGCCGGTGAGCACCACTCCGGCACTGCCGGCCGTCGAGGCGTTCGACGAACTGGACATGCCCAAGGCGCTGCTGTCGGTGCTGGCCCGCCAGGGCGTCACCACGCCGTTCCCGATCCAGGCCGCGACGCTGCCGAACTCGCTTGCCGGCCGCGACGTCCTCGGACGTGGCCGCACCGGTTCGGGCAAGACCATCGCGTTCGGCCTCGCGGTGCTGGGCCGCACCGCCGGGCGGCGCGCCGAGGCGCGCCGCCCGCTGGCGCTGGTCCTGGTCCCCACCCGTGAGCTGGCGCAGCAGGTGACCGACGCGCTGACGCCGTTCGCCCACGCGGTGCGCCTGCGCATGGCGACCGTGGTCGGCGGGATGTCGATCGGCCGCCAGGCCCACGCCCTGAACCAGGGGGCCGAGGTCGTGGTCGCCACCCCCGGGCGGCTCAAGGACCTGATCCAGCGCGGCGACTGCCAGCTGGACGGGGTCGGCATCACGGTGCTCGACGAGGCCGACCAGATGGCCGACATGGGCTTCCTGCCGCAGGTCACCGAACTGCTCGACCAGGTCGCCGAAGGCGGGCAGACGATGCTGTTCTCGGCCACCCTGGACCGCAACGTCGACCGCCTGGTGCGGCGCTTCCTCAAGGACCCGGTCACCCACTCGGTCGACCCGTCCGCCGGGGCGGTCAGCACGATGGAGCACCACGTGCTCCACGTTCAGAACTTCGACAAGGACGCCACGATCGCGCACATCGCCTCGCGCGAAGGCGGGGTGATCATGTTCATCGACACCAAGCACGGCGCCGACGCGCTGGTCGAGGACCTGCTCGCCAACGGGGTGAAGGCGGCGGCCCTGCACGGCGGCAAGTCCCAGCCCCAGCGCACCCGCACCCTCGAGCAGTTCCGCACCGGCCAGGTCACAGCGCTGATCGCCACCAACGTCGCCGCCCGGGGCATCCACGTCGACGGGCTCGACCTGGTCGTCAACCTCGACCCGCCGAACGACCACAAGGACTACCTGCACCGCGGTGGCCGCACGGCCCGGGCGGGCGAGTCCGGCACCGTCGTCACCCTCGTGCTGCCGAACCAGCGCCGCGAGATGGCCCGCATGATGACCACCGCCGCCATCACCCCCGTCACCACCCGCGTCAGCGCCGGCGACGAGGACCTGGCCCGCATCACCGGCGCCCGCGTGCCCACCGGCATCCCCACCGTGATCGCGGCCCCCGTCGTCGAGCGCCCGCGCCGCAGCACCTCCACGAGCCGCAACCGCCGCAGGCGCCCCGCCCTCACCGTCGGCGCCACCGGCGCGGCCGCCGTGGGCCGGGTCGGCCAGGGTTCCTCCGGCCGCCGCCGGGCACCTCGCCGCGTCGCCCTCGCCGCCTAGCAAGCAGACGTGGGCCCGGACCGCCGCCGCGGTCCGGGCCCGCCCCCGGCGGACCCCCGTCGGCCGTCCCACCGTCGTCAGCGCCCACTACCGCCGGCCCCGGCGGAAGCGACCCCAAAGGAGTCCGCCCATGACCCTCACCCTCGAACGCACCGCCGCCACCACGGTCCGCGACCTCATGACCCACCCCGAGCTCCAGATCAGCGACGACGTCATGCTCGACGTGGCGATCCACATCCTGCACGGCTCCGGCGCCGACCACCTCCTGGTCCGTGACGACGACGGCCGCTGCGCGGGCCTCCTGACCCGTCGCCACCTCGCCCCGTTCCAGGCCGGCTCCCGGACCACCGCACGGACCCCTGTACGCGACATCGTCCTCGACCGCGCCCCGTACGCCACCCCCGACATGCCCGCCGCCACCGCGGCAGCCGCCATGCGTGCCCGCGGCCTGGCCGTGTGGCCGGTCGTCGACCACGACGGCCACGCCATCGGCCTGCTCAGCCTCTGAACCCGCCTGCCGGCACGCGCCCGCGCTCATCGGCCCAACGAAGGCGTCGTTCATGCCCACGACGCCACCCAACCCGGCACCCACCGGTTGACCGCCGCGCCCCCTTCCCACCGGCTCGGTCCTGTGCTGCCTACCCCAGGACCCTGCGCTGTGCTGCACGAGCCGGGTATCCCCGCCGCTGCGAGGCTCACACCACCCGGATGTGGCTGACGGTGTCTTGCCAGTCGTGGCTCCTGAGGAGTGGCCGTCCGGTTCTCCTGGCGCCCTGACCGCTGATTGAGATCTGCCTCCTGATCGCTGTTCACGGAGCTGACGGCGGGGTGTTCCTCGGGCCGGGGAGAGTGCTGGTTTCGGCGTGGGGAGCGTGGGATGGCAGAGCGGCGGGCCCGGGTGTGGGTGGGGATCGACGCTGGCAAGGGCCACCACTGGGCGGCGGCCGTGGGCGAGTCGGGGTTCCAGGTCTGGTCGAGGAAGATCGACAACGACGAGGCGAAGACCGACGCCCGCGACGCCTTCGTGATCGCCGAGACCTCGCGCCTGCGCAGGGACTTCGCGGCCGTGGACGTGCCGGCCCAGCTGGTCGCCGACCTCGCTCTGCTGGTCGCGCACCGCACCGACCTGGTCGCCGACCGGGTGCGGGTGGTAAACCGGCTCCGCGACATGCTGACCGGGATCTTCCCTGCCCTGGAGCGAGCCTTCGACTGGTCCAACAACAAGGGCGCGCTGACCCTGCTGACCCACCGGCAGACCCCTGCCGGAATACGCCGGCTCGGCCGCACCCGCACGGAGTCGTGGCTGCGCAAGCGCGGCGTGCGCTCGGCGGACAAGGTCGCCGACCTCGCAGTGGAGGCCGCTGGGGCTCAGCGCACCGTGCTGCCCGGCGAAACCATCGCCGCCTCGATCATCGTTGACCTGGCCGCCCAGCTGCTGGTGCTGGACGACCGGATCCGCAGCCTGGACAAGCAGATCAGGGAGACCTTCCACGCCCACCCGCAGGCGCACATCATCGAGTCGATGCCGGGCATCGGCCCGGTCCCGGTGCCACGCGACTCCGGAGGACGTACCGGCAATCTGCACCGTCCGAAGCGGTACAGCCGTCGCCTGCGCAGGGTGTTCCACAGGTCCGCGCAGACCAGCATGATCAAGGACGGCCCCAACCGGGACTTCTACCTCAAGAAGCGCGCCGAGGGCTGCGGCCACGTCCAGGCCCTGATCGCCCTCGCAGGGCGCCGGGTGAACGTCTTGTGGGCTCTCCTGTGCGACGGGCGAGAGTTCACCCCCGTTCAGCCGGTCGCGGAGACGGCGGCTTGACCCGGTCATTGAAACTCCTCGCGGCGCCTGTTCCGGGGCGCAGTTTGACCGTAAAGTGGCGGGTCTGACGCCGTGTCGCAGTAGGATGACGTTACCGAAGGCACTTCGCGAACTGGCCCCGATGCCGGTTTCGTCTCCGGCGAATGACAATCCTGGGCCCACGTGAGTGGCCCCGGAGACGGGTCCACGGCATGACCGTCCCGCTCGACCACGTGCAACCCGTACCCGCCCCGGCCACGCCTGGACCGGTCCTGCGGCTCTTGCTCACTCCCGATGGCAGCGCCCCAGGTCGGCTCGATGGCGCCTGGTGGCCGCGCTCACGCGATCTCGTCGCCGAAATTCCTGCACTGGCGGTAGAACTGGACGAGCGGTGGGGTCGCGTCACGCGCGTTGTGCTGAACCCCACACACTGGCCGGTGATCCCGCGCCGGATCCCGGTGGCCGGCCGTATGGTGCACGCCGGCTGGTTCCTCCAGGAGCAGGACGAGAACGAGATCATGGTGCGCTCCTACGCGCCGCGGCGCCTGGACCTGCTGGTGGTCCCGCCACAGAGCGGCGAGGCGGAGGCGGCCAAGCTGATGAACGCCGCGGCCGACCCCGCCAACACGCGCACAGCGAGCGAACTGATCGCGCAGTGGACGGCGCTCACCGCTGCTTCGCACCAGGCCCCGCAGTAGAGGCCGGGGATCAGTTCGAGCAGGTGTGCTTGGACCCCTCGGTTGATGAGGACGACGGGTGGGGCTGGTCGCGGTGCCGGGCCGGATCGTCAGGCTGGCCAGGTGGTAGAAGATCATGCGGCCGGTGGGGCGGACGGCTCGGTTGTCCGGATAGAGGCCGCGCATGGTCTGTTCCGGCCCGAGAGCCTGGCGTACTTGGCGTTCGATCAGGCAGAAGATCAGCAGGGCCAGGCAGATCACGGTGATCAGGGCGGCGATGCGCCGGTTGTGTTGCAGGAAGACCGGCGCGACCGCGAGGGGGCCCTTGAAGTCGTGGTAGCGGCGTTCGACCACGGCTTGGCCCTTGTCACGCAACAAGGCCCCGGTCTCCTATCTGTGACCCACGGTGCAAAGTAGCGAGGTGATCACGTACTCGCCTCCGGCGTGGCCTGTTCGTCATGGTCGCGGAGCATGCGGATGACGGTGGCAGGCGAGGGGTACCGGCCGTTCTTCTTGCCGGTGGTGATGACGAGCTTCGCGGCCATGTCCCGCAGGCTCAGACCTTGATCCCGGTAGTGCAGGGCCATGGCGAGCATGTCCAGGTCCGCGACGGTGGCGCCGCCGATGGTCTTGCCGCGCTTGCGGGCGGACTCGTGGCCTTCCAGGGTGCGGTCGCGGATGTACTCGCGTTCCATAGCCGGAAGCGGGCGGTGTGGTACTGCGCGGCGACCTTGCCCTTGCCGGTCCGGCACGGCGAGCCGGTCGGCGCAGGACGACATCTGGCAGGCGTGTGCTTCAACGAGCGCGTACGGGTCGGCGGTCACGCCGGAATCGCTTCATGAGGGTGTTTCATCCGTCCCGCTGTTTGCAACAACTTATGAAACATGATCGCCGCAGGTCGTGCGCCGCCGGGCGGGGCCTTTCACAGGCGAACACCTATGAAACATCGACCCGTCGGCGTTCGCTGGGTCCGCAGAGGATCAAAGCCCGTTGTGCTGCATTGCCTGCTCGCGAAGGGCATGGATGAGAGTCCTGACGTGAGGCCGGGCACGGCCGCCGATCGTGGCGACGCCGATGTGCCGGATCGGGCCTGGCGGCTTGATCGGGACGGCGCTCAAGCCGGGGATCTTGGGGGTGAGGGCGACGGAGGGAATCAAGGAGATTCCCATGCCAGCGGCGACGAGGGAGCGGGCGAAGAAGTAGTCGGTGGTGGTCCCGCGGATCTCCGGATCAAAGCCGGCCTGCTCGGCGTAGCGGCGCAGGTATGCCTCGGTCTTCAGACAGCCGAGCACCCAGGGGTCTGCGGCCAGTTCGGCAAGGTCGAGCGCGTCGTGGTTGGCGAGTCGGTGCCCTGGCGGTAGGACGATGTGAAGGGGGTCTTCCAGGAGCGGCGTCCACTCCAGGCTGGGGCTGAGGGCCGGTCCGATGGGGAGCGGGCCGTCGAAGTGGTAGGCGAGGGCGAGGTCCACGGCGCCCTGCCGGACGAGGGGAAGGGTGTCCTCGGGTTCGCCCTCCCTGACATGGAGCACGGTGCGGGGATGGGCTGCCATGAGCTGGGTGAGGGCGGCGGGCAGCAGGAGCCTGCCACCGCTGGTGAACGTGGCGACGGTGAGCTGGGTGCGGCCAGTGCTGAGCTCGGCGACCTGCCTTTGCGCATGTTCGAGCTCAGCGGCGACGGATTCGGCGGCGCCGACCATGATCTGGCCGGCCTGCGTGAGGGTGACGCCTCGGGTGCTGCGCGCGACGACCTGGGCACCGAGACTGCGTTCCAGGGCAGCCACCTGCTGGGAGACGGCCGAGGGGGTGAGGCGGAGAGCCGCGGCCGCCCGGTTGAAGCTGCCGTGCTCCGCCACCGACCGCAGGACCCGGAGCCGCTGCACATCAATCAACAGTTTTCCTTAATGCGCATGCAGTAAGTCAGGACTTCTGCTGATGACGATAGGTCTCCAGCATGGAGGCATGCAAAAGATCTGCGTCATCGGCGGAAGCCGGTACTTCGGAAAGCTCCTGGTGGAGCGCCTACGGGCGGCGGGCCACCAGGTCACCTTGATCAACCGCGGCTCCACTCCGCCGCCTGCCGGCGTCGATCACCTGGTCGTCGACCGCAACGACGAGGCAGCCCTGACGGCCGCGCTCGACGACCGCACCTTCGATGTCGTGGTGGACCAGATCTGCTACACCCCGGTGCAGGCCGCCATCGCCGCCCGGGCCCTTGCCGGCCGCACCCGTCGCTACGTCATGACCTCCACGATCGAGGTCTACGACCCCACGACCGCCGCCCTACCGGCCGTGCCCGCGGGGACGCCCGTGTCGGAGGAGAGCGTGGACCCGGCCACCTGGCAGGTGGCCATGGACCTGCCCTGGCACGACGACGCCTACCTGGAGGCGCACTACGCCGAGGGCAAGCGGCAGGCCGAGGCCGTCTTCGCCCACGCCGGCGGCTTCGCCTTCGCCGCTGTCCGCAGCGCCCATGTGCTCGGCGGCGGCGCGCAGGAATTCACCGGCAGGCTGGCGCACTACGCCGGGCGCATCACACGAGGCGAAGAGATCACTGTGCACGCGAACGCGCTGCCCACGGTCTTCATCCACTACGAGGAGCTGGCGGACCTGCTGCTGTGGGCGGCCGCAGCCGACTTCACCGGTGCGGTCAACGCCTGCTCCGACGGCCCGCTCGATGTACATGGCCTCACTGAGATCGTCGCCACGCAGGCTGGCAGGGAGGCCGTCCACCGGACCGTCCCAGCGGGCGAGAAGGCTTCGCCGTTCTCCTTCGACCGCCACTACGCCATGAGCAACACCCGCGCGAAGGCGCTGGGCTTCTCCTTCTCCCGCACCACCGACTGGCTGCCCGGCGCCGTCGCCGAAGCCCTCGCCATATCCGCCGCTCCCACCGCGTAAGGAACAAGGCCACCATGCAGTACCGCACCCTCGCCCGCACCGCCGTCAGCGCCATCGGCCTGGGCGCCATGCCGCTGTCCATCGAGCACCGCCCGGACGAGGCGCGGGCCATCGCCACCGTCCACGCCGCCCTCGACGCCGGTGTCACCCTTGTCGACACCGCCGACAGCTACCACTGGCACGCCGGCGAGGCGGGCCACAACGAGCTGCTGATCGCCCGCGCCCTGGCCCGCTACGGCGGCGACACCTCCCATGTCCTGGTGGCCACCAAGGGTGGCCGCGGCCGCCCCGGCGACGGCAGCTGGACCGTCACCGCCACCCCCGCCCACCTCAAGCAAGCCGCCGAAGCCTCCGCCAAGCGCCTGGGCGTCGACGCGATCGGCCTCTACCAGCTGCACAAGCCGGACCCGGCCGTACCCTGGGCGGAATCCGTCGGCGCGCTGCGCGAGCTTCTCGACGCCGGCACCATCCGCGCCGCCGGCATCTCCAACGTCAACACCTCCCAGATCCGCCAGGCACATCAGATCCTCGGCGACGGACTTGTCTCCGTGCAGAACCAGTACTCGCCCGCCGTCCGCGACAGCGAGCCCGAGCTGCGGCTGAGTGAACAACTGGGGCTGGCTTTCCTGCCCTGGAGCCCACTCGGCGGCATCACCCGCAGCTCCCTCGACGGCCCCTCCGGCCCCACCTCCATCGGCACCGCCTTCCACCGCATCGCCGCCGAACGCCGCGTCAGCCCACAACAGATCGCCCTGGCCTGGCTGCTCGCCCGCTCCCCGGCAGTGATCCCGGTACCGGGAGCCAGCCGCCCGGCCTCCATCACCGACTCCGCCAGGGCCGTGGAACTCACGCTGAACACGCAGGAACTCGTGGAACTTGAGGACGTTCTGCCGGGCTGAGGTCACGGGTCGATTGCCGACCTTGACCGCGTCCGGCTGTGCGCTGCGGCCTGCCGCTGCCCGCTCCCGGCGCATGAACGCTCCCACCCCTCCGCCGTCTCCTCATTCGGAGTAACGAAGCGGGGAACCTCAAGGAACGGGGCCCCGGTCAGGCGCCGGCGCTACTTTGCACCGTGGGTCAGAGATGGGAGAGCGGGGCCAACAACACCTGTTCGCCGGTGGCCTGTGCGGGGGTGAGGTTGGTCAGCAACGCGTACCAGCCGTCGACGGCGGCCAGGACGTCCTGGCCGAAGTGCCATTCCAGGACGGGCCGGCCGTCGGGGTCGGCGGTGGTCGTGGTCCGTAGGCAGTCCTCGACGCGGCGGGTCCTGGCGATCACGCCGATCCGGGCGGCGATCTTCTCGGCCGTGCCGTAGAAGCGTCCTCCGGCTCCGCGCTGGAGCTTGTCGAGGTCCTCGGTCGCGTGGGCCAGCCGTCTGGCGCGGGCGGCCTGCTGGCCGCGGGCGTTTCCGCTGGAGTGGACCAGGATCCTGCGCAGGCGGATCTCGGGGTCGGTCTTGCGCCGCCCGGGCAGGGTATGGGTGTCCTCCAGCACACGGTAGATCTCACGCCGGTCGGTGGGTTTGCTCGCGTCCCGGTCCGGGACTTAGGCCACGACCCGCGCATCTTCGAGGTTCAAGGCCGCATAGACCTCGTCGGGGACCTTGGCGGCCGGGGCTGGGGCGATGAAGGCGACCTTCGCGTCCAGCAGGGCGGTGACGTTGGAGTGGGACACGAGCTTGGAGTCGGCGATCAGCAGGAAGTCCCGGGGGGCGGCCATCTTGCGCAGAGCGTTCATCGCGCCGACGACCTGGGCAACCTCGCCCGCGCCGCCGTCGTAGACGCGGTGGAACAGCGGGATGCCGCCGTCGCCGCTGACCGCGAGGCCGGCCTGGATCTGCTTGAGATCGACCCGGCTGTCCTTGGGGTGGCCGTACTTGACCTGTGGGACCTGCTCGTCCTGGTTCTCGTAAGCGACGAAGAGGGACATCGAGGTCATGTCCCGGTGGATCCGGGACACGTCGATGCCGAACTCGGCGATGGCCTGCGCACCGGTGGTGTCGACCAGCTTGTCCAGGTGCGGTGCGATCGCGTCAAGTGCGCGGGCGAGCCGGTCATCGCCCAGCAGGTCCGGCTCGACGCCGAAGACCTCTTCCACGGTCCATTCCCGGGCCCAGTCGTCGACGCGGACCAGTGGCGCCGGGGCGGACAGCCGGTTGGCCACCAGTACCTCTCACCTGGCCGTGGGTGAGGTGCGCGACCTCGCGGATCGGGAACAGCCCGTCGACGATCCCAGCCACGTCCAGCCGGCGCAGAAACTCGGCAGAGGCGGGTGGAGCGTCCAGACGCCTCTCCACCACGGGCGCGAACTCCACTGTCATCCGAGGACGGTGCACCCGTGAGCGACGTGAAAGAGATATCGGCATGCCGGGATCAACGACCGGCACCCCACCAGGGCACCGGTCGCATCACCAGTTCATCCGAACCAGTCACGTGCGAAGGACGGGGCTAGTGGATGAGCACCCCGGGTGTGACCTCCAGCGGGGCGGCGAGCCGCCGTAGCAGGCGACGCCGGGGCCGGTCCGCGCCAGTGCGGCAGGGTGTCGGCCGGCCGTGCCGGTGGGGAACGGTCGGCCGCCTATCAGCGCCGCGGGGGTGCTCGGGTTCGGGGCGTCCCGCGGTGTGCGGCTGATTGCTCACCGTGGGCCGGTCTCATCGGCCTGATGGGTGGGTCAGGTGTCGGCGGCCGATTCCTGTCCGGCGTCGTGGCGGAGCTGTTCGTTGATGCGCAGGGCTTCTTCGAGTTGGTCTTCGAGGATGATGATGCGGCAGGCGGCGTCGATGGGGGTGCCCTGGTCGACGAGGTCGCGGGCGCGCATGGCGATCCGTAGTTGGTAGCGGGAGTAGCGGCGGTGGCCGCCTTCGGAGCGCAGGGGGGTGATGAGGCCCTGTTCGCCGAGGGCGCGCAGGAAGCCGGGGGTGGTGCCGGTCATCTCGGCGGCGCGGCCCATGGTGTAGGCGGGGTAGTCGTCGTCGTCGAGGGAGTCGGGGGTGTGCGGTCGGATGGTTGCCGTGGTCACTGCACCTCTTCTTGTTGTGTCGGGGACGCGCTGAGGGGCCCCGGGACCGTTGCGGCTCCCGGGGCCCCGAAGGGTTTTACACCATCTGCCGGCCTGTGGCCGGGTTCCTTAGGTCCGCACGGCCCCGGGGGAGGGGGCGTACGGGGATCGCGTATGCGTGACCGGAAACCACCGTCCTTGCCTTGGGGGTCTTCGGATTCCGCCCGGGTGACTTCCTCACGGGCCGGGCGATCCTGATGGCGCGCTGTCCCTCCATTCATCCTCTGTAATGGCCGGTTACTGCGAACTGCGGGTGCGTCCAACTGCCTGGTACTGCGAACTGCCTGGTAGTGCCAACTGCCTGGTACTGCTGTGGCGGTCCCTGGCGGTCCCGCCGAATCCGGCAGCCAGCCCCGTCGCCCGTCCTGCTCACCTGCTCGGCTTGGAACCCCACTGCCGGACTCCCAGCACGCGCGCCCGCAGTCTGGGCGCCTTCACCGGGATACCGCGTACTGCGACTGCCGGTACCACTCAACTCAACTTCACCTACGGGTACTGCACCTGCTCAACTGCGGTACCGCTGGTTGGCGGCCCCTGATACCTGCGGGCCACCCGGCCCGGCCACCGGCCCTGTCGCCTTTACTGCACCATCCCTGGCTTCAGGACCCTGCAACCGTGCCGACCTGCGCACTCCCGTACTGCTGCCCGCCAGTTCGTGTCTGGCGGGTACCGCTTGACTGCTGTCTACGAGAGAAACACTAACCACGGTGCGCTGCAATGTCTACTCCGGCGGGCACAGATTTTTCGATGCCGGTCGAGGAGGTAGTCTGCGCCCCGCACGCGGTGGAGCGGCCGGTCGCCGCAGCCGCACCAGGACAAAGGGCGCCGCGTCCGGCGTCCGGGAATCACGAGCGGAGGGAGGCGGGCGGTGGAAGGGCCGCAGGCCGCAGGGCGGGGGCGTAGCCCCGGTTCCCATACTCAGGCGGCGCTGGTGGCGGCCATCGCCGAGGCGGTGCGAGACCGGGACGAGCGGGTCCTGCGCCGGCTGCTGGCACGTTTCGCCGAGCAGGCCGCCATCACGGACCTGCCCGCCCTGCGCGATGCCCTCGATGCCACCGGCCAGCACGGCGACCGCCCCCCGGATACCCGGTAGGCCCGGCCGCAGTACGGCCGAGTCGGAAGGCGCCGGTGGTGGCATCGCAGGTCAGGCCGATATTCCAGCAGCACCACGATGCCCACAGGTCAACCGTGCGCGCCCACCGCCGCGAACGCGACCGCACGCCCGGACGATCTCCTGGCGGCGGGCATGGTGCTCGGCGACGAGTTGGGCAGCCCGGGCGCGGGCGGCCCCCGGGGCGGACCACTCGATGCCGGTCCGCAGCCCGCGGCGGCCGAGGATTCCATCGGGGCTGGTCAGATCGGTCATCAGGTCTCGTCCCTTCGAAGTGGTGACGGTTCAGGCGGTGGTGCGGGGACGGGTGCTGCTGGGCGCGAACGGCGGCTGTATCGGGGACCGCCCGGGGCGCGGCAGCACGCGCAGGGCGGCTCGCACCGTGCGGCGCGGGGCGGCCATGAGCTGGCGCCGAGTCACCGCCTGCTCGGGCAGGGCCAGTTCCGCCCAGACCCGCTTGCCCCTTTTGGTTCGCTCGGTCCCATGGGCCAGAGCCAGGCGCTGGACCAGCAGCAGCCCACCACCCGTCTCCGCGTCCGTGCCGGCCTGGCGGCGCCGGGGCAGCGCGGTCGAGCCGTCGTAGACCTCGACCGGAGCCCGCCGCAGCGAGACGCTCACGTAGACGCGACGGTCAGCATCGGCCGGTCGGAATGCTGCACGGCGTTGGTCACCAGCTCGGTGCTGACCGTGTCCAGCGCGAGCCGGGAGTCCTCGTCGAGCCGGACGCCCCAGCTGACGATGCGGGCCCTCACCCTGCGGCGGGCGACGGGCACGGAGGCCGGAGCTCTGGTCAGGAAGAAGACACGGGAGTGCGCGACCACGGTGAGGAACTCTTCGGCGCTGGCCCGGAGAGCGGCACCGGCCGCCCGGGAATGGACGAGCGGGTGGGCGGTGCTGCCGATCGTGAAGCCGAGGCGGTCCGCCGTTCTCGGGACTCTCGCTCGGCCTGACATCGAGTCAACAGGTGCGCGCTGGGCGTGAACACGGTAGGGGCACTCCGGAGGCTTGAAACCCTTGAAACCCTTGAAACCCGGCCCGGGGGCGGCGATGGCAGCACGCGAACGGACACCCAACGGCAAGCTCGCCGCACTGGACGCCGACCTTGAGGTCCGCCCTCGCGCCGAGCGGCAGCATGCCCGCGAGGTCGTGCAGGCGTGCGGGCGGAAGGTCAAGCTTTCGGATCTGGCCGGCAGCAAGGGGCGCTTTTCTCGGCAGGCAGGTGTTGTGGGGCGGCTGTCACGGTGGGCTGCTGTCGACGAGATGGGTAGATCGCCCGCCAGGCCCCGGGGGGCCGGGGGCGGATCTCCAGTCCTGGGGACGCTGAGGGGACCGATGACATGGAGGGCCATGGAACGAGGTTGGTCTCAGATGGCTGCCATATTCGGGCATGGGCTATGAAAGTGGACCTAGGTGGGGCCACGTAGATGACAGTAGAACGAGTTTTCGAAACCGGGGCCAAGAGGTGCCCCGGTCAGGCGGTCGGCGGCGCGGACCAGCCGCCGACGGGGCCGCGCCGCCGCTCCTCCTCCGGGCCGCCTGGCCGCCGCGGCCCGCTCAGCCCGGCAGCCGCAGGCGGAACAGCGCCCCGCCGCCGGGGGCGGCCTCGGCGGTGAGGGTGGCGCCGTGCGCGTGGGCGATCTGCCGCGCCATGGCGAGCCCGAGCCCGGAGCCGGGCAGGGCGCGGGCGGCGGAGGCCCGGTAGAAGCGGTCGAAGACGTACGGCAGGTCCTCGGGCGCGATGCCGGGGCCGTGGTCGCGGACGGTCAGTTCCAGCCCGGCGGTGAGCCGGACCTCGACCGTGGCGCCCGGCGGGCTGAACTTGGCCGCGTTGTCGAGGAGGTTGGAGACCAGCCGGGCCAGCCGGGCCGGCACGCCGGGGACGGTGCGCTCGGCGGCGCCGTGGCCCGCGGCACCCTCCGCGTCGTCGTCGAGGGCGAAGGCGATCGCCGGCCAGTGGCCGCGCGCGGTGTCGACGCAGTGCCCGACGAGCCGGCCGACCGCGACCTGTTCGAGCAGCGGCTGCGGCTCCTCGTCGCGGGCCAGCTCGATGAGGTCGTTCACCATCCCGGTCACCTCGCGCAGCTGGCGGTGCAGCGCGGCCGCCGCCCGCTCCCGCTGTCCCTCGGTCAACCGGTCGGCCCGGGCCAGCAGTTCGGCGTTGGTGCGCAGCGCCGTCAGCGGGGTGCGCAGCTCGTGCGAGGCGTCGGCGACGAGCCTGCGCTGGGCGGCCACGGACTGCTCCAGTTCGCCCAGCATGGTGTTGAAGCTGCCCGCCAGCCTGGTCAGTTCGTCCTCGCGGCGCCCGGGCGGCAGCTCGATCCGCAGCCCCGCGTCCCGGGTGTCGGCGATCCGTTCGGCGGTGCGGGTCAGCCGGGCGACCGGGGCGAGGGCGGTGCGGGCCACGGTGCGCCCGAGTACGGCGGCCAGCAGCAGGCCCGCCGCCGCGACGGCCGCCATCAGCGCGCCGGCCTGCCGCACTCCCTCCTGGACGCTGTCGGCGCGCAGCGCGACCTGGACGGCCTGCCGGGCACCGGGCGGCGCCGCGATCATCGGGGTGGTGAGCATCCGGGCCGGGTGGCCGCCGATGGTGAGGTCGGTGAAGTAGCCGGCCCGCTGCCGGTCGGCGACCTGGCGGGTGGTCGGCGTGACGGGCAGCAGGTACGGCTCGTTCGGCGCCTTGCCGGGGTCGGCGGAGACGATCTGGGCGCAGGCCGGGGCGGCCAGGAAGTTGCACTCGCCGTAGACGACCTGCGGCCCCTGGTCGCGGTGCTGCTGCTGCACCAGGGTGGCCTGCTGGGTGAGGTGCTGGTCGAGCTGGTGGTTGAGCTCGTAGCGGACGATGCTGAACGCGGCCGCGCTGATCCCGAGCGCCACCACGGCGACCGCTGCCGTGCAGGCGAGGGCCAGCCGGGTGCGCAGCGGGCGCCGGCGCCGCCAGCGCGCGTGCGCCCTCAAGCCCGGTCCAGCCGGTAGCCGACCCCGTGCACCGTGTGCACCAGCCGGGGTTCGCCGCCGGCCTCCAGCTTGCGGCGCAGGTAGCCGACGTAGACGGCGAGGGAGTTGGAGTCGGGGCCGAAGTCGGCGCCCCACACCCGCTCCATGATCACCTCGCGCGGGAGCACCTGGCCGGGGTGGCGCAGCAGCACCTCCAGCAGCGCGAACTCGGTGCGCGAGAACTCCACCGGCCGTCCGGCCCTGCTCCCGGTCCGGGTGGCCGGGTCGACCTCCAGGTCGGCGAAGCGGTAGCCGGGCTCCTCGGCGGCCGGGGCGCTGCGTCGCAGCAGGGCGCGCAGCCGGGCGGTCAGCTCGTCCAGGGCGAACGGCTTGACCAGGTAGTCGTCGGCTCCCGCGTCGAGGCCGTCGACGCGGTCGCTCACCGAGTCGCGCGCGGTCAGCACCAGGATCGGGAGCCGGTCGCCCAGGGCCCGCAGCCGGCGGCAGACGGCCAGCCCGTCGAGCACGGGCATCATCAGGTCGAGGACCATCGCGTCGGGCTGCCAGCCGGACACCTCGTTCAGCGCCGCCAGCCCGTCGGCGGCGCCGCGCACCTGGTAGCCCTCGACGGCCAGCCCGTCCTCGACGGCGGCCCGCACCTCCGGATCGTCGTCGACGACCAGCACTCTCTGCCCGTTGCTCATGCGGACAACCCTCTCAGAACGAATCTGAGAAGCCTCTTAGCTCGTCCTCGCGGCGGCCACGGGGCCCTCTGCCGGGCGTTGCCACCTCTGTGCCGCCGGTCGCGTCTGGGCGCGTCCGTCGTCCTCGCCCCGCAGAACGACTCTGAGAAGTCTCTTAGGCGGCCTCAGCAAGCTCGACGGCATGCGGACAGAACACGGCAACCACGGCAACCATGCCAACCACGATCCGGCCCGCCCCCTGTCGGTGGTGATCGGCGCCGGCGGCACCGGCGGACACATCTACCCGGGCCTCGCGCTGGCCGAGGCGCTGCGCAGAGCCGACCCGCGGGCCGTGATCTCCTTCGTCGGCACCGAACGCGGACTGGAGACCACCCTCATCCCGCAGGCCGGCTACCGGCTGCACACCGTCGACATGATCCCCTTCGACGCCTCCCTCGGCGCGCGCCGCTACCTGCTGCCCGCGGCGCTGCTGCGCTCCGGCCGGGACTGCCGGGAGATCCTGCGGGCCCAGGGCGCGCAGGTCGCGGTCGGCATGGGCGGCTACCCGAGCGCGCCGGTGATCGTCGGCGCCAGGATGGCCGGGCTGCCGAGCGTGGTGCACGAGTCGAACGCGGTGCCCGGGCGGGCCAACCGCTTCGCCGCCCGGCTCACCCCGCACATCGCGCTCGCCTTCGACCGCACCCGCGAGCACCTGCCCGCCGGCCGCTCGGCGCAGACCGTCGGGATGCCGCTGGTCGGCGCCGTCGCCCAGCTCGACCGGGCGGCGCTGCTCGCCGAGGCCCGTCGGCACTTCGCCGTCCCGGAGGGCGTCCGGCTGCTGGTCTTCAACGGCGGCAGCCTCGGCGCCGCCCGCCTGACCGCGGCCGCCGTCGAACTGGCCGGACGCTGGCGCCACCGCACCGACCGGCGGCTGCTGATCAAGACCGGCCCGGCCGCGCTGGCGCAGGTCCGGGCCGCGCTGGACGGCAACCCGGTGGCGCACGCCGTCGCCTACCTGGACCGGATGGACCTCGCCTACGCGGCCGCCGACCTCATGGTGTGCCGGGCCGGCGCGGCCACCGTCGCCGAACTCTCCAGCCTCCGGATGCCCGCCGTGCTGGTGCCCTACCCGCACGCGCCGCACGACCACCAGACCCACAACGCGCGCGTCCTCTCCGACGCCGGCGCCGGCCTGCTGCTGCCGGACGGCGAGTGTACCGGCGAACGGCTGGCCGCCCTGGTGGAACCGCTGCTCGCCGACCCGACCCGGCTCGCCGCGATGGCGCAGGCCGCCGACCCGGGCGACCACGCGCGCGCCGCCGACCTGCTGGCCGCCAAGGTGCTGCGCGTCATCGGCCGGACCCCGGCGCCCGCGCCGTCCGCCGTCCCGGCCCCCCTCCCCGGCCCGTACGACCGCTGACCACCTGACTGCTGACCGCCGACCACCCGCCCCGAACCACCGGAGGACCACCATGAACCGCCCCGCCCACCCGAACACCCCCGCCGCCCACCAGGACTGGACCGGCCGGACCGTCCTGGTCACCGGCGCCGAAGGCTTCATCGGCAGCACCCTCGTCGACCTGCTGGTCGCCCGCGGCGCCCGCGTCCGGGCCCTGGTCCACTACAAGCCGTACGCCGAGCGCGGATACCTCGCCCACTACCTGGCCGACCCCGACAGCCCCGTCGAGATGCTCGCCGGAGACGTCCGCGACGCCGGCCGGGTCCTGGACGCCGTCGCCGGCTGCGACACCGTCTTCCACCTCGCCGCGCTCATCGGCATCCCCTACAGCTACCAGGCCCCCGAGGCCTACGTGCAGACCAACGTCGTGGGCACCCAGAACGTCGCCGCCGCCTGCCTGCGGCACGGCGCCCGCCTGGTGCACACGTCCACCAGCGAGGTGTACGGGACCGCGATCACCGCACCCATCGACGAGCACCACCCGCTCCAGCCGCAGTCCCCGTACTCCGCCTCGAAGATCGGCGCGGACATGATGGCACTCTCCTACTGGCACGCCTTCGAACTGCCGGTCGCCGTCGTCCGCCCGTTCAACACCTACGGCCCGCGCCAGTCCGCCCGCGCCGTCATCCCCACCATCCTGGCCCAACTCCACTCCGGCGCACGGGAGATCAGGCTCGGCTCGACCACCCCCACCCGGGACTTCACCTACGCCACCGACACCGCGGAGGGCTTCCTGGCCATCGCCCGCGCCGACCGCACGCTCGGCGAGACCGTCAACCTCGGCACCGGCAGCGAGGTGTCCATCGGCGACCTGGCCAAGGCCCTGATCGTCGCCTCCGGCCGGGACGCCGACATCGTCGTCGACCCGACCCGGCTGCGCCCCGGCGGCAGCGAGGTCGAACGGCTGCTCTCCGACAACCGCAAGGCGCGCGACCTGGCCGGCTGGCAGCCCCGGGTCGGCCTGGACGAGGGCCTGCGCCACACCTCCGACTGGGTCGCCGAACACCTGCACCTCCTCGCCCCGGACCGCTACCAGGTCTGACGCCGCGCTTTGCGGCCAACTTCCCCCTGGGGAAGGGGGCTTGGTGCCGGAGCCCACCCGCCGGCTCCGGCACCAAGCCCCACCACCGGCGCCGACACAACGACCCCGGAAACCGGCACCTCAAGAACCGCCGCGCGTTCGATGAACGTGCCGCCTTCCCTCAGGTGTTGGCTGCCGACAGTGATCGTGCGGTGAAAGGGTGTCCTACACTGCGAGCGCCGGCACGGACCGCGATGGGAGCAGGTGAGTGGACATCGACGTCCATGGATTGATGTCGTTGTCGGCCCAGCAACGCTACCGGCTGCTCGCCGACCGACTGAACGCCTACCGGCTATGGGCGTACGAAGACCTCTTCCCCGCAGCGTTCGCCGACGCCGTCGACATCATCCACGCACGTGGCGAGCAGCACCTCGATGCCCAGCGGTTCGTCGACCACACGTTCATCAACCTGATCACCAGACCCGGCGACCTGGTGGCCTTGTGCCGGCGAATCCCTGCCGCGCACCTGCGTCTGGCGGCTGTCGAGGCCTACGTCCGTCATCCTCTGGTCCCGCCCGACGTACTGGCCGCCATGGGTGCCTCGGGTGAGGTGTATCGGGAGCTTCCGCCCGGGGGCTGGGCCGAGGTGCCGATGCTCCTGCACGCGTCCGCCAGACTCAGTGCCGAGCCGAGCCGCCGTTTCGAGCTCCATGAGCTGGTTCCGTTCGGTACCGTCCACGATCGGTCGTGTGCCCGGTCGGTTCTTCACTCGGCTCTGGAGGCGGACCAGCTCACCGACCGGGCGCGCGCAGCCGTGCTGAGTCCGGGCGGTGTTGAGATACCCGCGCCCGCCTTCCACGACGGCCAACGGGCGCAGGTGGTGCTCGATGACCGTAACCGCACCCCCCACTGCGGCACCGTCCGGGACAAGGTCTGGCACCACAGGGATCAGCAGTGGTACTTCTTCCTGCGCGACGACTCCGGGCGCAGGATCAGCAAGCGGTACTCCGCCGCGGACCTGCAAGCCCGCTGCGCCTGACAGCCGGCCCACGGCTCGGGTGGCTCGGCCACACTCACCGTGTCCGTTCGGGGTGGCGAGCGGGGCGTTGGAGTGCTGTCGCAGGACACGGGGGACGGGTGTCGGTTCCCTCACGTCGGTCGGACCGGGAATCTCCGGCACCGAGTTCTTCGTCAGCACCCGGCCGACCCACTTCGTCGCGGACAGCTCGCCCAACTGCGGGAAGCGACGCTTCAACGGCTCGACGTCCGTCCGCACCTGCGCCGGGGTCGTCGCGGCGGCGGTCAGGCGGCGGTCCTCACCTTGCCCGGCGGAGTTCGTCTCCGGTGCCGACGTGCAGCCAGAAGCGAGTAGCGCCGCGGCGGGGATCACCAGCAGGTTCCGAGCGCTGCCCGTTCGCGGCTTCACCTTCACCGGCGTACGTTTCACGGGTTCGTCCCCGACCTTCTCGGTTGAACGTCTCTGCACAGTCCTTTTGCCACGTCAGAATGGGCATCAGAGCGGGTCGATGCGGGCCTTGAGCAGGCAGAACTCATTGCCTTCGGGGTCGGTCAGGACATGCCACTGCTCCTGCCCGGTCTGGCCGATGTCGGCCGGGCGCGCGCCGAGCGCCAGAAGGCGTTCGAGCTCGGCGTCCTGATCGCGGTCGGTGGGATTCACGTCGATGTGCAGGCGGGACTTGCCCTTCTCGGGCTCGTCCCGACGGCTGAGGAAGATCGTCGGTTGCGCACCGCCGAACCCTTCGCGCGGCCCGATCTCCATCGAGCCGTCGTCCTCGCGACCGAGTACGACGAAGTCCAGGACCTCGCACCAGAACCGCGCCAGCACCTCGGGGTCGCGGCAACCGAGCACCAGCTCACCGATACGACACGCCATGACGAATACCTGCTCTCAGCCGGGGAACCGCCGGGGAGACCGCACGCGAACCGCACGGGCTCCCGGCAGCGAAAACAACCCCGCGACCGTACCGGACGAGGCGAGCGCGGTCGACATGATTTCCGGGCCGACACCGGGCCGGCGGCATCGGGCCCGAAGCCGGAGCGGGCTCAGGACAGCATGTTGATCCGGTACTGCATGATCCGGTAGTTCGTCGGGTCGTACCACTGGCTGACGACGATGTGGAAGTTGCCGAACGTCGAGCCGGGGATGACGAAACCGCCGTACGGGCTGGCGACGAGGTTGGCGACCTCCTGGCCCGGGGCGCAGGGGAGGATCATGGCCTGCTCCAGCGTCGTGGTCAGGTCCGAGGTCGGAAGGGCGAAGACCATCGCCCTGATCGACAGCTGGTCCATGTTCAGCCACGTGAGGACGTACTTGCCGTCCATCGCGCGGAAGCACATCTCGCCCCACTTGCGGGTGCCGAAGACGGTCGTCGGGGCGGGCGCGTTCCACCGCCACCCGCCGTCGGCGTAGCCCCACGGCTCGTAGGCGTCCGGATTGCCGAGGCTCTCCTTCCGTACCCGGTGCAGCAGCATTCCCGATTCCACGTCGCGGTTGAAGACCGTGGACAGGACGTAGCAGTAGCCGTCGTCGGCCACGGCGTACGTCTTCTGCTGGAACTGGCCGCCGTACAGGTCGCCCGGCCACTGGCACAGGTACTGCCAGGTCTCACCGTTGTCGGTGGAGCGCCAGAAGTCGGTGTGGTGGGTGTCGTAGATGACGCCGCGCATGAGGTGCATGTACATCACGCCGTCGACGACGAACACGTCGGACGGGATCGCCGTCGTGGCCTTGTCGCCGACCGGGTTGTGCGGCTCGTCGACCAGGCTGTTGGCGTGGCTGCCGCCGACGCTGCCGTCGATGCGCAGGTTGTTCGGGTCGGCGCTGCTGGAGCGCAGACCGACCGGGGCGCGCCAGTCGGCGGCGCCCACCTGGGCGCCGCCGAAGGTGTCGCCGCAGACGAAGAGCATGGTGCCGTCCGGACACAGCACCGGGATGCCGAGGTCGGTCCACGGCGAGGCGAACGGCCCGGTCTCGACCGGTCCGCTGAGGTTCTTCACCTTGGTCGCGACCGTCGGGCTCGGAGGGTCGTTCGGACCGCCGGCGACCGCCGCTGGGGCACCCGAACCGATGGCCCCCGCCCCCACGGCGACGCCGATGCCGATCTTGAGGAGCTTCCGGCGGGAGGGCCCGCCGGCCGTCGCGTCGTTCCCGCCCGATGAGCCCGATGAGAGTGTCATTTCTGTCGATGGCCTTTCCGAGTCGACGAATTCCCGTGGCTCCGAACGGATCGCGCACCTCGGCGGCGACGGGTCGCCACCGAGGCTACGTCGCCCCGTCGCCCTCCCGTCGACCGGTGGGCAAACCTTCACCCAAATTGGCTATGCCACACGGAAGTTCCGCATCCGGACGTGGACCAGCCGACGGGAGGTGGGGCCGAACGGCCACAGCCGGACGGCCCGCCGACCACCGGCCGCTCCGTGACCCGATCCCGGACGATCCCGGACGGGCGCGGTGAGCGGCAAGTACTCTCCCGGGCGCAGGTTTCGATCGATCAGCGCGTGCGTGCCGTTTCACGCCCCCTGATCGAGACGCGAGCATCACATATCGTATGCGTATCGCTACCGTTGGAATATGACGCACTCTCAAGTCCGCAGTCTCCTCGTTCGTGGGGTCGTGGCCTTCGTGCTCCTGGCTGCGCCCCTCGGGGCGCGGGCCGCAGCCGCGCCCAGTACGGGTGAGGACGCGCGGCCCGCCATCAGAAACCTGGCCCGCGGTGACCGCGACCTGCTGCAGCAGGCGGTGGACGCCCAACTCGCCGCGAGCAAGGACGGTAAGCAGACCGCCGCCAACGAGATCACGTACCCGGACGGGGCGGTGGTGGTCCTGCCGCTGCCGGGCGAGGCGCAGGCTCCGCCGTGGAGCGGGGACCACCACCGTCGGTCCGCCAGGGGCGCGGACTGGAAGAAGTGCCCGGCCCCGACCAGCGAACCCTCCTACTACTGCTTCTACGCCGACAAGAACTGGGGCGGTAGGAGGCTGCAGTTCAACCTCTTCCACGAGGACAGGCCGGTGTACTTCGCCGACTACGGGTTCCGCGACCAGACCAGCAGCTGGGTCAACACCGCCCGCGGCCTGGAGGTGATCGTGGACAACGACCCGGGCGACGGCCAGTGGCAGATGCTCTGGAAGGAGCCGCCGGAGTCCCTGTCCGCGTCGGTCGGCTTCGACAACATGGCCGACCGTTTCTGGGCCGTTCGTCAGTAGCCCTACCGCGCGCCGGCTGAGCTCGTGGCCCCGACCGGCTACTCGGCTACGCCACCGGCCCCGGCTTGTAGTCCGAGGGGAGCGTGTGGACGAACTCCCGCGGGTCGGAGTGCGACTGTTCCATCCAGACGGGCACGCTGCGGTAGCCGAGGGCGTAGAGGTTCCGCTTGGGGTCCCATGTGTTGGAGGCGAGGATCGAGGCACGCTTCTTCGCCATGTGGGCGTCCGGGATGTCGAGGACGTAGGAGGAGGCGGCGTCGCTGCATGCCTTGTGCGTGGGGTTCCCGTCGAGTCGGCCCGCGGCGAACTTGTGCGAGGCGCCCGGGTACTGCTTGGCGAGCGAGCGGACCTTGGCGATGACCTTCTGCACGAAGCCGTCGAAGTCGCCGTTCGCCTCGTCGGAGAGGTCGAAGTTGATGACCTTGGCGACGCCCAGGGCCTTGGCGGAGAGCTTGAACTCGGCCGTACGGCCGACGACGACCTCAGGGGTCGGCCAGGTCTCGGCCCAGCCGAGTGCGTGGTAGTGCCCGGGGGCGGAGCAGTTGTTGCCCAGGCTCTGGCATGTGCCCTGATTCATGTACGGGGCGAGCCCGCCGTTCTCGCCCCGGGTCACCAGCACGAGATAGACCGGTCGCCCGGAGGCCTTGTGCTCCAGGATCGAACCGGCGAGCCCGATCGCCTCGTCGTCCTGGTGCGGCGAGTCGAAGATCGCGGGAGCCGTCGCGGCGTGGGCGCCAGGCCCGGCCAGTGCTGGCCGGTTCCTTCCGCATCACGGCAGTCGGCGGCCCCGCCGCGGATCGCGCACCGGCAGCGGCGCTTCGATCTCCGCCCACTGGGCGTCCGCCCGCGACGAGTCATAGGAAGGCCTGCACGAAGGGACACACATGGCGGTGATCTTCGCGGACACCCCGCCGCGAAGATCGCCGCCAGCGCATCACGCCACGATGTTGATCGGTTACCGAACACTTTCCGAGGCGGGAGGGGAGATCGTGCCCGCGGTGACCGGCTCCGGCGTGACCGTGATGTAGGTCGGGGCCGGAGCGGTCTCCCGGGCGCGGGCCGTGTACCAGCCGGCGCCGAACGCGAGGATTCCGATCAGGAGGCCTGCGAGGACCATGGTGACGTACTGCTGCTTCATGGCCCCAAGGGTAGAGCGCCCGTGGTCAACTCCCGTGCCGCCACGGCATGATGGCCACCTCTCGCGTCAAGCGTGGTTGACGCGAGAGGTGGCCATCATGCCGTGGGAGGGAGGAAGGTCGCTGCCCGAAGCCGCGTGACCGGGCGATCCGGCGAACCTACGCGGTCAGCGCCGCCGCCCCTGTGGCCGGTTCGAGGTCGCCCGGAGTCCACGAGCGCCGGAACTCCCCGATGGTGGCCCGGAGCACGGCTATCAGCGCCAGCAGCATCAGCGCGCCGTGGGCCGGCATCGACAGGTACGGCGACACGCTGGGGGCGATGAACTTGAGGTAGCTGCCGAAGGACGACAGCTGGACCAGGACCGGCACGTACCAGAGCCGCCGGGGCAGCTGGAAGGCGATGATCACGCTGATCACGTCCGCGACGTAGAAGTAGCGCTCGTGCATGGACGGCAGCAGGAACGGCACCGCGATCGCGAAGACGGCGGCCAGCAGCAGGATCCCCGTGTCCGTGAGCTCGGGCCGCCCCTCCCGTACCGCCGGTGCCTCCCGCCCGTCCCCGGCCTTCAGCGCCGCCGCCCCGCCGGCGCGGTGGATGGCCCAGACCGCCAGCCCGATCAGCACCAGCACCAGCGCGCCCGCGACCAGCACACCTGCGTGCCGTACGGCGTCCTGCTCCTCGAACGGCACCGAGACGAACTGGTAGACCGACGGCGCGTTGAGCGTGAGGTCCTTGTACGTGTCCGGCTGCCGGGCGTACACCGTCAGCAGCTGCCAGGGGTCGGAGCCGAGCAGGACGGCGGGGATGTCGAGCGCCACGTACACCGCGGGAAGGGCCAGCAGGCTTCGCCACGGGATCCGTCGCGCCAGCACCAGGACGAGCAGGAGCGGGAACAGGAAGACCGCCTGGAGCTTGAACGCCAGCGCGATCCCGAAGAACGAGCAGGCCCACCACGGCCGGTCGCGCAGGATGTGGTAGACGCCGCCGACCAGGAAGGTCGTGAAGATCGCGTCGGCCTGGCCCCACCAGCCGCTGTTGGTCACGACCGTGGGGAGGAAGAGGACGATCACCGCCGCGCCGAGGGCCCGCCAGGGCTGCTGCGGGGACCGCAGGGAGACGATGCGGAACGTGTAGTACGCCAGTGCCAGGTCGAACAGGATCGAGACGCACTTGATACCCGTCAGCGCGGCCACCGGAAGGTAGGTGAGCGCGGCCATCAGGTACAGGTAGGGGACGTTGTAGTCCGAGAA
Source organism: Kitasatospora sp. NPDC091276 (assembly GCF_040684355.1). NCBI lineage: Bacteria > Bacillati > Actinomycetota > Actinomycetes > Kitasatosporales > Streptomycetaceae > Kitasatospora > Kitasatospora sp. NPDC091276. Next base: position 75,803 of record NZ_JBFBFU010000019.1, on the reverse strand, counting down.
GCCGGTGCCGCTGAGAGCGTGGAACCCGCCGTTGTTCGCGATGTACTGGTACCAGGGCCCGAGGAAGTAGTAGAAGTCCGTCGACTCGTTGTCCAGCATCAGGATGCGGACCGAGAGTGCGGCCATCACCGCCGCCATCGCGGCCAGAATCAGGACCGTCGGGTCGGCCGTGCTCTGACGCGGCTCCTCGGCGGTTATCTCGGACATCGGTCTCCATTCGGGTCGGCGGTGCGGTGGGCCGGCCGGGGTGCGTGTCGTGGGTCGGACGGCGAGGCCGGTACCGCGGCCCTCCGCGGGGGAGCCCCGTCCGCAGGGCGGCGGCCGGACCCGAAAGCCCTCCGTGCCCCACCCCTTGGTCCGCCCCCGTGGCCCGTTCCCGTGATCCGTTCCCGTGGGCCGGCCCCGACGGTGGCATCCGGCGGGTGGTGCGCGAACGGGCGGATCCGCCCCCGGCCGATCATAGGCGCCCGTGTCCACGGGCACTCTGCTGGCCCCGGATCGTCAGGGCACGGAGAAGAGCCGACCCGGGCGGCACGGACGACACCGGCCCCGGGGGCAACCACAGGGGTGGAGGCGGACGTGGAGCCTGACGGGATCGACGCGGCTGCCGGGGCTCCGAGCTGCTCAGGGGCGGCCGAGGGCGCGGAAGGTCCAGCCGGCCGCGCGCCAGCGAGCGGCGTCGAGGGTGCCGCGGGCGTCGATGACCCGGGGGACGGCGATGTGCCGGGCGAGGTCGGCCGGGTCGGCGTCGGAGTACTGGGGCCAGTCGGTCAGGTGCAGCAGCAGTTCGGCGCCGGTGACGGCCTGGGTGGGGTCGTCGGCGTAGTCGAGCCGGGGGTAGGCCCTGCGGGCGTTGTCCATGGCGGCGGGGTCGTGGACGGTGACCTCGGCGCCGGCCCGCTGGAGGGCGTCGGCGACGGCCAGGGCCGGGGAGTCGCGGATGTCGTCGGTGTGGGCCTTGAACGCGGCGCCCCAGACCGCGATCCGCTGGCCGGTCACGGCGTTGCCGAGGACTTCGCGGGCGAGTTCGACGGTGTGCTCGCGCCGGCGCCGGTTGATCGCCGCGACCTGGCGGAGCAGGCCGGTGTCGGCGCCGAGCTCTTCGGCGCGGTAGGTGAACCCGGCCAGGTCCTTGGGCAGGCAGCCGCCGCCGAACCCGAGGCCGGGCCGCATGCCCTCGGCGCCGATCCGGTGGTCGTAGCCCAGGGCGAGGACGATCTGCCGGACGTCGGCGCCGACCAGCTCGCACAGCTCGGCCATCGCGTTGATGAAGGAGATCTTGGTGGCGAGGAAGGCGTTCGCGGCGCCCTTGATCAGTTCGGCCGTCGCGATGCCGGTGACGATCAGCGGGGAGCCGGCGGCCAGGATGTCGGCGTAGACCTGCCGGAAGGCGGCCTCGCTGCCGGTGTCACCGTCCTCGACGCCGAGCACGATCCGGTTCGGCTCCAGGGTGTCCAGGAGGGCGAACGACTCGCGCAGGAACTCCGGCGACCAGGCCAGGCCGACGCTCACCCCGGCGCGGAGGTGCTCGTCCAGGGTCTGCCGCAGCTCTGCGACCGTGCCGACCGGGACGGTCGATTTGCCGATGATGACCGCGCCGTCGCCGAGCCCGGGGGCCAGGCGCCGGACGGCGGTGTGGAGGTGGGTGAGGTCGTAGGCGCCGCTGCCGTCCCTCTGCGGGGTGCCGACGCCCAGGAAGTGGACGTCGGCGAAGTCGGCGGCCTCCGCGTAGGAGGCGGTGAAACGGAGCCGTCCGGTGGCGGTGTGCTCGGCGAGCAGGTCGTCCAGGCCGCGCTCGACGAACGGGGCCTGGCCCTTGTTCAGCGCGTCGACCTTGTCGGCGTCGGTGTCCATGCCGAGGACCTGGTGGCCGAGCTCGGCCATCGCGGCGGCGTGGGTCGCGCCGAGGTAGCCGCAGCCGATCACGGTGAGTTTCACGAACGTGTCCTTCCGAAGGGGCGGGCGGTGTCCGCGCCAGCCGGTCCTGCGATTCCGCGCATCCGGTTGTCACCCCTGAGCGTGAATCGGTGGTGGCCCCGACGGGAGGAGGTTTCCGCAGGTCCCGGCGGAGGCCCGGAGCACCAGGCAACCGCCTGGCAGCCCGTGCGGACAGGGCTCGCAAGGGGGCTCACACATCGTGCATCCGGTTCACCATGAGCGACGGATGCCCTACCCTCGGTGATCCGTCCTCGGGTGCCGGACACGCGACTTCTCGTGGCCGGCCGTGTACGACTTCCCCGTGCCCGCGCGGGGACCGACTGAGGGGGACGCCGTGGCGTCGACCACCCGCCGGACCAAGCCGCCGAACGACGCACTGGCCCGGATGATCGACAAGTGCGAGGGCGCCAGCCACAAATCGCTGGCCCACCGGGTGAACCAACTCGCCCACGAAGCCGGGCTGACCACGACCTACACGCACACGTCCGTTGCGAACTGGACGGCGCGCGGCATGGTGCCGGACTGGCCCGTGCCGAAGCTGCTGGCCCGGGCGATCGGCGAACGGCTCGGCCGGCCCGTGGAACTCGGCGAGATCGGTATGGCCGATGCCGGGACACCGGACGCCGCGATGGGGTGGGATTTCCCGAGGGACCCCGCCGAGGCCGTGCGCACGGCCACTTCGTTCTGGAGCAGCGTGAACCGCCGAGACTTCCTCACCGGTGCGGGCTTCGCCGTCTCCGCGTTCACCACCCCGGTCACCCGCTGGCTGGTCACCCCCGCCGACGACACCGCCGCCCACCGCGGCCGCGGCCGGGTCGGCGCCGCCGACCTCGCCGAACTGCGGGACGCCGCAGACGAGGCCCGGCGCTGGGACTCCAGATACGGCGGCGGGAACTGGAAGGCCGACTCCGTCACCGCCTGCCTCCGGGAACGCGCGGTCCCGCTCCTGAACGGCTCCTTCGGCGACGAGGTCGGCCGCCAACTGTTCTCCGCGACGGCCGAGTTGTCCCGCCTGGCGGGCTGGACCGCCTTCGACGTCGGCCAACACGACGTCGCTCAACGGCACTTCATCCAGGCCCTCCGCCTGGCCCGGGCCGGCGGCGACGTCCAGCTCGGCTGCTATGTCCTGACGACGATGGCCATGCAGACCCTGCTGAGGGGATTCGCCGGCGAGGCCATCGACATGACCCAGGGCGCCTTCGAGCGGGCCAAGGGCCGGGCAGCCCCCAGGGTGCTCGCGTTCACCAAGCTCATCGAGGCCCGGGCCCACGCCCGGGACGACGACGCCCGGGCCGCCTCCGCCGCGCTCGCCGCCTCCGAGAGCCTGCTCGACCAGGCCCGCGACGGCGCCGAGGAGCCGGCGTGGATCGACTTCTACCACCACGCGCGGCTCTCGGCCGACGCCGCCGAGATCTTCCGCGACCTGAAGCACCCCGAGGCCGCCCTCGCGTGGAACGCGCAGGCCGCCGCCATGCCGCCCGGGGTGTTCACCCGCTCGGTCGGGATGCGGCTGGCCATCGTCGGAACCGCCCACCTCCAGAGCAAGGAACTGGATCAGGGCCTCGCGTTCGGCCACCAGGCCGTCGACATCCTCGCCCGTGTCCAGTCCAGCCGGGCCAAGGACTACGTCCGCGAGTTCAACACCGCGCTCACCCCTTGGCGCCGCGAGCCGCGGGTCGTCAAGTTCCTCCGGCGGACCGGCAAGGAACTCGGCGTCGCGGCATAGGGCGAGAGGCCGCGCGGCCGGGTCAGGTGCCCGGGTGGGAGGCTGCCCAGCCGTGTTCGAGCAGGGCGAAGGCCTCGTCGGCGGCTCGGCGCGGTTCGGCGTGCCGCAGGATGAGGCTGCGGCTCTCAAGGGCGAAACGGGCGAGGGCGGCGCAGCTGACGTCGTCCTCGGGGGCGTTGACGGCCTCGGCGATGGCTCGTGCCAGGGCGGTTTCGTGGCGCGTCCACATGCGGTGGGCGTAGTCGCGCAGCGCGGGGGTCTCCTGCACCATGCGCGTGAAGTCGGCGAACCGCGGGTCCGCGGTGTGGACGGCGAACTGGGTCTGCGTCAGCAGGAGGTGCTCGCGCAGCGCCTGCGGGATCGACGTGCCGGGGGTGCGTTCGCGTACGGCGGCGACGAGTGCTGCTTCGATGTCGTCCTCCTGGTCGAAGACCAGGGCTTCCTTGCCGGAGAAGTGCTTGAACAGGGTGGTCACCGAGACGTCGGCGGCCTCGGCGACGTCCTTGACGCCGACCTGGTCGTAGCCGTGTTCGAGGAAGAGGTCGAGTGCGGCGTCGGCCAGGGACTGGCGGGTCTGGGCCTTCTTGCGCTCGCGGCGCCCGGTCGGTTCGGTCACGTGCCCACCATACCGACATAGTGCATCCGCTGCAAAAGTTTAGTCGTTGCGCTTATTTAGCGAGTGTGCTTTCTTGGTGGTGCCGGGCCTCCCAACGGCCCACCCACCTCCCGAGGGGCACTCCCATGAACTCTGCCCGCAATCCCCGTGATCCCCGCCGTCCCCGCATCGCGATCGTCGGCGCCGGCCTCGGCGGCCTCACCTGCGCCCGGGTCCTGCAGCAGCACGGTCGCTCCGTCACCGTCTTCGAACGCGAGGCATCCGCCGGCGCCCGCCCGCAGGGCGGCACCCTCGACCTGCACGCCGACACCGGCCAGGCCGCCCTGCGCGCGGCGGGGCTCCTCGACCGGTTCCACGCCCTCGCCCGCCCCGAAGGAGACGCGTGGCGCGTGCTCGACTTCGCCACCGCCGCGCTCCTGGCGCAGCAGGGGCCTTCCGCCGACGGCGGCCGGCCGGAGATCGACCGGGGCCAACTGCGCGGCCTGCTCCTGGACTCGATCGCCAGGGGCACGGTGCGATGGGACCGCGCCGTCAGCGGGGTCACCCCGCTGGCCGACGGCACCTGCCGGCTGTGCTTCGGTGACGGTACCGCCGAGGACTTCGACCTGGTGGTCGGTGCCGACGGCGCCTGGTCGCGCGTCCGCCCGGCCCTGTCGCCCGCCGTACCCGGCTACACCGGTGTCACCTTCGTCGAGACCGGATTCGACCACTGCGACACCCGTCACCCCGACCTCGCGCGGCTGGTCGGCAGCGGATCGATGCTGGCGAAGGGCGTCGGCAGGTCCCTGGTCGCCCAGCGCAACAGCAACGGCCACATCCGCGCCTACATCGCGCTGCGCGTGCCGGAGGACTGGCACACGGCCGCCGGTATCGACCTCGGCGACCAGCGGGCCGTGCGGACGCACCTGCTGAGGGCGTTCGACGGCTGGGACGAGAGCCTGCGCCACGTCCTGCGCGACAGCGACAGCGGGCTCGTCAACCGGCCCCTGTTCGTCCTGCCCGCCTCGCACACCTGGCAGCACGTCCCCGGCGTCACGCTGCTCGGCGATGCCGCGCACCTGATGCCCCCGGTCGGACTGGGTGCCAATCTCGCCATGCTCGACGGTTCCGACCTCGCCCACGCCCTCGCCACCGAACCCAGCGTCGACGACGCCGTCCGCGCCTACGAGAGCATCATGCTGCCGCGCTCGATCGAGGCCGCGACGGGCAGCGCGCAGGGACTCGACCACCTCGTTCCCGCGACGGCCCCCTGAACCGACTCCACTCGGGCTCTGACTGTCTCAGCTCAGGCACCGGCTGTTCGGGCGCTCACGGCTGGAGTCGTCCGGGGCGGGTCGAGCGACTGTCGGCTTCCACGGGCTGTCCGGGCCCTTTGGTCGCTGCGTATTCACGCAGGTCAGGGCGGCGGCAGGGACTGAAGCGACTGAGACTGGGGATTGGGTGCACGTTGTCGCTCGGGGTGGGTGCCCGTCCCGGCGCGGTCGGGCGGCCGGCGACTCCGCCGTGGAGTGGTCGCGGGCGGTGAGGATGACGTGGTAGCCCTGTTCGGCGAGCTCGCGGGCGACGGCGAAGCCGAGTCCGGCCGGACGGCTGGTCCCGGTGAGGAGTGCGGTCCTGATGGCCGTGGCGGGTGTTTCCCTTTCAGGTGGCTCGGCCGTTCCTGGTTTGAGCTTGGACCGTGACGTCGGAGCTGTCACCGGGCACCTGTATGTTGATCACCCGCCGACCCTGTCGGTGTCCCGTCCCGGGGTGTCGACGTGCGGGTCCGGCCTGGGGTGGTGATCGCTTCGCGGAAATCCGGTCGCTGTCGTCGGGGGATCAGGTGATCCTTTGGCGTCGAGGCTGAACAGCCGCTCATCGTCTCAAGCGCTTGAAGGATTTTGCATGACCGTTCCTGCCCTGCCTGACAGCCCGCAGTCCGCCGAGGAGCCGGCCGACACCAACGCATGGGCGGCACCGAGCCCGGGTCAGGGTGAGGGCGAGGCCCGGGGTCAGGGCGAGGCCACGGTGCCTGCCCCGACCGCCACCCCCGCCCCTGCTGCGCCCCCCGCCGCGCCCCCAGTCGCGGCTCCGAACGTCCCGTACTGGCCGCCGTACGCGTATCCGATGCCGGCGCCGCAGCCTCGCAACGGGCTGGGCACCGCGGCCATGGTGCTCGGGATCGTCGGTGGCGTCCTCAGCCTGGCCGTCATCTTCTTCTGGCTGTCCTGGCTGCCGGCCCTGCTCGCCGTGGTCTTCGGTGCCATCGGGCTGGGCTACGTCCGCAAGGGCCTGGCGACCAACCGGGCGATGGCGCTCGCGGGCGTGATCCTGGGCATTTCCGGTCTGCTGGTCTCGGTCGGCGCCGGGGTGTTCGTCGTGACGCGGGTGCAGGCGGCCGACGAGGAACGGCGGGCGGAGGAGAACGCCGCGCGCGCTCGCGCCGATGCCGCGACTCAGGCCGCCAACGAGCGGGCGGCGAAGGAGCGGGAGCGGATCGAGGCCGAGCGGAAGAGGTTCGAGGCCGAGCAGGAGAAGGCGGCTGCGGACGAGAGGACCCGGCGCCTGTCGTTCGGCCAGTCCTACACGTACGGGGACGGCCTGAAGGTCACGATGGCCGCGCCGACGCCGTACGTTCCGAGTGACAGCGTGTCGGACACCCCCAAGAACGCCAAGATCATCCAGGTGAGGATCACCGTCGTCAACACCGGGTCGGAGGAGGTCTCGCTCAACGGGTCGGGGCTGCCCACCATCAGGGACGCCAAGGGCAACCTCGTCTTCACGCTGATCGACGGAAGCGGACGGATGAAGATCCTCAAGGGCTCGCTGGCCCCGGGCGAGGAGGCCACCGGTCTGACGGCGTACGCCCTGCCGGGCAGCGCGGCCGACCGGTTCTCCGTCCAGTTCGACTACGGTCTCGGGCGGCTGCGCAAGGACGTCATCTGGTCCGGCTCTCCGAGCTGACCCGGGGCCGCTCCCAGCAGAGACCGGGGCGCGGCACGTGCCGCGCCCCGGCCCGGTGCCGTGGGAGCCTCGGAGCTTGAATTTGAGGAGGAACCTGCTGCCCGGCAGGCTGCTGGGGTGCGTGGTGCTGCAGTTCGTGATGTCGGACCCAGGGGTGAGGGAGCCGGAGACGGAGACACCGGGCAGGACGGCGCTGTCGAGGGTGACCGTGCCGGCGTTCAGGCTGGGGCCGCAGTTCTTCACCAGGAACTTCTCGATGGTGCCGTCGTTCAAGGACACGTTGGTCGCGGTGGGGGTGTCGCAGATCGGCTGGGTGTTCTCGGCTGTGCCCTTTCCGACGCAGGCGAGCCGGAGCAGCAGGTCGGCCCGGGGTTCGGCGGCCCCGTTGGCCCCGTCGGTCGCGACCGGTGAGTCGGCGGCGACCGCGGCCGGGGCGGACTGCGGGAGGAACGCGGCCGTGGTGGTGGCCAGGGCGAGCGGGACGGTGGTGAGCCGCCGGCGCCGCACCGAGAGGCGCCTGGTGCGCGGCCCGGACAGTGCGCCCTGGGCAGTGGGCTGATCGCCCATAACGTCCTCCTTTGTTTGTGTGTACGAACTGCTGGTGTCGGAATCGTCGCCGGGGGACTGTCGTGCGATTCGGGCGGGCCGGATTCGCCTTTGCGGCGCGATATTGATCCGTCTGTCGCAGTGCGCCCGGGATTTCCTGCGAAGTCGCCTTTTTGCTACCACGGATCGTGAACGATCTTTGCTGTCAGGCAGTCGGGGGACGGCGGCGTGTACTTGCCGGGTCTTCCGTCGGCGCCGGGTTACGTTCTGCGGCAGACCTTTTCGGTGTCGGCCCGTCGGACCGCCCAGCGGATAAAAAGGGGAGACCCAGTGCTGCCCAGTCCACCCCTCCCGCCCGGCGGCCGACGAGCCCCGGCCGCGGATCGCCTGCCCGGTTTTCCGGGCACGGAGCACTGGCGGCGTGAGGAGAGATCCGGACTGCACTACGTCGACCACGGATCCGGCGACGTCGTGCTCATGTTGCACGGAAATCCGACGTGGGGATATCTGTGGCGGCGTCTGGTCACTGGGCTGGCCGGGAATTTCCGCTGCGTCGTGCCGGACCAGCTGGGCATGGGGCTCTCCCAGCGCAGGACCGGTGCCGGTCCGATTCCGCTCGCGGAGCGGCTGGAGCACCTCGACGCGCTGGCGGCCCACCTGATCGAGCAGCGCCGGGCGCCGTCGGCGGGCTGGACCCTGGCGGTACACGACTGGGGAGGGCCGATCGGCCTGGCCTGGGCGAGGCGGCATCCCGGGTTGGTCACGAAGCTGGTCGTGCTGAACAGCGTGGGTTTCCGCTGGCCCGAGGGCTACCGGCTGCCGCGCTCGCTGGCCCTGCTGCGCGACGTCCGACCGCTCGGCGAAGCGGCGCACCTGCTGAACCTCTTCCCCCGGGCGGCGCTGCGGGCCGGGGTGGTCCGGCCGCTGCCCGCCGAGGTCCGTTCCGCCTACCTGCGGCCGTACCGCGGAGCGTGGCAGCGCCGCGCGGTGCGGGACTTCCTGCGGCAGATCCCGCGCAGCGGCGCGGATCCCGCCTGGTCCCTGGTCGATCCCGGTGACGACAGCGCCGACCTCGCCGGGCTGCCGGTGTTCATCGGCTGGGGCCTGCGCGACCCGGTGTTCACACCGCTCGTCCTGCGGGAGTGGCGGCGCAGACTCCCGCACGCCGAGGTGCACGCCTTCGCCGACGCGGGCCACTTCGTCCTGGAGGACGCCGGCGATTCCCTGATCAGGCCGCTTCGGCGCTTCCTGTCCACGCGATGACGAACCATCACGGAAAGGTGCCCATGCCCTCGCCCCACAGCAGGATCGGTCTCGTGCGGGTCCATGTCCCCGAGGCCCGCCAGAGTTCCCGCGAGATCGAGGAGGAACTGCGCCGGCAGAGCCCCGGGGCCGCGCTGCCGGCGGGACTGCTGGAGCACATGTTCGGGCTGCGCGAGCGGTGCGTGGCGGCGCCGGGGGAGATGCCCTCGGACCTGGCGGCCCGGGCGGGCGCCGCCGTCCTGCGCGACGCCGGCCTCCCGCCCGAGGCCGTCGACCTGCTCGTCTACACCGGGATCAGCAAGGACCTCGACGAGCCGGCGACCGCGAACGTGGTGGCCGCCAAACTCGGTGTCACGGCACCGGTCTTCGATCTGATGAACGCCTGCAACGGCGTGCTCAGCGCGTTGGAGAGCGTGGACGCGCTGATCAGGCTCGGTTCCTACCGGCGGGTGCTGGTGGTCACCGGGGAGACACCCAGCCGGATCACCCGCTGGCGCGTTCCGGACCGCGGTCGGCTGGCATCGGCACTGGCCAGTCTCACGCTGGGCGACATGGGGGCCGCCGTGCTGGTGGAGGCGAGCGAACGGCCCGGCGTCCTCGGCAGCCGCTTCTTCGCCAACCCGGCCGCGTGGCCGAGCGCGGTACTGCGCAGCCCGTACGCCACCGGCCGGATGCACGAGTTGGAGGTCGACGACGCCGCGTTGACGGCCTCCTTCGCGGAGCTACGGGAACAGGCCTTCAAGGCCGCGGGCGAACTGGTCGATTCCGTGGCCGACTGTGCGCTGTTCTGCGTCCACCAGCCTTCGGCGGCCATGACCCGCGACCTCTGCTCAAGCGCCGGTATCCCCGCCGAGGCCGTGATCTCCACCTTCCCCGACTACGGCAACGTCGCCACCGCCACCATCCCGCTGCAACTGGCACTCGCGCAGGAGCAGGGCCGGCTGCACGAGGGCGATTTGGTGGGAATCGTCGGCCTGGCCAGCGGCACCAGCCTCGGCGTCATGGTCCTGCGGTGGTGAGCGCGGTCCCCGGGGCGGCCGAGGAGCGGGACGCCTGGCCGGAGACGCTCGCCGCCCACCTGGCCGGATGGGCCGGCCTGCAGCCGGACCGCACCGCGCTCGTCTGGCCCGCTCCGCGCGGCCGGTGGCACACCGTCGACTTCGCGACGCTGGAGGCCGCCTGCCGGGCGCGCATCCGCGAACTGCGCGAGGCGGGCGTCGGCGCGGGGCAGAAGGCCGTGGTGATGGCCCGCGACCCGTACGACCTGGTGACCACCGTGTATGGGCTGCTCGCCCTCGGTGCGGTGCCGGTGCTGATCGACCCGGCGCTGCCCCGTCCGGCGTTGCGGGCCTGTCTGGACGAGACGCGGCCCGAGGTGTTCGTCGGCGACCCGCTCGCCCAGCTGGCCCGGCTGCTGCTCGGCTGGGCCCGCCCGCACGTCACCGTCTCACTGCTCACGGGCCGCGCGTGGCGCGCGTGGTGCGCGCGTCGGCCGGAGCCGGAGACGGGGCGGCCGGAACCGTCATGGCCGAGCCCGCCGCCCGCCGCCTCGCTCGCGCTGATCGCCTTCACCTCCGGCTCCACCGGAGTGCCCAAGGGCGTGGAGTACGAGCACCGGCAGCTGGCCGCCCAGGTCCGCTCCCTCGCCGGGCTGCTGGGACTGGGCCCGGGCGAGGTGCTGCTCGCCGGGTTCCTGCCCTTCGCCCTGTTCGGGCCCGCCACCGGTGCCACCACCGTCGTCCCGGCCGTCGACCACCTCAGGCCGGCCCGCACCCGGGGTGCCGACCTGGCGCGCGCCGTCACCGAACACTTCACCTCGGTGGTGTGTGCCTCCCCGGCGGTGCTGCGGGCCCTGGCCGGGGAGTGCGAGCACGGCCGGCTGTCGCTCGCCCCGGTGCGGCTGGCCTGTTCCTTCGGCGCCCCGCCGTCCGAACGGCTGGTGCGTGCGCTGCGCCGGGCGCTGCCGGAGGAGGCGACGCTGCTCAGCGCGTACGGCGCCACCGAATGCCTGCCGGTCAGCGTGATCGACAGCGCCGAACTGGCCTCCGCGCACGCGGAACCGCTGCACGCCCACCGCGGGGTCTGCCTGGGCCGCCCGGTGCCCGGCATCACGGCCCACGTCCTGGTGCCGGTCGGCCCCGTGTCGTACAACCGGCCAGTTCCGCAAGGGAGTTACGGGGAGATCACGGTCGGCGGCCCGCAGGTCAGCCGGGCCTACCATGCCCGCCCGGGCGCGAACGCGGCCGCCAAGGTCGGCGCCGGGGAGGACGTACTGCACCGCACCGGCGATCTCGGCTGGCTCGACGAGAGCGGCCGGCTGTGGTTCCTCGGGCGCTCCGCGCACCGGGTGCACGGAGCCGGGTTCGCGCTCGACACCGCCGTGGTCGAGCGGATCGCCGACGCGGTGCCCGGCATCGGGCGCACCGCGCTGATCGGCCTCGGGCCCGCAGGCCGTCAACGGCCGGTGCTGTGCGTGGAGTTGGCGCCATCGGCGGCCAACTCGGCGACGGCCGTCCTCCAGGGGCTTCGGCACGCCCTGTCGGCGGTGCCGGGCGGCCACCGGGTTTCCACCGTCCTGCTCCACCGCCGGCTGCCCACCGACCCGAGGCACAACTCGCGCGTCGACCGCGACCGCCTCGCCCGCTGGGCCCGCCGCCGGCTGCGCCGACGACGCCCGGGCGGCGTGCGGGGAGGCGGGCGATGAGGGTCCTGGTCACCGGGGGCAGCGGCTTCCTCGGCCTGGAGCTGTGCCGCCGCCTCGCCGGGCGCGGCGACGTGGCGGTCTCGCTGAACCGCCGCTGGAGTCCGGAGCTGGAGCGCCTCGGGGTCCGTCAGCACCTGGGCGACATCGCCGACCCGGATACGGCCCGGCGAGCCCTCACCGGGTGCGAGGCGGTGATCCACAACGCGGCCCTGGCCGGGGTCCGGGGGCCCGAGCGGCCGTACCGCGCGGTCAACGTCGACGGCACCCGGCACGTCCTGACCGCCTGCCGCGCCCTCGGCATTCGCCAACTGGTCTATACCTCTACCGCGAGCGTGGCCTTCACCCCCGAGGGCATCAGGGGAGCGGACGAGTCCCTGCCCGGGCCCCGGAGCCACTCGGCCGCCTACCCCCGCACCAAGGCCGAGGCGGAGGCGGCCGTCCTCGCCGCCAACGGCCCGGACCTGGCCACCACGGTGCTGCGCCCCCATCTGATCTGGGGGCCCGGCGACCCGCACTTCCTGCCCGCCCTGCTGCGGGCGACCGAAGCCGGGCGACTGCTGATGCCGGGCCGCGGCACCAACCTCGTCGACACCTGCCACCTCGCCACCGCGGCCCACGCGCACCTGCTCGCGCTGGACCGGCTGCGACCGGGCCACCCGGCGGCCGGGCGGGCCTACTTCATCGCCCAGGGCGAACCGCGGCCGCTGCGCGAGGTGGTGGCCAGGCTCCTCACCGCGGCCGGACGCCGCGCGAGCTGGCACCCGGTGCCCTACCCCGTCGCGCTGGCCGCCGCCGTCCTGGCCGACGCCACGACGACGGTGCTCCGCCGCCACACCGACCACGGCCTCAGCCGGTTCCTGCTCCACCAGCTCACCCGGCCGCACTGGTTCGACCTCACGGCGGCCCGGCGAGACCTCGGCTTCGAGCCGCCCACCACCTTCGACCAGGCCATGGCCGAACTGACCCGCCACCACCGCACCGCCGGCGGCTGAGCCCACCTCCCCCACACTCCGGAAAGGAACCACCACCATGGACTCGACTCTCTCCGTGGACGACGTCTGCGCCACCGCCCGGACCCTGCTCGTCGAGCGGTTCGGCGTATCCGCCGACGTCATCAGCCCCGACGCCACCTTCGACGAGATGGACGTCGACTCGCTCGCGCTGGCCGAGTTCGCCTTCGTGCTCCAGGACGAGTTCGGCATCCTGATCAACCAGGAGGACGCCGACCGGCAGAGCACGCTCGTCGACGTCGCCCGGATCGTCCAGGCCCGACTCGGCGACGCGGCCGAACCCGTCGCGTGAACCGCCCCGAGATCGCCGTCACCGGCCTGGGGCTCGTCACCCCGGCCGGGATCGGCGCCGAGGAGACCTGGCAGCGGGTCTGCGCCGGCACACCCACGGCGTCACCGGACCCGGACCTCGACGCCGCCCCGGTGACGTTCTCCTGCCGCATCCCCGCCATGGACCTGGACACGGCGGTCGGGCGCAAGAAGGCCTGGCGGATCGGACGGTTCAGCAAGCTCGCGCTGCTCGCGGCCCGGGAGGCCGTCCAGAACGCGGGACTGGACACCGGCGGGTGGGACGGCGCCCGGGTCGCCGTCGTGCTCGGGGTGGGCTTCGGCGGCGCGCCGCACTGGGAGGACCAGCTGCGCCGACTCCACCAGCGCGGGCCGGCCCACGTCTCGCCGACGGTGATCCCGATGGTCATCGGCAACATGGCCGTCGGCGAGGTGGCCCAGGAGTTCGGCGCGCGTGGTCCCACGCTCGCCTGCGCCACCGCCTGCGCCTCCGGTGCCACGGCGCTGGCCATCGCCCACGACCTGCTGGTCGCCGGGTCCTGCGACATCGTCCTGGCCGGTGGCGCCGAAGCCGCCCTCAGCCCGCTGGTGGCGACCGGGTTCCACCGGATGGGCACCCTGTCGGCGCGCGGGCACGACGTACCGGGCGCCTCACGGCCGTTCGCCGCCGACCGGGACGGCTTCGTCCTGGCCGAGGGCGCCGCCGTGCTCGTCCTGGAGCGCGCCGCGGACGCGAAGGCGCGAGGTGCCCGGGCGCGCGCCGTGCTCGCCGGACACGGCGCCAGCAACGACGCCCACCACCCGACCGCGCCGCCCCAGGGCGCCGCCGGTGCGGAACAGGCGCTGCGTACGGCGCTGCGCAGTGCGGGCCTGGGCGCCGGCGACATCGGCCACGTCAACGCCCACGGCACCTCCACCCCGCTCAACGACGCCGCCGAGGCAGGTCTGATCGCCCGCGCCCTGCCGCACCGGCCCAGCGTCACCGCTCCGAAGGGCGTGCTCGGCCACAGCCTCGGCGCGGCCGGAGCGATCGAGGCGGCGCTCACCGTGCTGACCATCGAGCGCGCACTGGTGCCGCCGATCGCCAACCTCACCCCCGACACCGCCGAGTTCGACATCGACTGCGTCACCGGGACCGCGCGGAGGCAGCGGATCGATGCCGCGGTCAGCCACTCCTTCGGCTTTGGAGGCCACAATGTCGTCCTCGCCCTGCGCCGGGACTGACCCCCGGGCGGGAACGGAACGAGGCACCCCGGCGCCGCCCGACGGCGTCGGGGCCCGGATCGGCGCACTCGTCGCCCGCCACCGCTGGGCGGTGCTGTGGACCACCGCCCTGCTGCTGGCCGTCGCCGTGGTCGCCGGGGCCGGGCTGCCCGCACGGCTGTCCCACGGCGGCTTCACCAACCCCGGGGCCGAGTCCGGCCGGGCGATCGAAGCCATCGAACACCACTACAACGCGGGCGGCACCAGTACGATCGTGATCTTCCGCAGCGAAACCCTCACCGTGGACGACCTGGAGTTCGGCGAAGCCGTGCGGTCCGCGCTCGCCACCGTGCCCAGGACCGTGCTGGCGGGTGCCCAGCACTACTGGAACACCGGCAAGCGGGAACTCGTCTCCACCGACGGGCACGCGGCCTGCGTGGTCGTCGGACTGGCCGGAACCGGCGACCACGCCAAGGCCGCCTCCTACGAGCGGATGCGCGGTCTACTGCACGCCGATGGGTTCACCGTCACCTACGCCGGGCAGGTCCCGCTCGAGGCCGACCTGGACCGCACCGTCGACGACGACCTCACCCGGGCCGAACTCTACGTCTTCCCCCTGCTGTTCCTGCTGCTCCTGCTCTTCTTCGGCAGCCTCGCCGCGGCCCTGCTGCCGCTGGCCGTGGCCGGCGCGAGCCTCACCATGGCCTTCGGGGTGCTGCGGCTCCTCGCCCCGCTGGTGCCGGTCAGCTACGTCACCCGCAACGTCGTCGTCATGATCGCTCTCGGGCTGTCCGTCGACTACGCCCTGTTCGTCGTCGTCCGCTTCCGGCGTGAGCTGCGCCACCGGGGCGACCGGCACCGAGCCGTGGCCGCGACCATGGCCACCGCCGGGCACACCGTGCTCTACTCCGCGACGGCCATCTCGCTCGCCGTCCTGGGCCTGAGCCTGCTTCCGTTCCCCATCACCCGCTCCCTCGGCATCGGCGCCGCCGTCACCGTCGCGCTGGCCGGCGCCGTCAGCCTCACCATGCTGCCCGCAGTGCTGGCCGTGCTCGGCCCTCGGGTCGACGCCGGGCGCATCCGGCTGCCGGGCCTCGGACGGGCCGGTCTCGGACGGGCCTGGGCGGCGGACCAGGAGACGGGGTTCTGGTACCGGCTGGGCCGGAGCGCCGTCACCCACCCGTGGGCCTGGCTCACCGCCGCCGTCGCGGTGATCGCCGTGCTGAGCGCGCCGGTCGTCGGGCTCCACCTTGCGGCGAGCGACCAGCGGACCCTGCCCGCCGGGGCGGCCAGCCGCAGGGCCCAGGAACTGCTGCACGAGGACTTCCCGGCGGCCGCGCTCGACCAACTCCAGGTCGTCGCCCACCTGCGGGACGACATCGGCGGCGAGCCGGGCAAGGCCGAACTGGCCCGCTGGCAGGAGCGGCTCGCCGGACTGCCGGACGCCCAGGACGTCCGGCTGCGGGTCAGCACCGCGCACAGCGCGCTGCTGACCGTGGCCACCGACGAGGCTCCGGACGCTCCCGCCGCCGAGCAACTGGTACGCGCCGTGCGGGCGCTCGACCCGCCCGACGGCGGCCTGGTCCTGGTCGGCGGACCGGCCGCCGCCAACGTCGACGTCCTGGACGCCCTGGGGGCCAGGCTCCCGGCGCTGGTCGGGTACCTGCTGGTGGTCACGCTCGGCCTGCTCTTCCTGGCCTTCCGATCGCTGCTGGTCCCGGTCAAGGCCGTCATCACCACGACGATGTCCCTCGGCATCGCCTACTCCGCCGTCACCTGGACCGTCCAGGAGGGCCACGGTGCCCGGCTGCTCGGCCTTCGACCCACCGGGTACGTCGGTGCGTTGGAGGCCGCCATCATGCTGATGTTCGTCTTCGCGCTCTCCGTCGACTACGAGCTCTTCCTGATCGCGCAGATCCGCGAACTCCACCGCGGCGGCATGGACAACGCCAATGCCGTGGTGACCGGCCTCGGGCGCACCGGAGGGCTGATCTCGGCCGCGGCGGCCCTGATCGTGCTGGTCGCCGCGGCCTTCGCGACCAGCCCCGTCGTCACCGTGAAGGAGATCGCCCTCGGTGTCCTGGTGGCCGTGGCCGTCGATGCCACCGTGGTGCGCATGCTGCTGGTCCCCGCCACCATGCGCCTGCTCGGCGAACTCAACTGGTGGACACCGCGCTTGCGGCGGCCGGCGGCGCCGAGCGGGCCCCGTCCGGCGCCGTTGCCGGGCCTGGAAGCGGTGGAGTGAGCGTACGAGTGGGTTCCGGGCGGGCCTGGCGCTCGGAGGCGTGCGGAGCGGGCTCGGAGCACTGGTGTCCTGCGCCGGAGATCCGGCGCAGGACACCAGGAGCAGTACCGGTGATCCGACCGGGCTACACGGGGGTGTTGATGACGGAGACCATGCCGAAGTGGTGGTGGGCGATGGAGAGGTCGCCCTGGGTGTCGCCGCCGGTGGGGGTGATCATGGCGGAGGAGACGGCGTACTTCCTCGGGCCGCCGCTCTGCATCAGGTAGGGGATGCCGATGGTGGCGGGGGTCTGCGGTCCGAGGGCGCCGAGCCCCGGGGGGACGGAGAGCCGGTAGACGGAGGGGATGGCGGGGTCGTTGTTCTCGTAGAGCGTGGTGAGGCCGGGTGGGCGGCCGGTGGTGGGGATCTGGGTGTAGAAGGGGGTGGAGAAGGTGAAGTTCGCGGGGCTCTCGGGAGGTGCCGTCGCTGACGGACGGCAGCGACGCGACGTTGGCGTAGAACGGGGTGATGACCTTCAGCGACACCGGTCCGGTGGCCGCGGTGCCGCTGAAGTTGCCGATCGTGACCTGCACGGTGGCCGTCCCGCCGCCCATGTAGGTGCCCGCGTCCGCCGAGCAGTACAGGTTCACGCTGTTGAGCGCGTCCGGCCGACGGGCGGCACCTGAGGGGGCCACGGACCGGTCCTCGGCTGCGGCTGCTGCGGGCACGGCTGCGCCCAGGCCCACCACGGCGGCACCCAGCCCTGCGGCCCTGAGAAGGCTTCGGCGTGCCACCGGTGCTGCCCCCGGCCCGCCGGACTCGTCCTCTTCGCGGATTCCATCGACCATGTCTGCGCCTCCATCGGCACGTAGCGGTGAAGCGGGCTTCCAGCCCAGCGGTTCGCACTCTGACATGTGGTCATGTCGCAGCGCGATCAACGCGCTTGACGGCATCCGGTCCGCCACCGTGCCGGAGTCGACGCGGCAACGGTGCACGCCTTCCAAGCAGTGGCCACAGGAATGGCGCGCCCCCGGGCGTCGGATGTTGCCCGGGGGCGCGGGAGCGCGTGCTGTGCGCTCAGAGCGAGGCGAGGCTGAAGTCCACCTCGTGTTTCCCGGTCAGGGCGGTCACCCCGGTGTCGCAGGAGCCGGTGATGCCGGACAGGTCGAAGCTGCCCTGGTAGCTGTTGAGGGGCAGGAGGGTGCTGGTCACGTCCGTGATGCCGGTCTCGTCGTTGGTCACCTCGCTGCCACCCGAGTTGCCCTTCTCCCCGCCCTGGAAGGAGACGGTGGTGCGGCCGAGGTCCCTGTTGTCGACGTCGTACCAGGTGAAGGTCGCCGTTCCGGAGAAGGGATGGTAGGACACGCAGGAGAACGTCCCGGTGCCGACCGAGGAGATCGTGCCGTGGTCGACGTTCGAGTTGGTTCCGGCGGCGCTGTAACAGTCGTCGAGGCTGCCTTCGACCGTGTACGAGTTCGATGCCGCCGCGTCGGTCACCGGGTTCTTGAACGTCAGCGTCACCGGCCCTGAGCAGGTCAGGTCCTTCAGTACCTCCGTCGCGTGCGCGGACCCGGCCGCCCCCGGGATCGCTACGGCCAGCAACCCGCCCGCGGTCGCCGCCACCATCAGACGCCTCATCGTGTGCTCTTCTTCCTGTTCGTCGGTGTCGTGCCTTGGCGCCAAGAATCCCCGGTACTCGATCAACCGGTACATGCGCGCTGTCGGCGCACTCCGTGTCTCATCCGGACAGGCGTACCCAGCCGACCGGGAAGCCTTGCTGCCGTTCGGCTGTTCGTCTACGTGCGCGAGCCCGGGGCGCCGCGGAGCGGGCGGGCCCGGTGGCCGTTGCCGGCGCCCCGCTGAGGGCGGGCCGGGTCACCCGATCCCCCCTCCGGCGTCGCGGGAGAACCGGGGCCGCAGCACTGTTTGAGCATGAGCGACGACCATGGTGTGACGGCCGGAGCCCGTGTGAGGCCTGCCCGCCCCCGGAGGGTGCGCGCCGCCCTCGGTTCCGGATGCCTCGCGGGGGCGCTGGTCCTGCCGGCCGGCGTCACCGCGCCCGCCCGGGACGCGACCACCCGGACCTTCACCAGCGACGCCACGTTCACCGTCCCGGACGGTGTCACCGGCATCACCGTCACCCTCGTCGCGGCGGGTTCCGGGGGAGGCGGCGGGGGCGGGGGAGGAGGCACAGGCCTCTTCAAGAGCGGCGGCGGGGGCGGGGCGGGAGGCGGCGGCGGGGGAGGCGCCCGGGTCACCTGCACCCTGGCCGTCACCCCCGGCGACGTGCTGACCCTCACCGTCGGCACCGGCGGAGCCGGTGGAGCGGGAGGCGCCAGCGGTGAGGAGGCCGACCCGGGTGCCGACGGCGGTGCCGGGGGCGCCGGGGGCCGGTCCACTCTCACCGGCGGCGCAGCCGTCCTGGCAGCCGTGGACGGCGGGTCACGGCCCGGGGGCGGGGGCGCGGGCAGCGTGCTCGGAGGCGCCCGGGGAGGGGGAGGCCACGGCGGAGGGAGCGTCCCCGCCTCCGCCTCCGCCTGCAAGGGCGGAGGGCCCGGCGGCACAGGCGGATCCGACGGTGACCTCGGCGCCGGTGGTGAGGAAGGCCTCGACGTGACACCGGCCACCGTCGGCGAGACCGTCCCCGGCAGCACAGGTGGCGTGGGCGGCGAAGGCGGTGCAGCGGGGGCTCCTGTGCCGGCCGCCTGCCCCGTGGGCACCGGCGACGGCGGGGACGGCGGGGACGGCGGCGACGGCCAGGACTACGTCGGCAACTTCGACGACCCCCAGACCCCCGGCGAGGACGGCACCGAGGGCACCGCAGGCGGCAGCGGCTGCATCACCCTCACCTTCTAGAACAGCGGGCCGGGCCCCGACGCCGGCTTGATCGGCGTCGGGGCCCGGCGCTTCGTCAGGCCGCCGCGTCCAGGGGACTCGTCCGGTCCGGCCCGAGCCTGCCGGGCACCGCCCGCTCCGCAGCGAGGGGTGGGGCTTGCGGGAGCGCGGCGGTGGGGCGCCCGTTCGGGATCAGGCGTCCTGCGCGGGGACGAAGGGGACGGGCATGGGCCTGGCCGTGGGGGTGACCGTAGGCGTGGGAGTGGGGGTGACCGTGGGGGTGGCGGTGGGCGTGGGCGTGGGGGTGGCGGTCGGGCTGGATGTGGAGGTCGGTGTCGGTGTGGGGGACTGCGTGCCGGTGGGCAGCGTGATGGTGACCGTCCCGTCCAGCGTCATCGACTTCAGGCCGGTCGGGGTGCTGCAGGCCGTGAGGTCGATGTCGGACTTGACCGGGTCGAGGACCACCGTCCAGGTGGCGCCCTTGTAGCGGCCCGCGGTGATGCCGCCACTGAGGGGGTTGCTCGACTTGAGCAGGTCCTGGATCGGCTGCATGTCCCAGGTGAAGTCGGTGGTGCCCGGGTCCTCCGTGGTGGGCTGGCCGTTCGCGGTCTCCCAGGTGACGCGCTGCAGGGTGCCGGGCGCGTTCTGGTAGTTGCCGGCCGCGCAGGTCACGCCGTTGCCGAGGCCGGTCCCCACGTAGTCGGCCTGGGTGATGGGGGCGTCACCGGTGCAGTTGAGCAGTTTGGGGTCGCCGAGGGTGGCCGTGATGTTGTCCTGGGGGACGAGCGTGAGGCCGGAGCTGAAGGTCATCGTGAAGCTGTCCTCGCAGGTGATGACCTGGGGCACTCCGGCGGCGGAGGTGTCGTACACGAGCAGTCCGCCGACCAGGGTGCCTGCTGTGAGGGCGGCGGCCGCGATACCGATGGGGTGTTTCATGGGGTCGTGCCTTTCTCGGGGTGGGGGAACCCGGTGGTGCTGCGGGCCGGCTTACCCGGGGAGTCCGGGGGCCGGTGCTGGGGGACGGCTCGACGGGGTGGGGAGCCCGGAGCCCGACGGCCCGGCCGCTGCGGGGGAGCCGTCGTCCTCGCCGTGGCGCGCGAGGGTGAGGAGCGCCGTACCGCTGACCACCAGGACGGCGAGGACGTAGAGCGGGGTCACGGCCGGGGACTTGAACCAGTCGGCGGCCTCGGCGGTCAGGTAGGTGGCGAGGGTGCCGCCGAGGAGTCCGCCCAGTTGGTAGCCGACGGCGGCTCCGCTGAGGCGCACGCGGCTCGGGAAGAGCTCGGAGACCAGGGCCGCCTGGGGGGCGTACATCGCGGCGAATCCCACCAGCGACAGCAGGTAGGCGAGCACCAGGACCGGGGGAGAGCCGAAGCGCAGCAGGGGCGCGAACGCGGCGGCCCAGAGCGCCATGGTGATGGTCCCGGCCAGGCAGACCCGTCGTCTCCCGTAGCGGTCGGACAGCGCGCCGAAGAACGGGATCAGGGCGATCAGCGCGAGCGGAGCGAGGAGCGAGAGCGCGATCAGGGCGTTGAGCGACAGGCCGGCGACGCGCAGCAGGGTCAGGACGTAGTTGAACGAGAAGCCGAAGAGCACGACGTCGGCTCCGGCGGTGATCGCCGTGGTGACGAGCAGCTGCCTGCGGTGCCGGGCGATCAGTTCGACGACCGGCCGTCTGCTGCGGGCCCCGGTGAGGGCGAGCGTCCGGAAGGCGGGGGTCTCCTCGATCCGGGCCCGGGCCCACAGCCCCACCACCACCAGCACGGCGGAGAGCAGGAAGGGCAGTCGCCAGCCCCAGGTCATGAACTGTGCGGGTGTCAGCGCGCCGGAGACCGCCGTCATGGCCCCGAACGCCAGCAGGTTGCCCGCCGGTGCGCCGATCTGGGCCCAGCTCGACACCAGCCCCCGGCGCCCCGGTTCGGCGCACTCGTGCGCGACGACGGTGGCGGCTCCCCACGCACCGCCCAGGCCGAGCCCCTGGAGCAGGCGCAGCGTGACCAGCAGGAGCGGGGAGGCGAAGCCGATCTGGCCGTAGCCGGGCAGCAGCCCGACCAGGCCGGTGGAGGCCCCGGTCAGCAGCAGCGCGCCGACCAGGGCGGGGCGCCTGCCGTGGCGGTCGCCGAGGTGCCCGAAGAGGGCCCCGCCGACCGGCCGTGCCACCAGCGCGGCCCCGTAGAGGCCGATGCCGGTGAGGGTCGCCGCGAAGGGCGAGAGGTAGGGGAAGAACTGGTGCTTGAAGACCAGCACGGAAGCGTTGACGTAGAGGAAGAAGTCGTACCAGACGAGCGTGGTACCCATGAGGCTGACGATGACCGAGCGGCGGACATCGCGTGTCGCGAAGCGCACATCGAACTCCATTGCGTGTGACTGTCGTCACTTCTAGCAATATTCCAGCGCCGGTGGCATCGCGCCACGCAGGCCGCCGTCGGCTGGACTATTCGCGTGCGCACCGTACCTGTGCCCCGAACTCCGGAGACCCGCCCGGGCGCCCGGCGCGACCGGTTGGCCCTTCGTTCAACTCGTCTCCACCGCAAGGGCATTCGCGGCCCACTTGGTCGACTCGGCCTCTTGTCCGAATGCGGCGTTCAGGTTAATCCTGTCGCTGGTGAACCATTGTGGTGTGGATTGGATTCCGGCCGTCCGACCGTCCGGACAATGCGACTTCCATTCGTAGACGGCGAACCATCGGGTCGGATTCATGGAGAATCCGACTTTCACATCCGGCCCGTCGCCCGCTCCAGCCCCCGCCGCCCCCGCCGGAGCGCTGCCGGCCGTGCCCGCCTGACACCCGCGGGCGACACCTCTGTCCACGGCGCTGTCCGCAGCTCGCCGACGCGGCTCCACCGGGCACACTCGGAAGATCACCAACGGCGTCCGCGACCTTCGCCGGAGCCGAACGACGTGGCCATCCACCCTGGGGAGGAGCCGGCATGAACCGGTCCCGGTTGACGGAGCAGTCCGACGTGGCATCGGGCCCTGGCGGTCCGATCACCGTCTTGTCCGGCTACGTCCATCCGACGCGCGGACCGGTGACCTGCCCGGCGGCCCCGCTCGTGGCCGGGTGGCTCCACGAGCGCGGGTTCGCCGCCCGGATCGGTGCCGGCGGGATCCTGCCGGCGGGCCGGGGTGGGCGGCTGTTCGCCACGACCTACATCGACCTGGACGGGGCCGTGGTGGGGATCGCCGTGATCGCTCCGGCCCGCCAGGAGGCGGTGGCGGCGGAGGCCGTCCGCGTCTGGTCGGCCACGGTGCGGACCAGGCGGCTGATCGTCTGCGCGTCGGCGCCCGCGTGCGGGCCGACCCCGGTCGTCCCGTCCCAGCCCCTGGACCGGCTTCCCCCGTCCGCAGGGGGCGCCGGGCAGGCCGAGTGCCCGCGGGCGGCCGCGGCGTGGGCCGCCGTCCGGCAGTACGAGGTTCGCGGGGACACGGTCCTCGTGCTCGGCGGCGGCGGTTTCGCCCCGGCTGACCCCGCCGCGCAGCAGGCGGGGCGGGTCCGGGTGCCCGACGTGGCCGGGGCGCAGGCCCTGCGGTCCGTCGATCCCGAGCGGCTGTCCTTCGTCCAGCACCCGTGCTCACCGGTCGAGGAGGTCGCGGAGATCCTCGGGGTGCTGCGCGCGCGGTTCCCGCTGCTTCGAGGCCAGCACCCCGATCAGTGGTGCTACCGCTCCTCCGACCGGCGGCGCGCCGTCCGTGCGGTGGCGGAGTCCAGCGACCTGGTGCTGGTCTCCGCCGGCAGCACCCTGGCGGCGACGATCCGCTCCGGCGCGTTCGTGGCGTTCAACGGTCTGAACGCCCTGCGGCCGGAGGAGATCGCGGCGGCGGCGACCGTCGGTGTGATCGCCCCGCTGCGGGCTGCCGAGGGCGCTGTGGACGCGACGGATGCCGTGGTCGGGGCGATCGGCGGCCTGGGGCCGGTGAGTGTGGCCTACCACCGTACGGTCACGGAGGTCGCGACCGACGTCCTCGCGCGGACTCCGCGCCGGCCCTGACGGGGAGGAGGCCCGGCCGCTGCCGCGTGCGCGAATCGTCAGGCACGCCCCAGGGCGGTGGCCCGTTGGATGAGGTGGTCCGCGGCCGGCCGCCGGCGGTGGGGGAGCAGGAGCCCGGGCATCCGCGCCCTGGCCAGGTGGGCTCGGCGGGAGGCCAGCAGCGGGTAGACGTCGAGGAACTCGTGCCAGGTGGCGCAGGCGGCTTCGATGTGTCCGGCCGCCAGCTGGCGCTCGGCCAGTCGGCTGAGGACGACGGCACGGGAGCGGGACTCGCCCCGGGGCCTGCGGGCGGCGGACACCTCCAGGAGCTTGATCGCCCCGGCGGGGTCGCCGAGTTCGACTCCGACGAGGGCCCGCTGGTGGTCCCACGAGGCGCGGTGGTAGTCGCCGATCGGCGGTGGCGGGCCCGTGGCGTTCGTGAGGAGGTCGCGGGCGTCGCCGATGTGGCGCAGCGCGGCCGTCCGATCGCCGAGGGCGGCTTCGGACAGGGCGAGCTGCCCCAGGACGGAGGCGCGCAGCCGCGGCGCCGAGGAGCTGATGCGGCAGTCTGCGGCGGCCTGCGCCAGGCGCAGGCTCTGGCGCCGGTGGCCGAGTTCGTAGGCCTGGGTGGCCATGGCGCGCAGGGTCATCGCCTGGGCGGCCGTGTCGCCGGCGTGCCGGGCCAGGTCGAGGGCGAGGCGGTAGTACTGGCCGGCGAGGCCGTTGAGGTCGTCGTCGATGTGCATGAAGGCGCACAGGTAGCACAGTCGGGCGGTGGCTCCGAGGATGCCGAAGTGCCGGACGGGCGGGGCGGGTGCGGCGAGCATGGGCGCCGCCGTGGTCGCGAGGAACGCGGCGAGTGCGGTGCGGGCCTGGCCTCCGCCGTGGACGCGGTCGATCGCGGAGAAGACGGGCAGCAGCAGGGCGAGTGCGTCCGGCTGGGGCGGGGGCCCCTTCGTGCCCGCGGGTACCGACGCGCCGGTCGGGGCTTCGGTCCGGCCTCCGGTCAGGGCTTCGGCCAGGCCGGTCGGGCTTGCGGGCGGTGCGGGCGGCGGCTGGTAGGAGAGGAGGTTCCCGTGGCGATCGGGTGCGACGGCCGCCGCCGCGAGCCGCGCGAGCACCGCCGGGGAATCCGGCGCCGGGGTGTCCGGCGGCGGGTCGCCGAATCCGGCGTCGGCCAGGGTGACGGGCCGTCGGAGCCGACGGCCCAGCGCCGCGCAGACCAGGTGGGGGGCGGGCTTGCGGGGAACGGCCCCGGTGAGCCACTGGTGCACCGAGGCGCGCCCGTAGGCCCGGGCCCATCCGGATTCGGCGCCGATCTGATTGACGGCCCGGGCCAGTTGCTCTCCGGTCCATCGGGCTTCTTCGAGGAGTTCGCGAAGGCGGGCGTTCGGCACACGGCGGACGGCCATGTCTCTCCCGGCGGGTCGTCGACGCCGCGCTCACGGTGGCCCGGTCAGGCCTCCGCGGTACGCGGTCGTGCTGCGTACATCCCGCCATGCTATCCGCTCGCAGCGCCGCCGGGATGCCCGAATGGGATTCTCAACTCGATCTGATTCCTGGGAAGTTGACGCCCGGAAAAGCTTGACGGGCCGGCCGTCGAAAAGGGCCCGCGAGGGCGGCCGCAGCCTCCACCATCGGTGGCGTCGGGGCGTTTCCTTCGAACGTGCCCCAGGGTGGAGGCGGAATCCGTGATGTCCGGCCCGCAGCGTCCGCAGAGTCCCACGGCCACCGGAAAGTTCGTTCACATGTTCCCCGGGCAGGGGGATTTCAGTCTGACCCCGCTGTTGCGGACGCTTCCCCGCGTCGGGTCGCTGGCACGCGCGGTCGCCGAGGTCTTCGAGGAGGCCGACGTGGTCGCCGCCGAGTTCGGGGTGGCGCCGATCGGCCCCCGGCTGGCAGGCGGCTCCCACCTGACCGGCGGCTCCCGTTCGGGTGGCGGCTCCCACCTGGCAGGCGACTCCCCGCTCAGTGCCGGCGCGCTGGCCGCCGAGCCGGCCGGGACCGTACAACTCGCGCTGTTCGGTGTGTCGTTGGCGGTGCACCGCGCACTCGAAGCCGACGGCTGCCGGGCGCACCGTCTCCTGGCGGTCAGCTTCGGCGAGATCCCCGCGCTGACCGCGGCCGGATGCTGCTCGGTCGCCGACGGGGCCCGTCTGGCCTGCCGGCTCGGGCAGTTGCTGACCGGCCACGGCGGCGGCATGACACTGCTGGGCGCGGGCCCGGCCACAACCCGCCGGCTGCTCGCGGCCGCCGGGCCGGGCACGGGCGTGGTGGTGGCCTGCGTCAACCACGGCGGGGAGACGGTGGTCTCCGGCCCGCTCGACGGGCTCGCCGTCGTCGAACGGTCGGCGACGGCGCACGGCGTGGGGGCGCAGCGGCTGCGGCTCCCGTTCATGAGCCACCACCCGGCGCTCGTCCACGAGGCCGGTGCGTTCGCGCACTTCGCCCGGCGGCTGCGCCTGTCCCCGCCGCGCCGACCGGTGTACTCGGCGGTGGCGGGCCGGTTCTACCGCGCGGACAGCGATCTGCCGAGCGCGCTGTCCGCGTGCCTGGTCAGGCCTTTCGACCTGCCTGCGGTGTTCGGCGCGTCGATGGCGGACGCCTCGCTGGTCGTCGAGGCGGGCACCGGCAGCACCCTGGCGAACAGCGTGCGCAGGATCGACCCGCGGCAGGACGCGCTCGCGCCGGTCGCCGACGGCCAGTGGCCGACCGGCCCCCAGACGCCGCTGCCGCCCCCGTGCTCCTGCCCGCCTCCCGCCGCGCCGGGAGAGGGCACGTCGCACCACCACCACCCGACCACGACGGCCGCACGGGGGGACTCTTGAACACCGAACGGAGGCCCGGCGAGGAGGCCGGCGCGATCGACGTCCTGACCCGCCTCTCGGCGCTGCTCCCTCCCCGGCGGGCCTCGGAGTTCGGACAGCTCCTGGCGGACCACCGGGCCGAACACGGGGCGGCAGCCCTGCGCACGGACGTCAGCGCGCACCGGCGGCTGGCCCGCCTGGCGGCCTCGCTGCCGCCGGCGGTCGAGGTGGTCGCCGACGCGGAACTGCTGGCCGCGCTCAGCGAGGCGACGGCGCTGGCGGATCCATCGCTCTACCAGACCTTTCTCTCCCACTACACCCTGTGCGTCGGCTCGCTGGTCCTCCTGGGCGGCAAGACCGCGGACCCGGACGGCGCCCTCGCGCACGCACGCACCAAGGGATCCTTCCTGGTCACCGAGATCGGCGACGCCGGCAGCCACCTCGGGATCCGCACCGAGGCCCGGTTCGACCCGGCCCGCCGCGCGTTCACGCTGCACACCCCGGACCACCGGGCCGCGAAGTTCTCCTCCGTCGCGGCGCTCGGCCTGCCCCAGCAGGCGGTGGTCTGCGCACGGCTGCTGACCGGCGCCCGGGACGGGGGAGTGTTCTCCTTCCTCGTCGACATCACGGGGGCCGACGGCCGCCCGGCACCGGGCGTGTCCGTCTCCGGCCCGCTCCCGGTGGGCGCGCTCCCGCTGCCCTACGGCCTCGTCCGGTTCCACGGCGCCCGGATCCCGTACGACCGCTGGCTGGCGGACGGGGCCGGGATCGACGCCACGGGCGTGCTGCACGACCCGCAGCCGAGCGCCGACGCCCGCCTCCAGCGGACCCTGAGCTGCGGCCAGGGGCTGTGGGCCACCCTGCCGTCCGCGATGGCGGGCCTGGCGGGCCGCAGCGCGGCGATGGCCTGGCGGTTCAGCGCGGGCCGCCGCTCGCACGGCCGGCTGGCGCCCGGGAGCCCGGTCCTGGAGTACCGCACCCAGCAGCACGCCGTCGTCGGAGCGCTGGCCGTCGCCTTCTCCCTGCGCTGCACGGCCCGGGCTGCCCTGTCCACGTGGGCGGGGCTGCGCGCCGCGAAGCCCTCCGACGGGCCGGGCACGGCGATGACCTTCTCCCCCTGGGCCGCGGTCGACCGCTCGCTCGCCCTCCACAAGGCGCACAGCACCCGGGCCGTGGCGGACCTCGTCGACTCCCTCCAGCACCGCTGCGGGGTGTCGGGCCTCTTCGACCACAACCGGCTGCCGGGCTACCTCGGCTTCGCCCGCGCCTTCGACAACGCCGGCGGCGACAACACCCTCATCCTGCTCGACGCCGGCCGCGCCCTCGCCGAGGAGCGGGCACGCACCGATCGGCGGAGGGCCGGTCCGGGCCGGTTCCCGGCCGACCCGGGCCCGTCTTCGGCCGACCCGACCGACGCGGCGTGGTGGCCCGCGGTCGTCACCGCGCTGCAGGACCGGCTCGCCGACGACCTCGCCGCCGCGGCGTCGGCCCGTACCGAGGCGCTCCACGGCTCGCTCCAGCGAGACCTGGAGCTGTGGAACCCGCTGCTGGAGGACGCCCTGGAGCTGGGGGACGTCCAGGCCCGCCGGCTCGCGGCCGAGGCCGCGGTGGAGGGGACCGCCGCGCACGGGTGGCCCGTTCCGCAGGCGGCCGACCTCGCCGCGCTCGACGGCCTGCGCCAGGCCCGGCGCCTGGCCGGCCCCCTGCTGGCGACCGGCGTGCTCACCCCCTCGGCCGTACGCGCCCTGCCCGCCGCCATGGACGCCCTGTGCGACCGGTTGCGTCAGGCCCTGCCGGACATCGTGGCCGCCCTCGACCCCGGGGCGGGCCTCGCCCGCACCGCCCTCGACGAGCCCGACTACGCCGCCGCGCTCCTGGCCGCCCACGGCGCCCCTGCCGACGCCCCCGCCAGTTCCTCCACCGGCTCCTCCGACCGCACCGGGAGCACGTCGTGAACCGAAGGAAGCCCCCCATGACCGGCGTCCTGGGCATGGGCACGTACCTGCCCGCCGAGGTCCGGGGCAACCACGAGGTCGGCCCGCCCGCCGGTGTCTCGGCCACCTGGATCACCGAGCGCACCGGCGTGGTCGAACGGCATCGGGCCGCACCCGACGAGGCCGCCTCGGACCTGGCAGCCGCCGCCGTACTGGCCGCCTGCGAGGCTGTCGGCATCCCGCCGGACCGGCTCGACCTCGTCGTCGCGGCGACCTCCACGCCCGACGAACTCGGGCCGGCCACCGCCTGCCGCGTCCAGGCCCTCACCGGCGCTGGCAACGCCGTCGCACTCGACGTCAGCGCGGCCTGCTCCGGCTGGCTGTTCGCGGCCAAGGTCGCGCACGCCTGGCTGGCCACGACCCCCGGCGCCCGGTACGCGGCGGTCGTCGGCGTCGAGGCCTACTCGAAGTTCGTCGACCCCGCCCACCGCGGCACCGCCGTCCTCTTCGCCGACGGCGCCGCCGCGGCCGTCCTGGGCCCCGTCCACGACGACGCCGGCTTCCAGGGCTTCCGCCTCGGCTCGGACGGTCGCGGCGCGCACCACGTGCTGATCCCCGCCGGCGGCAGCCGGATACCCGCCGGTCCCGGGAGCCTGAACGCCGGGCTGCACCACATCCACATGGACGGCCGGGTCGTGCGCGACTTCATCGCCGAGATCTTCCCCCGCCTCGTCGACCAGGCCCTCACCGACCACGGCCTCGCCCTCAAGGACATCGACGCCTTCATCACCCACCAGCCCAACCCGCTGCTCCTGCGCGCGGTCGCGGACCGGATCGGCATCCCGGCCGAACGCCTGCACATCACCGGAGACCTGACGGGCAACATCGGCGCGGCCTCCGCCCCCTTCGCGCTGGCCGACGCCGCCGCCCGCGGCCTGCTGGCCGACCGGGCCCGCGTGCTCGTCTGCGTCTTCGGCGCCGGCCTGACCTGGGGCAGCGCCCTGCTCACCTGGACGGGCGCCCGCGCCCTGCGCGCGCCCGTCCGGTCCAGCAGCGACCTGGACAGCACCGCCCGGGATGGGGCTGCCCAGGACAGCACCGCCCGGGACACTCCCGTCCGGGACACCCCCGCCCGGAACGCCACCGACTGACGCCCCGCCGGAACCGGAGGAACACCCCCATGACCATCCTCAACCGCTTCCGCCTCGACGGCCGCCGCGCCCTGGTGACCGGCTCCTCGCGCGGCATCGGCCAGGCCGTCGCCGTCGCGCTCGCCCAGGCCGGGGCCCGGCTCGCCCTCTCCGCCCGCACCGGGCCCGCGCTGAAGCACACCGCCGACCAGGTGGCCCGCTACGGGGGCACCCCCGTCCTGGTGCCCGGCGACCTCGCCGACACCGGGCAGGCCGCCATCGTCGACCAGGCCGCCCAGGCGCTGGGTGGCCTCGACATCGTCGTCCACAACGCCGGCATCCTGCCCACCAACCCCGACGGCAGCACACTCCTCGCACCGCTGCAGCACCTCCCGCAGCACGTCTGGGACGAGGTGGTCGCGGTCAACCTCAACGCCACCGCCGCGATCTGCCGGCACGCCCACCCGTACCTGGCGCAGTCGGACGGCGCCAGCCTGGTGCTGATGTCCTCGGTCGCGGGTCTGGTCGGCACGCCCATGATGGAGGTCTACGCCGCGACCAAGGCCGCCCAGGTCTCCCTCGCCCGCAGCCTCGCGGTCGGCTGGGCCCGCAGCGGGATCCGGGTCAACGCGCTGTGCCCCGGCTGGGTGCGCACCGACATGACGGCCGCCGTCCACACCAACGCCGCGCTCACCGACTGGCTGCTGGCCCACGTGCCGATGGGGCGCTGGGCCGAACTGGAGGACGTCGCCGCGGCGGCGCTGTTCCTGGCCTCGCCCGCCTCCGGCTTCCTCACCGGGCAGGCGATCGCCCTGGACGGCGGCCTCTCGGTCCCCGACGGCGGCCTTGCGGGCACCCCCAAGCCGCCCTCCCCGTTCGCCGCGGCATGACCTCCCCACCCCCCGTCCCCGCCCCCACCCTCGCCTCCGCCCCCGGTCGCCGTGCCACGGCGGTGATCGCCGGCCTCGGTTCCAGCCTCCCGCCCCGGGAGGTGACCAACACCCAGGTCATCGCCCGGGGCGGCCTGGACACCACCGACGAGTGGATCACCGGCCGGACCGGCATCCACCGCCGGCGGCTGGCCGGACCCGGCGTCAGCACCGGGGACCTGGCCACGGCCGCCGCGCGCGCCGCGATCGACTCCACCGGCTCCCCGGGCCTGCGCCCGGACCTGCTCCTGCTGGCCACCACCACGCCGGACCGCCCCTGCCCGGCCACCGCACCGGAGGTCGCCCACCGCCTCGGCCTCGGACCGGTCCCCGCGTTCGACCTCGCGGCCGTCTGCTCGGGCTTCCTCTACGGCCTGGCCACGGCCTCCGCCCTGCTCCGCAGCGGCGCCTGCCGCACCCCCCTGGTGGTCGCGGCCGAGAAGTACTCGGCCATCGTCGACCCCTTCGACCGCGACACCGCACCGCTCTTCGGCGACGCCGCCGCCGCAGTGGTGCTCCGCCCCGGGGACACCACCGAACCCGGTGCCCTGCTGGAGACCGACTGGGGCAGCGACGGCGGCGAGAGCGACCTGATCACCGTGGCCGCAGGCGGCTCCCGACTCCCCGCCACCGAAGCCCCCGGGCGCGATGACCGCTACTTCCGGATGCGCGGGCGCCAGGTCTACGCCCACGCCGTACGCCGGATGGCCGCCTCCGCCGGGGCCGCCCTGGTCGCGACCGGCTGGCAGGCCCGCGAAGTCCAGGCCTTCATCGGGCACCAGGCCAACCAGCGGATCCTGGACGCCGTCGCCGACCGCCTCGGCATCCCGCCACGGCACCGCTTCGGCAACATCCGCGACGTCGGCAACACGGCGGGCGCCTCCGTACCGCTCGCCCTCGCCGACGCCGCCGCCCGAGGGGCCTGCCGCCCGGGCGCCCCGACCCTGCTCACCGCCTTCGGCGGCGGTCTCACCTGGGCCTCCGCCACCCTGCTGTGGCCGGACGCACCCGTACGGACGGCCGCCCCGGAACCCTGGCCCCCGCGCCACGGCCACGACCACGACCACGACCACGAGGAGGTCAGCCCACCGTGAACCCCGTCCGCGAGCACCTGGTCACCCTGCTCACCGAGAAGTTCGACACCCCCTCCGACACGATCGGCGACGACGCCGCCCTCGACGACCTCGACCTCGACTCCCTCGCCCGGATCGAACTCGTCGTCACCCTCCAGGACCACTGGGGCGTCGCCCTGGACGACGACCTCGACTCCGCCGCCGACGTGACGGTGGGCCAACTCGTCGGCCGCATCCACGCCCTGCTCGCGCAGCCCGGCCGGCCCGTCGAGCCCGTCGCGTCCGTCGCGTCCGTCGAGCCCGACCCGTCCGTCGAGCCCGTCGCGTCCGTCGAGCCCGACCCGTTTGTCGACCCCGAGCAGCCGCCCGGCCCAGCCGCATGACCGCGTCCCGCCCACCGCTCGCCGTCACCGGGATCGGCCTGGCCACCCCGGCAGGTCACGGGGCGGAGCCGACCTGGCGAGGCGTCCTCGACGCCCGCAGCACGGCAGCACCCGACCCGGCGCTCGCCGGGCTCCCGGTCGTCCTCTCCTGCCGGGTCCCCGGCGACTCCGCCGCGCTGGTCGGCGGCCGCCAGCCCTGGCGGCTGGACCGCGCCACCCGCTTCGCCATCGCCGCCGCGCGGGAGGCCGTCGCCGACGCGGGCCTCGAACCCGCGCGCTGGGACGGCGCCCGGGTCGCCCTGGTCCTCGGCTCCGCCGCCGGAGGAGTCGGCAGCTACGAACACGCGGCGGAACGACTCCGCACCCTGGGCCCCTCCGCCGTGTCCGCACTGGCGCTCCCCGCCTTCCTGCCGAACATGGCAGCAGCTCAACTCGCCATCGAGCTCGGCACGACGGGCCCGGTGCTGCACACCGCCACCGCCTGCGCCTCCGGGGCCGCCGCCATCCACACCGCAGCCCTGCTGCTCCACGCCGGAGCCTGCGACATCGCCCTGGCCGGCGGCACCGACGCCATGATCACTCCGGTCTGCGTCGCCGGATTCGCCCGGATGAAGGCCCTCTCCCGCAACACCGACCCCGCCCGCGCCTCCCGCCCGTTCGACGCGGACCGCGACGGCTTCGTCATCGGCGAGGGAGCGGGCTTCCTCGTCCTGGAACGCCGGCCGGACGCGACGTCGCGGCAGGCCGCGCCCAGAGCCCTGCTGGTCGGCACCGGAACCGCCACCGACGCCTACCACCCCGTCGCACCGCACCCGGAAGCCCGCGGACTCGAAGCGGCCGCCCGGCTGGCCCTCGCCGAGGCCGGCGCCTGCCCCGACGACGTCGACCACGTCAACGCCCACGGCACGAGCACCCCGCTCAACGACTCCGCGGAGGCCCGCCTGATCGACCGGCTCTTCGCCCGGCGCTCCCCGTCCGTCACCTCCGCCAAGGGCACGCTCGGCCACACGATGGGCGCCGCCGGTGCCATCGAAGCCGCCCTGACGGTGCTCACCGTGCAGCACCAACTCGTCCCCGCCACCGCGGGGTTCGCCGTCCCCGACCGGGACACCGGCGCGATCGACCTGGTCCACGGCGGCCCCCGCCGCCAGCGCCTCCACCTCGCACTGAGCACCTCGGCCGGATTCGGCGGCCACAACACCGCCCTCGCCTTCGCCCCCGCCGCCACCCCCGGGAGCTGACACCGGGACGAGGACGTGATGCGCGTCGCCGTTCAGGAAAGAGCTGGATCGTTCGGCGCATCCCGCCTTACGGTGGCGCCATGAGTGATCACCCCGAAGCACCTGTCGTGCCCGTCGAGGCCTATGAACCCCCCTACTACCTGGCCGTCTTCACGACGGTGCGAACCCAGGAGCAGAGCGGTTACAGCGAGACCAGCGCACGCATGGAAGACCTGGTGAAGGACGTCCCCGGGTACCTGGGGATGGACCACGCCCAGACCCCTGGCGGCCTGGGCATCACCGTCGGGTACTTCCGCGACGCCGACGCCCTCACGGAGTGGCGGAGCAACGTCGAGCACCGCGCGGCGCAGAAGCGCGGGCAAGCCGAGTGGTACCAGAACTACACGCTGCACGTGGCGAAAGTGGAGCGCAGCCACGGCTTCAGCCGCGTGTAGGGGTCTGCGGGCCCGATAGTGGGCTGACCGGCTCTCGTCGTCCGGGCGGGCCGCGATGGTCAGGGGCCGGCCCGGACCGTGTCGCGGGTCTGGACAGCGGTGCGGGGGTCGGCCAGTCTTCACCAGCATGACCCTCCCGCTCCCCGAGCACGTCCCCGGTGCCGCGCGCACCGCGCTCTTCGAAGCCGTCACCGCCGTCGGCGACGAGGCCGTCGCCCTGCTCGCCGGCGGCCGCGGCGACACCCCGATACCCGGCGCCGAGTGGACGGTCGGCGAGGCCGCCGCCCACCTGGCGATGGCCAACGAGCTGATGGCCGATTTGGCCGCCGGCGAGGAACGGCCGTACGGGGACGGCACTCCGGGTGCGCTGGCTGCCGCGAACGCGGCCTCGCTGGCCAGGCGGCCGGAGCGGGACCTGACCGTGCTCGGCGGGGAGATCGCCCGGCAGGCGCGGGAGTTCACGGCGGCGGCCGGCGCGCGTGCCGGCACCGAGCCGGTGCTGACCCCGCTCGGCCCGATGGACCTGGACACCCTCGGCGCCTATCTGCTGACCCACATGCTGGGCCACCTCTACGACATCGCCCTCGCTCTCGGGCGGCCGCACCCGATCGACCGGCACCGCGTGGGGCTGACGATGCCCTTCCTGCGGACGGCGATGCCCCGGGTGCTGGACGCGCGCGCCGCGGCGGGCCACAGTGCCTGCTACCGGCTGCGGGTGCGCGGCCTGGACGGGTTCGCGGTGACCTTCACGGACGGTGTCGCCGTGGTGAGCCAGGAGCCGCCGCGCCGCCCGGACTGCACGATCCTCACCGGGCCGGTGGCGTTCTTCCTCATCGCGCTGGGCCGCTACACCGCCACCGGCGCCCTCGCCCGGGGCAAGGTGCTCGCCTGGGGCCGCAGGCCGTGGCTGGCCCCGGGCTTCCCCCGGCTGTTCGCGGCCCCCTGAACACGGCTCCCTGAGCGTGGCCCCCTGAACACGGCCGCCGGCCGGGCGCGGGACGCCCGTGTCACACCGACGCATCGTGACCTGGCCGTCGTGCCCGCCGAGCCGGCGAAGACGGAGGGAGCGCTCCTGCCGGACCAGACCGTGCTCGTCGTCGAAGTGACATCACCGTCGAACGGTGAAACCGACAGGACCGCCAAGCGCCGGCGCTGCTCGCAGGTCGGCGCTCCCACGCACGGGTGCGCGCCCCGGCCCTCTCCCGTGCCCTTTGGAGCACAGAACGGTGCCCGATCGTCCGTTGTGCTGCGCGACGACAGTCCGGCCGGATATGTCAGAGGGAACACCTGTCGCGCCTCTGGAGGGGTTCCCATGCACGCGAAAGACCCCGGCAAGCCGTCGGAGCCGCAGCGGCGCCGCGACCTGCCGCGCAAGGCCGCTCCGGCGGCCGACGGGCTGGGGCTGAGCCTCGGGGGCGGGTCTGCGCAGACGGCCCTCGCCTTGCAGCGCGGCATCGGCAACGCCGCGGTCTCGCGCGTGATCGAGCGGTCCAGGCACCAGCACGGTGCGGGGTGCGGTCACCCGCAGGCCGCCGTCGGGGCGGGCGCACCAGTACAGCGGTCCACCGTTCACGACGTCCTGAGCACGGGCGGCAGGCCGCTGGACGACGCCACCCGCACCGAGATGGAAGCCCGGATCGGCGCCGACTTCTCCGACGTCCGCATCCACACCGGCCAGGCCGCCCGAGCCTCTGCCGCTGAGGTCGGCGCCCGCGCCTACACCTCGGGCAACCACGTGGTCATCGGCGACGGCGGCATGGACCGGCACACCCTCGCCCACGAGCTGACGCACGTCGTGCAACAGCGCCAAGGCCCCGTCGCGGGCACCGACAACGGCGACGGCCTGAAGGTCTCCTCCCCGTCCGACCGCTTCGAGCGGGAGGCCGAAGCCAACGCGACCCGGGTGCTGAGCGGCGTTGTCCCCGCCCAGCGGAGGACGGGGGACGCACCAGCCGCCCGCCCCGGTGCGCCGGTCGTGCAGCGCGCCATCACCTACGCCAAGGCCGACTGGTCACGGCAGCACCTCTCACCGGACCGTTTCGCGGAACTGCTCCACCAGGCGTCCGGCGAGCAGGACGGTGACGGATTCAGCGTCCCCTACCGGGAGTTGTTCAAGGCCCTGGAGGAGTCCGCCATCACCATCGAGATCGACGAGCAGACGGACATCAAGAGTGCGCGCGCGTTGTTCGCGCTCAGCAACGAGGGAGAGGGCGGCGCGCTGAGGATCACCCCGCCCAAGGACGACGCCTCACCGCTCGAACTGCGGGAATTCGCCGCGACCGTGACCCACGAGATGCAGCACGCGCTCGACTCGGTCACCGGCCGTTTCAAGTCCCAGGAGAAGCCGCAGACGATGGCGCAGCGGAAGATCTCCACCGAGTTGCGCGCGTTCGGCGAAGAGGCGGCCGCGGCGCTCAAACTCGCCATGGGCGACGGCTACAGCAAGAGCCAGGGGAAGCTCTCCGCGATCCTGAAGACGATCCCCGGGGACCGGCTCACGCCCGAGCGCAGTCGACTCGCCGGCGAGTTCCACATGATGGACAGCTACCGTGCCGCCAACCTGGATCCCCTCGACGCCTTCGGGGCGGGGATCCCGATCCCCGACAGCGTGCTCCTGGAACGTGTGGCGGGCTACCTGTCCTTCTACAAGCTGGTCGTCGACACCCCGACCAGCGCGGAAGCACTCCAGTGGCTGCGCGCCACCCCGGCGGTGGTGGAGAAGGGGCTGGTGGAGGGGATCGTCCTGTTCCACAACCACCGCCCGCAGCCGGAGTGAGGCTGCGGGCGGTCGGGAGGGTGACAAGTGCGACACCACGTCCATCCGTTGCGGGCGGAAGCCCGGATCTGCGCGTTCACCGCGCAGTCGGCGTCGAATCCGGTGCCGCCCGCGGCTTCAGGGCTTGGGGGGAAGGCAGAGGGGACCGGGCAGGTCTGAACCCGGCTGACGCTGATGGCAGAAGACCTTCCGGGACGCCGTCCCGGAAGGCGGCCTGAGTCACAGATCCACCCGGCTGAAGCCGGAATCCCCCGGCTTCGGTCGGGGGAGCAGTCACATGTTCCACACGGCCGTCGTGGGGCGAGGCGTGGGGGGAACGGAGGTGGGCGGGGCCCAGACGCCGTTCTCGAAGAAGTCCTTGATGGTGGTGTACCAGGGCTTGTAGACGATCTTCTGATCCGCCAGCCAGGCGTCGTTGTAGTACTCGTTCGTGTAGCGGTCGCCCGGATCGCACATCACGGTGGCGACGCTTCCGAGTTGGGGGCCGTCGTTCATGCCGAGCAGGATCTGGATCGCGCTGAACACGCCGGTTCCGGTCGAGGGCCCGGCGTGGATGCCCCACTCCGTCCGGTCGGAGAGGTAGCGCATGGTGGCGACCGACGCCGCGTCGGCGACGCGGATCATGCGGTTGACCGTGGTCGGCACGAACGAGGCCTCGACCCTGGGCCGGCCGATGCCCTCGATGTGCGAGCCCTGGTCGGTCACCGTGGGGTCCTTCCAGTACCAGCCGTCGAAGTACGCGGAGTGCTCCGGGTCGGGCACGCACACCCGGAGCTTCTTGGCGGTGTACCGGGCGTACCGGGCCACCGAGGTCGTCGTGCCGCCGGTGCCCGCGCCCATGGTGAACCAGTCCAGGTTCGGTAGGCCCTTCAGCAGTTCCGCCGCGAGACTGTGTTCGCCACGCCAGTCGTAGGACCGCTCCGCGTACGTGAACTGGTCCATGAAGTGGCCGTCATAGCGCTTCGCCACCCGGTGGGCGTACTCGACGATGTCACCCGACACCGGGACCACGGTGCCGCCGTACTCCTCGATCTTCTTCTGCTTCTCCGGGGCCGTGGTCTTCGGCACGACCGCGTAGAAGTCGATGCCGAGCTTTTGGCAGTACCACGCCTCGGAGATGGCCGTCGAGCCGCTGGACGCCTCCACCACGGGGCGGCCTTCCGCCAGCCAGCCGCTGGCCAGGGCGTGGGTGAGCAACGCCGCCGCGAGCCGGTGCTTGTGGCTACCGGACGGCTGGTCGGCCTCTCGCTTGATGTGCAGCTTCAACCCGTTGAGCTGTGGGGGCAGCGGAATCTCCTTCACCGCCGTCTCCTTGGGAGCGAGTTCGCCGCGAATGCGCTGGATGCAGGCGTTCACCCACTCCCGGTCGTCCGGGTAGACGTCCGACTCGTCGTCCCCCTCCACCGCCAGGACCTTCTCGTCCACGCGTTCCATCACACTCATCAGCAGTCTCCGTCCAGTTCATCGAGCTCCACCCGCCCATGCTGGGGCGGCATCCGCCCCAGCATGGGAGGCGCGACGGCCCCTGGTGGGAAGGTGGTGCTTTCGACACGCACTATTCGTCGAGACAGCGCAACGCGCCCGGTCCGCCCGAAGCCCTCGGGCCTCGGTTGTTGCCTCGTGCTCCGCCAGGATCGCGGCGAGGTCGGCACCTCCCGTCCACAACCGCAGCTCCCCGTGGGCCTTTTGGTGGTTCGAGGCCGGGTGCACGGCAGTGCGGACTGGGCGGGCCAATAGACCCTTGATGCCGTGAACCGTCTTGTCGCCGGCGCGTGTTGGGTGAAGGTCGAGCACTGGTCGAACTGCCTCAGGCCCTGCGAGATGGACGTCCGGACCGATTGAGCAGCCCGAACGGTGGGCAATGTGCGCTCAGCCAGCTCAGCCAGCTCAGCCAGCTCAGCCAGCTCAGCCAGCTGGACCGGCGTGTGGCGGAGGCGACAAGTAGCCGAGGAGTGACCGAGACCAGCGGGAGGTCGGGGGCCGGTGACCCGCAGGCCGACGCGCGTCGGCTCGGGCTGAAGGGCGACTGCTGGAACGGCCCACTCATCAGTCGAGCCGTCCGGCTCTGCGGGCCCGAATGGCCGCGGAGCCGGACGGTTCGGGCGTCATCCACGACCGCACCGGGGCGACGTGAAAATTTCTGAAATTCGTGGCCCCGCAGCCGCCCGGAACAGTGCCGCAGACGCCCCTCGGAGGGCCGCGGCCGGATTGCGGCGGCAGTGCGCACCCATCCCGGCCGGGCGCTCACGATTGCCCCTCAGGGGCCCGTCCGCGGCCTCGCCAAAGTGGCTTTGACCTGGTGTTTTCTCGGAAATCTCGTAGGCTGGGGAGCTCTGTCGGACACCCTCGGAGGGGGCATCATGAGCGAGGAATGCAAGGCGTACGACGCCAGCGCGATCGTGGTTATCGAGGGCCTGGAGGCCGTTCGGAAGCGGCCGGGGATGTACATCGGATCGGTCGGTGAACGCGGCCTGCACTACCTGGTGTTCGAGGTCGCCGAGCGGGCGATGGACGAGATCCTCGGCGGCACCGCCAGCCGTGTCGAGATCGCCCTCACCGCCGACGGTGGCGTCCGCGTCGCCGACGACGGCACGGGCCTCCCGGTCGGGCACGCCGGCCACAGCGACGGCCCTGCGCTGGAGAGCCGGTTGGCCGTGCTCTGCTGCGGGGCACAGCCTGCCAACCGGCGCTCGCTGCTCGGCGGCTACTTCGACGTGGGACTGGCCGTCGTCAACGCGCTGTCGGGCCGTCTGACGGCCGAGGTGCGGCGCGACGGCGCCCGCTGGGTGTTGGAGTACGAGCGAGGCGTAGCTGTCGCGACGCCTACCCGCACCGGACCGGCCGACGACAGCGGGACCGCGATCACCTTCCGGCCCGATGCCGAGATCTTCGAGACACTGGAGTTCTCGTTCGACGCACTGGCCGAGCGCTTCAGGGAAATGTCCTTCCTGAACCGGGACTTGGACATCACCCTGACCGATGACCGCGACCCTGCGGCGCCCCGGGCCGTCCGCTTCCGGTTCCCGGGCGGACCGAGGGACCACATCGCGGAGCAGAGCGCCCCCCTCCACCCGGACGTGATCGGTTTCGAGCGCGAGTACTCCGAAATGGAGGGAACTGTCGAGGTGGCTTTCCGTTGGTGCGACACCCGCGAGGAGCGGGTCGCAAGTTACGCCAACAGCCGGCCGACCACCGGCGGCGGCACGCACGAGCTCGGCTTCCGCGACGGCCTGGCGGCTGCGGTCAACGCCTACGCCCGCGAGCAACAGCTGCTCACCCCGTCCGACCCCGACCTCACCCCCGCCCAGCTCGGCGTGGGCCTGACGGCGGTCGTGTCGGTGAAGCTCGATCACCCCGAGCTCGAGGGGTCCACCCGCGACCGACTGGGCAACGGGCCCGTCCGCGCCTGCGTGACCGAGGCCGTCCGAGAGCACCTGGCTGCCTGGCTCCGCGCCAACCCGGCACAGGCGACCGCCGTCCTCGCCCGGATCTCGATGACCACCCGCCGCTGACAGCACACCGAAGGCACCGAAGCCCAGGTCGGGATTGGTCCCCGGCCTGGGCCTCGGAGGATCAGGCCATCGCACGGTCTCCAGAGGCCCGCGTACGGCCTGGCACTGTGGCGCAGGAGGCGTGACCTGCGTCAACTTCACTCCAGGACTTGATGGTTCGATGCCTGCCGGCCGACTGGGGGTGCTCCCGACCGGTCGCCAAAGGGGAGGTGGGGCGGTCAGAGGGGCAGGCCCTGCCAACCGCCGAGGGGGTCTGTACGGTGACCGGCTCTCGCTCACTTTCGGTGGTGACGTTCGGTAATTTCCGCTACCTGCAGTGATCCACCCGGTTCACGCTGGGAGCCGGCGACTCGACTCTTGGGCGCGCCGCAGACAGGGAGGGCGGCCTGGGGCACGCGAGCGGTTTGACCAGGCACTTTTGCCATGACCTTCCGTCACCACCGAAAGTGAGCCAGAGCCAGTCGCTGGACAGGCCCCTACTAGGTGGATCACGGATTCGGAGCGGGTGGGGAGGGTTTCGCGGTCGCGGGCGAGGCGGCGGTGGCCAGCGCCGCGGCCCGGATCCCCGCGCTTGGAAGGTAGGACAAGCTCAGGGCTCGGTGATGGTCAGGGCGGGGGGCTGCGGTTGATGTCGGTCGGGGCGCTGCCCCTGCGTCCGACGGGGGCGCCACCAGTTCCACCGCCCCAGCAGGGTCATGGCTGCCGGTACCAGAAGGCAGCGGACGATGGTGGCGTCCACCAGGACACTCACCACCAGTACGACACCGATGAGTTGCATCACCGCGACCGACGATGCGGCGAGTGGCACGAGGGCGGTGATGAGTACGGCGGCGGAGGTGGTGACGAGGCGGCCCGTGTGCTGGACGCCTTCGACGATGGCGCGGCGGTTGTCACCGTGGCGCAGGTATGCGTCGCGGATGCGTGCCACCACGAAGATCTCGTAGTCCATGCTGACGCCGAAGGCGATGCAGAAGATCAGCGGTGGCAGGAGCGGGTTGGTGGTGCCGGGGGGAGCCGAGCCGAACAGTGCCGCGTAGTGGCCCTCTTGGAAGAGGAACACCATCGCGCCGAAGGACGCGGTCAGACTGCACAGGTTCACCACCAGCGCTTTGAGCGCGATGACGGCGCTGCGGGTGAACAGCACCATGAGCACGGCGCTGATGGCACCCACCGCGAGTGCGGCCCGCAGGGTCAGGGTGGCCATCGCGGAGCGGGTGTCCGCCAGCGCGGCGCAGTCGCCAGCCACCATCACCGGACCCGGAGGGGAGTGCCAGGTGCGCAGCGAGCGCACCAGTTCCGCGGCCTGGTCGGAGTCCACGGGGAGTTCGGTGGTGATGGCGAACCAGGTGCCGGTGCCGGTACTGCGCACGGTGGCGCCAGCGGGGGCGGAGGCGTAGCGCAAGCCGTGGACGAAGAGCCCCTCCGGGCCTACGACGGTCAGGACGCCGGCGGTGCGGGATGCCTCGGCGGCGTAATGGGCCGCCTGTGCGGAGTGTGCCGGCACCTCGGGCAGCAGGACCAGTGGTGTGGCCGTTCCGACGTTGGGGAAGTTCTGACGCAGGTGGTCGGCGGCGGTGCGCTGCGGGGCGCCCGGGGGCAGCCACCGGTCGTCGATGTAGCCCCAGTGGACACGGGCGAACGGCGCGGCCAGTAGCAGCAGGACGCCCGCGCAGGCGAGCAGGACGGCTGCCGGCCGGCGAACCACCCGGCCGGCCTGACGGCCCCACCAGCGGGCCACGGCATCGTCGGTGTTACGGTGCCGTGCCCACCGCAGGCTCCCCCGGTCCAGGACCAGTCCCAGCCTGGAGAGCAGGCGTGGCAGGACGAGGACGGCGCTCAGCCCGGCGAGGACCGTCACGCAGGCGGCGGCCACGCCCAGCGAGCGCAGCATCGGCATGGGGAAGAGGATCAGAACGCTCAGGCACAGGGCCACGGTGCCGGCCGACATGATGACGGTGCGGCCGGCGATGCGGGTGGTGGTAAGGACTGCGGCCTGGGGGTCCTGGCTCAGGGCGAGTTCCTCCCGGAAGCGGTTGACCATGATCATGCAGTAGTCGACCGAGAGGCCCAGGCCGAGCGCCACGACGAGGTTGGGGGCGAAAGCCGAGACTGGGCTGACCTGTTGCAGGAGCAGGAGGACGCCCTGGGCTCCGGCGATCGCCAGGGCGGCGATGACCAGGGGCAGGGCGGCGGCTGTCAGGGAGCCGAAGGCCCAGAGCAGCACACCGGCGACCAGGGGGAAGCCGAGCATTTCGGTGACGGGAAGTTCGGCTCTGCTGCGTTCCTCCAGGGCACGGTTGTTCAGCGCCCAGCCGGTCGCGGTGACGGCGAGTCTGTCCTCCTGACGGCCGCCGAACTCGTGGGCGAGTTGCACGGCGCGGTCGCTGACGTGCTTGTCATCGCCGCTGATCCGTACCGCGACGAGTGCCTCGCGTCGGCTGCCGGCCAGAAGCCTGGGGTCGTTGAGGGTCCACCAGGACTGGGCATAGACGACGTCGGCGCCGGCGGCAACACGTTCGGTGAGTCGGCGGCCCGCGGCCGCGGTCTGGGGGTCTGCCACGTCGTCAGGGGTGCTGACGATCAGTTCCAGGTTGGGGCTGCCCGCGCCGTACTGGTCCTGTAGGAGTCTCTCGGCCTGTGCGGAGGGGCTTCGGGTGTCGAGGTATCCGCCCCCGGTGGCTTCGGCGCCCGCGAGCACGGTGAGGAGGCCGCAGGCGCCGAATACGAGGAGTGCGGCGGGCAGGGCGCGGATCAGGCTTCGACGGCCGTGGCCGTCGAGCCGAGCGCCGGCCGGTCCGGTGCGGGGTCCGGGAAAGGTCGCGTGGATCCGACCGTCGGCCATGGTGTCATCGATTCTCGGGTAGTGGCCGGCGTTCGTGACCGCCGGTGGGCGCAGACGGCGCGGGTGCGGGGCCTGGCCGGTCGAGGTGTCCGGCCAGGCCCCGCGCGGCGCCTTCGTGCTCAGAGCAAGGCGTGGGCCTCGCCGCCGATCACGCCGGTCATGGCGGTGACCGGTGAGGCATTGGTGCAGGCTCCGGTGAGGGACTGCACCGTCTGCGAGAGGGAGACCGAGTCGCCCACGTCCCTGCCGGCGGTGACCTGGGTCCCGTCGGAGTCGTCGGTGATCTGGGTGCCCATCGGTTTGGTGGAGTCGATGGCGACTGTGTCGTGCACGTCCACCGTGCTGGTCGTCCCGTCGCTCCAGGTGACTTTGTTGGTGCGGGTCAGCGGGAACGTGCCGCTGCAACCCAGGACGCTGGTGCCGGTTCCGACGGTGAAGGACACGGGGTGGGCGGTTCCGGCGGACCCGTCGGGCGAGGCGCAGTTCTGGAAGGTGCCCGCGCCGGTGACCGTCTGGGTGGTGGGGGTAGGGGTGATGCCCGGCGAGAAATGGAGGGTGTAAGTCGCCTTGCAGGTCTCGTCCTCCGCTCCGATCAGCACCCGGTGCGCAGGCGTATGCGACTGGGCCCGGGCCTGCCAGGCAGCGCCGACCCCGACCGTCAGCAGGAGGGCGACGGACCCGATCCTGAGCAGGCGTGAGCGCTGGCCGCCGACGGGGGGCTCGGCTTTCGGGCCCTCCGGGGCCGGCCGCTTCTCGAAAACCATGGCTCTTCCTTCCGAGGCTCGGCAGGCCCGCTGGCCCACCGCTCTCAGAGAGTATCCATTCCATTACTTTCTGTTTCGATTCGGCGCTCGGGCGGGTCGACCCAAGTCCTGTGGGTGGTCGTCGCGGTGGCTGTCACCCGGGGGAGGTCGGCCATCGGGGTGATGTCTGCGGGCCCGCTTGCCGAACCTGTCCCCGGGAAGCCCAGGGCGACCTAGGGTGCGGCGTGGCAGAACCTTGATACGTGTGCGGAGTCGAGCTGACATGGGCAGGCTTGTGGAGGTTCCCGTTACCACGACCGCCACCGGCGGGAACGGGCGGGCGGACGCGGAGCCGGCGCCACGGTGGGCGGACCGGTGGCGCGTGCGTGCCCTGGTATGGACACCGCAGGGGGACCAGTACGCCTTCGAGGTCACGTTCGTCCGCAGCGGCGAACCGCAGGTGCCCGGACCCGCCCGCACCACGCTTTCGTGCGGCACGACCGACATCACCGGCCGCGCCTTCGCCCGCAGTTCGTGGCTGGACGGCCCTGCCCTGCGGGCCTGCCGGACGGCGCTCGCTCACGACACCTCGGTGGACCGGCGGGTGCGGGCCGCGTTCGACGACGCACTGGCGACGGGTGTGCCGACCCTGCCGGACCGGCTGTTCAGCCATCCGGTCACCACGGCACCGGACGGGAAGCTCGACTTCGGCCCCGTCGGCGCGTTCGAATCCCCGGCGGAGGGATCCTGGCGTCTCCGGCTCGCGGACGAAGCACAAGGGCTCGACGTGCTTCTGGAGTTCCTCCCCTGTTTCGACGGGCAGGGGTGGCGCGGTTCGGGCGTGGTCGCGACGTTCACCGGGCGCGACGGTAGCCCGACCACTGCCACCGGCACCGCCTGGTACGAGGAGCCCAGTGATGGATCCCTCGGGCCAGGGGCGGCTGCTGACACGGCGGGGAACGAGCTGTCCCTCTACCTGGACAACGGCTGGCACCTGGACCTGGACAGCTGCTCGGTCGCGGACGGGCCGGGGCCCCATCAGCGGTTCCTGCGCGCGACCGCGCCGGACGGGCGGCTCGGTGTACACACCTGCACGGTCAGCACGGAGGAGACCTGGACATCGTTGGCGACCCTCAACGTCTACCCCGTCCGGTGGCGGTTGAGGGCTCCGGATCTGGCGCTGGACCTGACGGTGCAGGCGCGTGTACCCGAGCAGGAGTCGCGGTCGCTGCTCACGGGTGTGGGCTGGCGCGGTCATGCGGCAGTGCACGGCTCACTGGGTCACTGGC
Organism: Kitasatospora sp. NPDC091276; assembly: GCF_040684355.1. Classification (NCBI taxonomy): domain Bacteria; kingdom Bacillati; phylum Actinomycetota; class Actinomycetes; order Kitasatosporales; family Streptomycetaceae; genus Kitasatospora; species Kitasatospora sp. NPDC091276. The sequence goes on along the minus strand of NZ_JBFBFU010000019.1, from coordinate 31,446 downwards.
CGGTCGGCGGGGACGCCTTCGCGGTGACCGAGCCGGACGGCGGCCTGGTCAACCTGGAGCGTCACATGAGCAGCATCGGCCGGGTGGTCCGGGAGGAGATCCGGGCCCTGTACCCCGATGCCTGCGACCGCGCGTCCGTGCACTCCATGGCGGGCCTGCGCGGCGGCGAATCCCTGGACGACAGCTGTCGACGGGATCTGGCGGCGGCCCTCTCGGCGCCGGTGCGTCACCTCTCCGACGTCGGAGGGAAGACCTGGCGGCCGTACAGCGCCGCCGCCGTCCTGGAGATGTTCGGCACCGGCGCCGACCGCTACCGGCCGTTGCTCGCCGCCATCGAGCTGTTGCACATCGGCTCCCTGATCATCGACGACGTCCAGGACAGCTCGCCACTGCGACGGGGGCGGCCCGCAGCCCACACGGTGTACGGCCAGGCTCTCGCGATCAACGCCGGTACCGCCGCCTACTTCGCCTTCGACCGGGTGCTGCGCGACACTGTTGCGGACGACCCCGAGCTGCGTCTGCGGATCTACGAGGTCTATCTGCGGGGGCTTCGAGCCGGCCACGCCGGGCAGGCGCTGGACATCGCCGGGCATACCGCGGCGATGGACCACGCGGTCGACTCCGGTGACCCGACCCTCCTGCTCGAACGCCTGCGCACCACTCATCGCCTCAAGTCCGGCATCCCCGCCCGAGGCACGTGCGAGATCGCGGCCCTGCTGGCCGGAGCCGACCGGGACCAGATCCGCGCCACCGGCGACTACTTCGAAGCGGTGGGGCTCGCCTACCAGATCAGCGACGACGTGGCCGACCTGTACGGCGTCACCACGGCAGCCGACCGGGCCCACGGCCGCGCAGCCAAACGAGCCTGCGACGACCTCCATCAGGGGAAGGTCACCATGCCGCTTGCCCACGCCGTGGGCCTGATGCCGCCGAGCGCCCTGCGCGCGCTGTGGGCGGGAGTCCGTGGCGGCGCCACAGACTCCCGGTCGATCGAAGCGGCCAGCCGCGCCCTGCGGGACTGCGGGGCGGTAGCGGCCTGCGAGAACGAAGCCGAACAGCTGGTCGAACTGGCCTGGAACGCGAACGCACGGCACTGGCCGCACACCCAGCACAAGGTCATGCTGCGCGCGGTCGGCTGGTATGCCGCCCGACGCGAGCCCGACCGCGCGGTGCCGTTCCAGGGGCGAGTGATCTGAGTGATGAGTCCGCTTCGCTGTCCTGTGTCCAGTCCGACGCCGGACACAGCCCTCCGGCCCGTACCCGGCCGCCACGGGCGCGCGGGTTCATGGCGGGGCATCCCGGGGAACTCCGGCTTCCCGTTCCTCGGGCAGTCCCTCGCCTTCAGAAGCGACCCGGTCGGCTGGGGGATGAAGCGTTACCGGCGCTATGGGCCGGTGTCCCGTGCCACCATCGTCGGCAACCGGGCCGTCTTCCTGGCCGGTCCCGAAGCCGTGGCGCCGGTACTGGCCAACCACGACCGGGTGTTCGCCAGCGGCCCTGGCTGGAACCCGGTGGTCGGCTCGCTGCTCCCGGACGCACTGTCCTCGATGGACGCGGCTGAACACCTGTACTGGCGGCGGATCATTCAGAGCGCCTTCAGCCGCGACAGCGTGCGCGGCCACGTGGAGAACTCGGCCGCATTCACCAGAGCTCAGACCGACACCTGGCAGACCGGCAACGGGTTCCGACTGCAGTCCGCCCTGGAACGGCTCATGGTGGGCCTCTCGCTCCAGGAGTTCACCAGCACGTGCGAGATCGGGAGGCTGGAAGAACTCAACGAAGGGTTCAAGGCCATCAGCAAGGCCGCTGTGTCACCCCTGCGCATCCCTCTGCCGGGGAGTCTGTGGGCCCGTGCCGCCAAACAGCGGGCGACACTGGAGACGTACTTCGGGGAGATGATCACGGCCAAGCAGGGCACCAGCGGCGATCTGCTCGCCCGCCTCGCCACGCTGCCCGAAGCCGCCCACGGCGGCCGGAGCCTCGCCAACTTCCTCGTCGCTTTCTTGATCGCCTCCTACGGCACGACGGCCAACACGCTTGCCTCCGCCTGCTACTTCCTGGCCAGGCACCCCGAGTGGCAGGACCGGGTCCGCGCCGAGTGCCTGTCGGTCGGGACCCCGGAACTCGGCCTCGCGCCGACGGACCGGCTCAAGGACCTCGACCGGGTGCTCAAGGAGACACTCCGTCTGCTGCCACCGGTCTTCATCATCCCGCGGGCAGCGACGCGGGACACCGAGATCCTCGGGCACCGCATTCCAGCCGGCACGTTCGTGGCGGCGCAGATCATGCTCACCCAGCGGCTGCCCGAGATCTGGCCGGACCCCGACCGTTTCGCCCCTGACCGTTTCGATCCGGCAGGCCGCACCACCGGTCGGCAACGCGACCTTCTGATGCCTTACGGCAACGGCGTGCACAAGTGCATCGGCCTTCACCTCGCCGAGGGGCAGATGAGGACCATCATGTATCACCTGTTGACGACGTTCCGTTGGAGCATCCGGGAAGACCGCGAACGGGCCTTCGACTTCTCCGTCCTGCACTGCTTCGCGGACGGGCTCCCGGTACGACTGGATCGGCTTCCCGGATAGCAGGCGGGTCATCAGGTGTTGGTGACCGCGCCGTTGGGAGCTGCGGCGGGCGGCTGCTGCGGGAAGGGCAGGGCTGCGAGTACGGGCGCGTTGGTACTCGGCTGTGCCTCTCGGGGCACCGGCGCGGTCACAGCGGTGAAGTCGGCGGCCGAACCGTCCGGGGCGGGGCCAGGACCCAGCCGCAGCTGCACGAGCTGGGCGATGTCCGCGATCGTCGCGTTGCCACGCAGGAGTTCCATGGGCGGGATGTCCACGCCGTAGCGCTGCTGGAGCGAGATCAGTAGCTCGGCCGCCATCAGCGAGTCCAGGCCGTACGCGTCGAGCCGACGATGGGGGTCGAACTGTTCGGGGTCCATCTGAAGTACTGCGCCCAGTAGCTCGGTCAGGTTCTTGGTCAGGAAGACCAGCGGCTGCTCGCCGGCCAGTCCGCGGATGAGCTCCGTACGGCTGACGCCGTCCTGATCGTCGCAGGCGGGGGCCAGCCCCGTCATTCGCGGGCTGGTCGCCAGCTTCAGGATCGCGCCGGCCTTGGCCCAGTTGTAGCGGCCCACGCCCGCGACGACGGCGCGGGCGTCGAGAAGTCGTTCTGCGGCGGTGAACGCCTCGGTCGGGCGGACCTGTTCGATGCCGAGACTGCTGAGGGCCTCGGTCAGGTTGTTGCGGGTGACGTAGCCGGTCTCGCTGATGGCTCCCCAGGCGATCGCGAGCCCGCTGCGTCCTTCCTGTCGTCGTCGGCGGACCAGGGCTTCGAGGTAGAGGTTGGCCGCGGCGTACGTGCTCTGCCTGAGGTTGCCGACCATGGCGCTGCCGGAGGAGTAGAGCAGGAACAGGTCGCAGTCGCGGTCCCGGGTCAGTGCGTCCAGGACGGCGGCCCCGCCGATCTTGGGCTTCAGTACGGCGGCGATGCGCTGCTCGTCGAGGTCCACGAGCGCGTCGTCGTCCAGGTGCATCGCGCAGTGGACCACGCCGCGCAGCGGGTGACCGTCGGCATCGATCGCGGCCACCACGGCCCGCATGGTCTCCGGGTCAGTCGTGTCGGCGGCGAAGGCGGTTGCGGTGACCCCGCGATCGGCAAGGGCGGACAGGATGGCGCCGGCCTCCGGGCTGTCCGTACCCCGGCGTCCGACCAGGGCCAGGTGCCGGGCGCCGAGGCCGGCCAGCCAGCCGGCGGTGGCTGCACCGAAGCCGCCCAGCCCACCGGAAACCAGGTAGGTGGCCTGGGGGTCGAGCGTGGGCGTGCGCGTGATCCGCTCGACCGCCGGGGGTTCGTCCAGGGGGCTGAAGGTGACGACGACCTTGCCGATGTGCCGGGAGTGCTGGATGAGCCGGAAGGCGTCGGCGACCCGGGCGGCGGGGAATGCGGCGTGTGGTAGCGGGTGGCACCGCCCCTCGCGCAGCAGCCGGCCGACCTCGGCGACGACCAGGTCGATCTCCCGGGGAACATCGAGGATCGCGTTGAGGTCCACCCCGAAGAAGGCGATGTTGTTGCCGAAGGGGCGCAGCAGCAGCGGTTTGTTCTCGTGGATGTCGCGTTTGCCCAGTTCGAGGAACCGGCCGCCCGGGCGCAGCAGTTCCAGGCTGCGGGTGATCGCCTCGCCCGCGAGTGAGTTGAGAACGATGTCCACGCCCCGGTGCGCGGTGATCTGGAGGACCTGGTCGGTGAAGTCGAGGCTGCGCGAGTCCAGCACGTGGTCGATGCCCAGCGCGCGGAGATAGGCGCGTTTGAGGTCGCTGCCGGCGGTGGCGATCACCGTGGCGCCGTGTGCCCTGGCGTACTGGACGGCCGCCAGCCCGACTCCGCCGGCGGCCCCGTGCACCAGGACCGTTTCGCCCGGTTGGATCCGGGCCAGGCGGAACAGGCTGTAGACGACGGTCGCGAGGGCCACGGGCGTGGTGGCGGCCTCGTCATAGCTGAGGCCCGCCGGGATGGGCCACAGGTGCGAAGCGCAGGCCACGGTGTGCGAGGACAGCGAGGCAGCCGCCATGCCGGCGACCCGGTCACCCGGCCGCAGGCCGGTCACTCCGGAGCCGCAGGCCGTCACGACGCCGGCGCATTCGAGGCCGAGACCGCTCTCGGACGGCGTTCCCTCGATGACCGCCGCCGGAAGCAGGCCGGTGACCTGCATCAGGTCGCGGTAGTTCAGCGTGGCGGCCCGCACCTCGATGACGACCTCGCCGGGCCCCGGTTGCGGGCGTCGGACCTCCTCCCAGGACAGGTTGTAGGAGAGGCCGGGGTTGCGCGACCTCAGCGCGAACGGGACCGCTTCCCGCGTCGGCCCGGCCACTGGTCGGTGCTGCTCGCGCGGGACGAACCGGCCGCCCGCGGTCAGCACGACCTCGTCCTCGGTGCCGGGACCGAGTAGTTCGCGGGCCAGCCGTCGCGCGTCGGAGACCGGGTCGGCGCCGGGCTCCAGGCAGATGCGGCGTCCGTCCAGGTCCGGGTGCTCGTTGGCCAGGCAGCGCGCCACGCCCCACGCGGCGGCGTGGACGGGATCCGTGATCCGCGCCAGGGCGGGCACGGCGCCGCTCGTGCGGGTCACCAGCCACAGCCGGGCACCGACCTCGCGCGGCAGACGTGCGCAGGCGGCCGTGACCACGCGCAGCAACTCCGTGTGCCTGGTTGCCTGGACGACCTGGTCCGCAGGGTCGTTCTGCGACGGGGGTTCGTTGTGCGGCGAGCCGCCGAGGAGGAGTGCGATGTCGACGGAGTCGATCACTGGAGTGCTGAGGCCGGTCTCGGGCGGGGCGGTCGCGGCGGACAGGGCCCGGTCCCAGGCGGATGGTTCGGCCTCGGCCCGGATGACGCGCACGGTTGCTGCGTCCGCAGCGGTCAGCGTGTCGGCCAGGGCGTGGACCAAGGGGTCCTGGCCCACGGTCTCGGACGCGATGACGAACACCGCTCCCGCCGGCGCGGTGGGCAGTGCGGGCGGTGCCGCCGACTCGGGCGTAGGGGCACCGGCGAGCAGGACGCTCCGGTGGTCGCGGGTGGGCTTGCGGTCATGGCCGGTCTGCACGATGTCGCGGTAGCCGCACCGCTCCAGCAGGGCGGGCCACTGCTCGCGCGACAGCAGCGGGAAGTCGGGCCGCAGCTCGGTGTCGGTACCGGTGTGAAAACTGTCCGGGGTACCGAGGGAAAGGGCGAGCATCTCCGGGTCGTGCGACTCGCCGATCAGCAGCTGGCCGCCCGGGGCGAGCAGGGTGGCCACCCTGTGCAGTGCCGCGGTCAGGTCTTTGGCCATGTACAGGGAGTCGACCGCCACCACCACGTCGAATCCCTGCTGCGGATAGCCCTGCCCGAGCGGGTCCGCATCCAGGTCCAGCACCCGGTAGTCGACGAAGTCGTAAGCAGCGAAGCGCTTCTGGGCACGCGGGAAGAGGAGCGGGGAGACATCGGTGAAGCAGTAGCGGGTCCGTTGCGCGGGCAGCAGCGGAAGCAGCGCCGCCGTGGTGCCCCCGGTACCGGCCCCGATCTCCAGGACCCGCAGCGGACGGTCGGCCGGCCAGTCGCGCAGCATCTCGCGCAGCAGTGCCTGGGTGAGGCGATTGTGGAAGCGGGAGACCGGGGCGGTGTCGTGGAGTTGCTCCAGGGCTTTGGCCACGGGCTCGGAGCCCAGCAGCTCCACGGGATCCGTGCGGCCGCGCAGCACTTGCTCGAGGTGGGCCCATCGGTGGGTTCCGAGCGCGGTCTCGGTGACGAACGCGGGTAGCTCGGTGGCGATCTGTCGGACCAGCTGATCGACGGGGAACTCAGCTGCCGTCAACCGCCACCGGCCGTCCGGTTCGCAAACCAGCACCCCGTGCCGGACGAACAGGGGGATCAGCAGGGAGACCAGACGACGGAAGCGCGGTTGCATTCCGGCTGCCACGAGATCGTCCAGTTCGAAGGGCGCGGACGGCTCGGGCAGTACGGCGGCCAGCGCGGTGCCGATGCTGCGCGCGCTGCATTCCTTGAACAGTGGGACGAACCTCTCATGCCCAAACCGCCGCCAGTCGGATCGCAGCTCGGCGATCCGGTCGGCCGCCGCCTGTTGCACGGTCCGCGGGGGTGGCAGGGGGGACGGTTCGCAGGGAAGGTCGCTGTGCGGGGCGGCGCGCAGCACCGTGTGGTAGACGGCGATGCCTGCGCGCGCGGTGACTGCCAGACGGCGCAGCCGACAGCCGTCGAGTTCGGCGGTGACGACGCCGTCCTGGTCGGTGAGCGTGATGTCCCAGCAGACCTCCTCGGTGGTCCGGGTGCGTTCGCGTACCCGGACGACACCGGTTTCGGGCAGAGTGCCCCAGAGACGCACCGCCCCGATCGAGACCGGAAGACATGCGTGCCCGTCGGTCACCAGCCCCGCCAGCAGCGGGGCGCCTGCCTGCAGCGCGCCGTCCAGCAGAGCGGGATGTGCGGTGTAGGGATCGCCCGGTGTGCTGTGGTGGTAGGTGGCGAGGACTTCGCCTTCACCCACGCGCAGTTCGCGCAGTACCTGGAAGCCGGGACCGTAGGCCAATCCCGCCGCCGCGCACGCCGTGTAGTGTTCGTCGGCCGACGTCAACCGTGGGCAGCGTTCCCGTACCGTGTTGAGATCAAGGGATTCGGGGCGGTCCCGCAGCAGGGTGCGAACCCTCGCGCGGGCGTGCGGGCGCGCTGCGTCGGCCGCGCGGCCGGGGCCGTGGTTGGTGCTCGTGATGCTCACCGTCCCGTCGTCCGGGGAGAGGCTCAGCTGCACGCGGACACTGGACGGGTCTGCCCAGGGGATCACCAAAGCGTGGCTGAGATCGAGATGCTCGACCTCCACCGGACCGGCGCAGACCGCCCGCCCGGCCGCCAGCGCCATCTCCACGAAGCCGGTGGCCGGCATCACCACCGATCCGGCCACTCTGTGGTCGCCCAGCCAGGGCAGCAGTACCGGTTCGATGGGGCCCTGCCACACCGGCAGCGGGGCAGGCAGTCGCTCGCCCAGCAGCGGATGGCGCAGCACACCGTCGCCGCTGCTGTTGATCCAGGACTCCCGGGTGCCCTCCCAGTGGCGTTCGCGCTGCCAGGGGTACGCGGGAAGGCCGGTGACCTGGCCCGGGCGGGGGAAGTACCGACCCCAGTCGATGTCTGCTCCGGCGGCGAGCAGCGCTGCGTGGGTGGTGGCGAGCTGCGTGGCTCCGTCCCCGTCACGGCGCAGTGTTCCCAGCACCGTGACGGCGGTTCGGGGGCGCGTGGCGGCGATACGCCGCAGGTAGGTCTGCAACACCGGGTGGGGGCCGATCTCCAGCAGGATGTCGCCCCCGTCGTCGAGTGCCTGCTCCACTGCCGCGCTGAACCTGACCGGCCGACGCACGTTTTGCCACCAGTACGCCGCGTCCAGGTCAGTACCCCCGGCCCTGGCGCCGGTGACGGTGGAGTGCAGTGCGACGGCGGCGGGGGAGGGCGCCAGCGCGGCCAGCGCGGCGCCCAGGGGCTCGGCCAGACTGTCCATGGAGCTGCTGTGGAAGGCGTAGTCCAGGTCGAGTTCACGGAAGAACACCGCCTGCCCGGTCAGCTGCCTTCCGAGGTCGGCCAGCGCCTGCGGGTCGCCTGCGATGGTGACGTCCTGCGGACTGTTGACACCCGCGATCTCCAGCCTGCCGCCGAACGAGGAGAGTCGCTCGGCCGCGCGCTCCGCCGACAGCCCGACCGCCGCCATCCTGCCGCCGCCACGGGTGGCGCCCTGCAACCGGCTGCGTTCGGCGATCACCAGCGCGGCCTGGGCCAGGGTGAGCGCCCCGGCGCAGTGCGCCGCGGCTACCTCACCGACGCTGTGCCCCAGCACCATCGCCGGCTCGATGCCTCGCCCGCGCAACACAGCCGCCAAGGCGACCTGGAGCGTGAAGAGCAGTGGTTGTGCGCGCTCGGTCAGGTCCAGGCACCACTGCTCGGGCGGCGCGGCCAATGCCTCGGCCGCCGACCAGCCCAGAAGGGGGGCCAGTGCTGCGTCCACCCGGTTCACCGTCTCGCGAAAGATCGAGTCGCCCGCCAGGAGGTCGGTACCCATCCCGGCCCACTGCGAACCGTTGCCGCAGAAGACGAACACCACCCGGCCACGCTCCACCGCCTTGGCGCTCGCGCCGGCCGCAGGTGCTCCCGCCCCGCGCTCCTACCCGCCGACGGCTGCGGCGCCACCCGAGTGCGTCACACCATCAGCCTTTTGTCGAAGTGATGTTGATGCTTCGTCAGTAGTGGCAAGAGCGGTGAACCCGCGTTCCGCGTCCCCCGTGGAGCGGGCGAGCACCACCGCGCGGTGCTCGTGCTTGCCGCGGCGCCTGCACGAGGTGTAGGCGATGTCGTAGAACTCCCGTGGCGCGGCGCTGGCCAGCCGGGCCGTCATCCGGCGCACCGCCTCGGCCAGAGCCGGTTCCGTGCGCGCCGAGACCAGCACCGGCAGGCCCTCGGGCGGTGCCGTGGACGCGCCGGGCGGCAGGACGGGGGGAGCGGAGGCGAGCACGGTGTGCGCGTTCGCACCGCCGAACCCGAAGGAGTTCACCCCCACCACCAGACGCCCATCGGTGGGCAGCGCCCGGTTGCGGACCTCGATCCGCAGGCCCAGCCCCGCGAAGTCCACGTCGGGATGCGGCTGCTCGCAGTGCAGCGTGGCGGGCACAGCCCGGTGTTTGAGCACCAGCAGCGCCTTGCACAGGCCCGCCAGTCCGGATGCGGGCTCCAGGTGTCCCAGGTTGCTCTTGACCGGGCCGATGCCGAGGTCGCCGGTGATGCGCCGGATCCCCAGGGCGCGGCCGATGGCCCGGGCCTCCAGCGGGTCCCCGACCGGGGTGCCGGTGCCGTGCGCCTCGAAGTACACCAACTCGTCGGGGTCGACGCCCGCCTCGGCGTAGATCCGACGCAGCAACTCCTCCTGGGCCTGGGGATTGGGCAGGGCCAGACCCATCGTCCTGCCGTCGCAGTTGGTGGCACTGCCAAGGATGACGCCGTGCAGGCGGTCCCCGTCGGCCAGCGCATCGTCCAGCCGCTTGAGAAGCACCACCACGCCGCCCTCAGCGCGCACAAAACCGTCGGCCTGGGCCGAGAACGAAGCGCACCTGCCACGGGCCGACAGCATGGACGCCTGTGAGAACCCGACGTAGTGGAAAGGGGAGAGCAGCACATTCACCCCTCCGCACAGCGCCACCCGGCTGGTGCCCGACCACAGACTCCGGCATGCCTGGTCGAGGGCGACCAGCGAGGACGAGCAAGCGGTGTCCACCGCCATGCTCGGACCACGCAGATCGAAAGTGTAGGAGAGGCGGTTGGCAGCGATGGAGCTGGCACTGCCCGACATCGTGTAGGCGTTGACCGTGCGCGGCGACAACAACTGCAAAGTGCCGTACGACATGTCGGAGATGCCGACGTAGACGGCGGTGTCCGATCCGGCCAGCGTCTCGGGGGCCACGGCGGCGTCGTCCAGGGCCTCGGCCGCCAGTTCCATCAGCAGCCGGTGCTGCGGATCGACCTGTGCCGCCTCCTTGGGTGAGACGCCGAAGTAGGCGGCGTCGAAGCCGGCGACATCGTCGAGGAAACCGCCGACCGCCGTGTAGCTCTTGCCGACGCGCGGCATCGAGGGGTCGACGAAGCGGCTGGTCTCGAACCGGTCCTCAGGCACCGACCCGATCAGGTCCCGGCCCTGTTCCAGCGCATTCCACAGTTCGTCCAGGCCGTTGATGCCCCCCGGCAGGCGGCAGGCCGCCCCGACGATGGCGACGGCCTGCCGGTCTGCGCGTTCCCGGTCCCGATGCATGTGAGCCCTTCTCGTCCACGCCTGGGGTGGCGAGTTCTCCAGTCGGTCGCCCTCATGCGGGCGAAGCACTCACGGTATTTGATCGACAACACAAAGTCACGGAGGGGGTGTGGGTGTGACGCGCGACCACATCGGAGCGCGCACCGCGCCCGCGTTGCCGGAGCAAGCTCGTTCGAGTGAATACCATGTCGATCTCGCCAGGTCACGATGTGGGCGAACGGCCATGACCCGACTGCGGGTTCGGGCAGCGGCCCCGTCTGGTCTCGGCCGAAACGGAGGTAGCGGAGGCAGCGGATCGTACTCGCGGAGGCCACTGGGCCGTAGGGTGGCGTCGCCGCAACGCGCTCAGCCCGTCCCGACAGCGGCGGTTCTGAACCCTGGGAGCCATCCTTGTCCATCCTGTTCACCGGTGCCACCGGATTCCTGGGATGCCGCGTCCTGCGGCGGTTGCTCGACGAGGGGAACGGGGCAGTGATCACGATCCTGGGACGCGCGGACACCCTGACACTGCGTCAACGCGTCGAGGCGGCGGTTCTTGCGGCGGAACCCGATCCACCGCCCGCCGGCTCCCTGGGCCGCCTGCGCTACGTCGAGGGCGACCTCACCAAGCCCAGTTTGGGGCTCGGCCGCCGCGAGATCGCTGCGGCAGCCGACGGGCTCACCTCGATCTGGCACTGCGCGGGCCTGCTCGCCCTCGTGGGTGATCCGGCTCCGCTGTTCAGGACCAACATCCTCGGGACCCGTGGCCTGCTGGAGCTGGCAGACCAGGCCCCCCAGGCGCACTTGTTCCACACCAGCACTGCCTACGTGGCCGGGCGGCGGAGCGGTGGCCACATCCTGGAGGACGACCTGAGCGAGGAGGCAGGCTTCCAGACCTACTACGAGGAAAGCAAATTCAACGGTGAGCGCCTGGTCCGCAGGTGGGCCGCACACACCGGCCGCTCGGTCACCATCATGCGTCCGAGCCTTCTCGTACTGGACCAGGTGATCCCCGATGGGCTGCCGAACCAGACCCTGGGGATCCTCGCTCGCCTGATCGACGTGAGCCTGGGCGCCGACGCCCAGGCACGGCCGGGCGGCGACGGCGCACTGCGTGTCCGAATCCGGAGCAACCCCGAGGACTCCCTCAACATGCTCCAAGTCGACTACGCCGCACACGCCATGGTGCGCGTCGCGGCCCACCGGTCGACGGGCCTGCGCACCGTGCACGTCACCCACCCGCAGAACACTTCCATGAGTGTCTTCCTGCGTGCGTTCGAACTCGCCTATCCGGGCCTGGCCGTGGAGACCGTCCCAGCCCTGCACGCGCCAATCCCGGTGGAGGTCCTGGCAGCCACCCAACTCGCCCAGGTTTCCTCCTTCATGACGCAGAGCCGGACCTACGGCCGAGCCAACCTGCTGGCGACAGTGGGCGATCTGCCCGATCCCGCCCCCGTCGACAGCGCCTACCTCGCCCGTGGCATGCGAAGGGCCGGGTCCGTGGTCGGGGTCTGATTCACCGAGTCCAGCGCGCAGCCTCACTGGACATCAGCAACGGCTTGATCCAAGGAAGTACTCGGCATCCGAGGCTCCGATCTCAGGAACGCGCATTTGCTCCGGGTACAGCGGACCGCCAGTGGTCCGGTTGTGACAGAGCCGAGCATCCGAGTCTGGGAGGACTCGGACACTCAGCTCGTCGGGGACTACCAGGTGACGATGACGTACCCGTGGCCGCCCGCGACCCCCGTCGCTCCGCCATCACCGGCGGGACCCAGGACCGCAAGGCCTCCTTGTGGATGCCGAGATCGCGAGCCACATGGGCGACGGGGCGGCCGGTCGAGCGGACCTCGCGCACGGCGCGTTCACGGAGTTCATCGGGGTACTTGCGTGGTGCTGGCACTGCTCGTGGTTCTCCTTGCGCCTGGATCGTAACAAACCCAGACATCAGGGACTCCAAGAAGGCCGGAGCAGCTCAGCCGGAGGTGCCGGGGCAACCGGAGGGCGGCGGCCAGGACGCAGTCGGCGTGCTCGCGCCGGACCGGGCGGAAATGCGGGCCTTCCCTGGCCTAAGTCAAGCCTGTTGACCTACGCTGCCAGGCATGAGCGAACGGGTAGTCCCCGAGCCCCGGCGGCAGCGCCGGCGGCCCACCAAGCAAGGCGTCATCCTGTCGAGGGAACTGATCGTCGACACCGCGTTGCGGCTCATCGAGCAGCACGGCGCCGACGCGCTCACCGTACGGCGGCTCGGTACCGCGCTCGGCGCCGATCCGAGCGCTGTCTACCGCTACTTCCGCAGCACGGACGACCTGTTGCTCGCCGTCGCCGACGAGCTCATCGGCCGCGCCCAGCACGGTTGGCAGGCCACTGGTGACTGGCGCGCCGACCTGCGTGCCATCGGCCTGCGAATCCACGCCGCCTACCAGGCCCACCCCCAGGCCGCGCTGCTCGCCGCCCACCGCACCACCGGCCGAACCTACGAGATCGCCGCCGTCGAGGCCATCCTCGGCGTCCTGCGCGGGGCGGGCTTCCCCGACCGCGAGGCCGTCCGGATCTACCACGCCTTCGTCGACCAGAGCCTCGGCTTCGCCGCACTCGACGCCGCCGCCCTCGCCCTGCCCGCCGCTGCCCAGGCCGCCGACCTGGAGGTCTGGCAGGCCTCCTACGCCCGGCTCGACGCCACCACGTACCCGCACATCGCCGCCACCGCCCGCCTCCTCACCAGCGACATGCGCCGCAGCGGATATCCCTACGCCCTTGACCTCCTCCTCGACGCGGCCGAGGCCCGCCTCCCGGCCACGGGCTGAGTGCGGGCCACGGGCTGAGTGCGGGCGACGGACTGAGCGCTGCCGGATCCGGAGCGGCCCTCGGAGCCGGGCCGATCGCTCCCGGCTGCGCCGGCGACCGTCACGGTGCCGACGCAGCCCCGGGGCCTACGCGTTCCTGGGTACGTTTCATCACTTCGTGCGGGGGATCCTGGCAGTGCCCTGAGACCGCCGGGGCACCGACTCACCCCCGGGCGGCTCAGTCCGCCGCGTGGACGAGCCGGCCGCCGACGTAGGTGCGCAGGACGCGGGCGTCGGCGATCTCCTCGGCGGGGGCGGTGAAGAGGTCGCGGTCCAGGACGACGAGGTCGGCGAGGTGGCCCGTCGTGAGGGTGCCGGCGTCGTCATGGCCGTTGACGTGGGCGGTTCCGGCCGTGTACGCGGCGAGGGCGGAGGCCAGGTCGAGGCGCTGCTCGGGGAGGAAGACCCGGCCGTCGGTGGCCCCGGGCTCGCTCCGGTTGACGGCCACGTGGATGCCGGCGAGCGGGTCCGGGCTGCTCACCGGCCAGTCGCTGCCGGCCGCCAGGGTGGCGCCCGCGCGCTGGAGGGCGCCGAAGGGGTACTGCCAGGCGGCGCGCTCCGGGCCGAGGAACGGGATCGTCAGCTCGTCCATCTGAGGCTCGTGCGCGGCCCAGAGCGGCTGGATGTTGGCGATCGCGCCGAGCCGGGCGAAGCGGTGAAGGTCATCCGGGTGAACCACCTGGAGGTGGGCGAGGTGGTGGCGGGTGTCGCGTCGCCCGTTGGCGGCGCGGGCCGCCTCGACCGCGTCCAGCGCCTCGCGGACGGCCCGGTCGCCGAGGGCGTGGAAGTGCACCTGGAAGCCGAGCGCGTCCAGCTCGGTGACGTACCCGCGCAGCGCGGCCGGGTCGACGAAGCTGAGGCCGGAGTTGGCGGTGGCGCAGCCGCAGCCGTCCAGGTACGGGCTGGTCATAGCAGCGGTGAAGTTCTCGGCGATGCCGTCCTGCATGATCTTCACCGAGCCGGCCCGGAACCGCCCGTGGCTCAACCCTGCACGCCGCCCGACCAGTTCGGGGATCTGCTCGGCCCCTCGGTCGCGGTCCCACCAGAGCGCGCCGGTCACCCGGGCGGTCAGCGCGCCGGAGCGCGCGGCGGCCAGGTAGGCGTCGGACGGATCCGGCTGGCCGTTGAACTCGCCGAGCAGCGCGTCCTGCCAGCCGGTGATGCCGAGCGAGTGCAGCAGCCGCTGGGCGCGCAGCAGCCCGTCCAGCCGGTCGGCGGCGGTGGAGGGCGGGATCAGCCGGGCGACCAGGCCGGTGGCGCCCTCCTGGAGCGTGCCGCCCGGGGTGCCGTCCGGCTCGCGCTCGATCCGGCCGTCCGCCGGATCGGGGGTGTCCCGGGTGAGGCCGGCGAGCTCCAGGGCCCGGGTGTTGGCCCAGGCGCCGTGGTGGTCGCGGTTGGTCAGGTACACCGGGCGGTCCGGGACGACGGAGTCCAGCAGCTGCCGGGTCGGCAGCCCGCCCTCGAAGCTCTCCATCGACCAGCCGCTGCCGGTGATCCACGCCTGGCCGGGGTTGGCGTCGGCGTACGCGCGGATCCGCTCCAGGTAGTCGGCGACGCCGACCGTGCCGGTGAGGTCGCAGACCGCCAACTCGGCGCCGCCGAAGACCGCGTGGACGTGAGCGTCCTGGAATCCGGGCAGCAGCAGCTTGCCGGTGAGGTCCACGACCTCCGTCCCCGGCCCGATCAGCTCCCGGACCTCGTCGTGGCCGACGGCGGTGATCCGCTCGCCGGTCACGGCCAGGCTGGTCGCCCGGGTGCGGGCGGCGTCACCGGTGTGGACCGGGCCGCGGGTGAAGACCAGATCGGCCTCGGGCATGGGGGTGCTCCGTTCTCTCGTGGCTTCCACGGGCTGTCAGTCGGTGTCGGGCAGGAAGTAGGGCGAACGCCGCCGCCAGCGGGCCCAGGCGGCCGCCGGCAGTCCGGTGACGATCATCATCACCGTCACGGTCAGCTCGAACCACCCGTTGTCGGCGGCCAGTTCGAAGTGGTCGGCGGAGTCGTAGAACGACCAGGCGAGGTAGCCGCCGACGGCGAGCAGCGCGGCCGCGCCGAGCAGCGGGCCGACCACCGCGCGCAGTCCCTCCAGCGGGTCGTCGCGCAGCAGGTGCCGGAACCGGACGGCCGCCGCGACGGCCGTCAGCGCGTAGTACAGCGCGACGATGATGCCGATCGCGTTGACGGAGGCGGAGATCAGGTCGTTGACGGTGGGGATGGCGATCGAGGCGAGCGCGAGGGCCATCGCGATGCCGGTGATCAGGAGCGTGCCGGCGGCGGGCGTCGTGTGCTTCGGGTGCAGCCGGGTCCAGACCGGGCCGAGCACGCCGTCGCGCCCCATCGCGTACATTCCGCGCGCCGTCGGGATCACGGACGACTGCAGGGAGGCCACCGCGGAGAACATGAGCGCGATCAACGGCAGGGCGGCCAGCGGCTGGTGGGCGAGCGTCGTGCCGAAGTAGGCGAGGCCGTGCGCACCGTTGTCGGCCAACTCGTCGAGCGGCAGCACCCGTTGGAAGGCCGTGCCGGCGAGCAGGAAGAGCAGCAGCATCACCACCAGGGCGAGCATGCCGCCCCGCGAGGCGTCCCGGGGGCTGCGCACCTCCTCGCCGACGCTGAACACCGACTCGAAGCCCCAGTAGCAGAACACCGCCAGCACCATGCCCTGGGCGAGCGCGTCGAAGGACGGGATGTCGAACGGGTTGAACCACTGCAGCGAGAACGGCTGGTCGCCGGCGAACAGCCCGTACCCGCAGAAGCCGAGCAGCACCGCGTACTCGAACACCAGCAGCGCCTTCTGCAGCCGGGCGGCCAGGTCCAGGCCGCGCACCGCCACCAGCGCCGCGCCGACCAGGACCACCAGGCCGAGCAGGGTGCACTGGACGGTCGAGTCGGCGTCGAGGCGCAGGCCCGCGACGCTGCGCACGTGGGCCAGGTCGAGGAGCTGGATGATGGAGGACCCGGTGACCGTGGTGGTGTAGGCCATGAAGACCACGGTGCCGACGGTGTTCACCCAGCCGGTGAGGAAGCCCAGCCAGGGGTTGAGTATTCGGCCCACCCAGCGGTAGCTGCTACCGGCGTCCGGCTCGACGGCGTTCAGCCGCCCGTACCCGCCCGCGATGGCGAGCACGGGCAGGAAGGCCAGCAGCATGATCGCGGGCAGGTGCAGGCCGACGACTCCGGCCATCAGGCCCAGGCCGATGCCGATGCTGCTGGTGGCCGCCGTACTGGAGGCGGCGATCGTCGCCCCGTCCAGCAGGCCGATGGACTTGTGCATGGTGACGTGGGGGCTGCTCGCGTCCGGTCTCGGAGCGTTGCCCGTGGCCTTCACCGTCGGTGTCAACGGATCACCGCCTTGCTCGTGTGGGGGAGGGGTGCGAGACATGAAACCGGTGGCGTCCTTACACGTCAATGCTGTTGTCATAAGAGCTGGGGCGTGGGAGTGGGGCGAGGCGGCCGCAGGGGCGGGTGCGGCGGGTGAGGGGCGGAGACGGACCCTCCCCTCACCGGGGAGCGGCGGCTGCCCCCATGCGCGCCCGAGGGCATCGATTCGCGGCTCGCCAGGTGAGCGACCCTGCTGGTCGGGCAGGGCGCCGGAGCGCTCCGCGGACCCGGCCGGGTGGCAACTCGCCTGTGACGAAGAAGGTCGTCATCGAGCGGCTCCACGCGTGCTCGTCGATCCTCGACTCCGAGGGCCGGCAGTCCTACTGCGGCCGTCCCGGCGGCCGACTGCCCGCCGGCGGCGAGGACGGCGCGAAGCGCTGCGCGACGTTGTGCGGGGAAGCGGGTCGTGGCGTGCCGGACGCGGCCGCGCGCTGGCGGGCCGCGGTGCTGAAGTACGCGGCGCGCCGCCGCAGGTGGCGCAGGGCGCCGTAGCGCGGCGGGGCCGGGACGGTGGTGGCGGCTGCGCCGTAGAAGAGGCGTTTGCCGACCTCGATCAGGACGAGGTAGGCGATGATCATGCCGACCAGGGTGGCGAAGAACGCCCCTGGTAGCGGCTGGAAGCCGAGGGTGTGGGCCAGTGGCGTGGCGGGCAGCAGGGTGCCGACGGTGACGACGCCGAGGGCCGACAGCGTCAGTGGCAGGCTGGGGTGACTGCGGAAGAACGGGATGCGCCGGGTGCGGATCGCGAAGATCACCAGGGTCTGGGTGGCCAGCGACTCCACGAACCAGCCCGAGCGGAACTGCGCC
Organism: Kitasatospora sp. NPDC091276; assembly: GCF_040684355.1. Taxonomy (NCBI): domain Bacteria; kingdom Bacillati; phylum Actinomycetota; class Actinomycetes; order Kitasatosporales; family Streptomycetaceae; genus Kitasatospora; species Kitasatospora sp. NPDC091276. The sequence continues at coordinate 14,109 of NZ_JBFBFU010000019.1, read as the reverse complement.
GGGCCGGAATGGAAGACCCAGAGCATGACGCCGAAGGTGATGAAGTCGAAGACCGAGCTGAGCGGGCCGAAGCAGATCATGAAGCGCCGGATGAAGGCGATGTCCCAGTGCGAGGGCTTGTGCAGCTGTTCCTCGTCCACGTTGTCGGTGGGGATGGCCAGTTGGCTGGTGTCGTAGAGCAGATTGTTCAGCAGGATCTGCGAGGGCAGCATCGGCAGAAACGACAGGAACAGCGAGGCGCTGGCCGCGCTGAACATGTTGCCGAAGTTGCTGGAGGTGCCCATCAGCACGTACTTGATGGTGTTGGCGAAGATCCGCCGGCCTTCGGCCACGCCGTCGGCCAACACGTCCAGGTCCTTCTCCATCAGGATCACGTCCGCGGCGTCCTTGGCGACGTCGGTGGCCGATTCGACGGAGATGCCCACGTCGGCCGCGTGCAGGGCCAGGGCGTCGTTGACGCCGTCGCCGAGGAACGAGACCCCACCGCCGCTGCGCCGCTGGGCGTGCACGATGCGGGCCTTGGCTTCGGGGCTGACCCGGGCGAAGACGGTGGTGCTCGTGATCGCCTCGGCCAGGCGGGTGTCGTCCAGGGCGTCCACCTCGGCGCCGGTCATGGCCTCGCCCCCACCCAGTCCGAGGTCGTGGCAGACCTTGGCGGCGACTGCGGCGTTGTCGCCGGTGACGACCTTCACGGAGATGCCTAGCGCGGCCAGCCTGCTGAGTGCGGCGGCCGCGTCCGGTTTGGGCGGGTCGAGGAAGACGAGCAGCCCGGCCAGCTGAAGACCGTTCTCGTCCGCCGGCCGGATCTGCCCCGATCCGGCGACGCCGGGCCGGGTGGCGACCGCGATCACCCGGTTGCCGGCGGCGAACTCCGCCGCCAGCGCGTCACGGGCTGCGGCGGGCACGTCGGCGCAGCGTTCCAGGATGCTTTCCGGAGCACCCTTGGTGACCAGGGTCGATACGCCGGCCGTGTCCCGCACGAGGACGGAGACCATGCGGCGCTCGTGGTCGAAGGGGAGCACCCCGAGCGAGGTGTAGCCCGCCAGCGCGGCCCGCTCGCCCGCGGCGGCGGGCGAGCGCCACAGGGCCTGGTCGAGCGGGTTCCCGCCCACGTCCTGCTCGTCCCGCGCCGCGTTCTCGGTGCACAGCAGCCCCCATCGCAGCACCGTGTCGGGACCGTCGGCGCCGACGGGCACGGCGCGCATGTAGTCGATCCGGCCGAGGGTGAGGGTGCCGGTCTTGTCGGTGAACAGGACGTCGACGTCGCCGAGGTCCTCGATGCAGACAAGCCGTTTGACCAGGACCTTGCGGCGGCTCATCCGCCGCGAGCCCGCGGCCAGGCTGGTGGAGACGACGGCGGGCAGCAGCTGCGGGGTGATGCCGACCGCGATGGCCAGCGAGAACAGCAGGGCATCGATGATCGGTTTGTGCAGCGCCACGTTGATCACGAAGATCGAGGTGGTCAGCGCGCCCGCGACGTAGACCAGCAGCAGGGAGAAGCGGCGCAGGCCGACCTGGAACTCGGTGTCGAGCTGGTGGGTGCCGAGCCCGGCGGCGATCTTGCCGAACTCGGTGCGGGCCCCGGTGGACACCACGACCCCCCGGGCGCCGCCGGTGCGCACCACCGTGCCCATCAGGGCGCAGCCGGACAGCTCGGCCAGCGGTGTCCCGGCCGGGACGGCGGCGGTGCCCTTGTCCACGGGCAGCGACTCGCCGGTCAGGAGCGACTCGTCGCACTCCAGTCCCGTGACCTCCAGCAGCCGCAGGTCGGCCGGGACGATGTCGCCCAGGTGCAGCTCGACCAGATCGCCGGGAACCAGCGCGGTGACATCCACCGACACCGGCCGTCCGTCGCGCACCGCCACCGTCGTGTGGCGGATCTGCGAGTGCAGCGCCTCGGCGGCCTTCTCGGCCCGGTACTCGTTGACGAAGCCCAGCCCCACGGACACCGCCACGATCACCCCGATGATCACGGCGTCACTGCGCTCGCCGACCAGGAACGATGCCACGGCGGCGCCCAACAGCAACCCGAGCAGTGGCGAGCGCAACTGGTGCCACAGCACGGGGAAGAAGCGGGCCCGGTGCGAGGAGACCGCGTTGGGGCCGAACCGGGCCCGGCGCCTGGCCACTTCACCGGGGCTCAACCCAGCCTCGGCATTGACGTCGAGCCCGTGCAGAACCTGTTCCCCAAGCAGCGTCGCCGAGGCTGCCACCCCGCCCGCGGGCCCGGCCGACCGCACGGGAGCCGCGGCGCTCATCGCGGGTGGTCCCCGGTCCCGCCCGTCACCGTCCTCGGCATGCGACGGCACGCCGGCAGGATGCGGGGGAGTGGTGCTGCGTCATACGGATCGCCGCCTCTGGGCACATGCCACGCCCGGGGAGGGCACGGAGTCCGAACAGACCCGGGCGCGCTACGTTTCTCCAGGGTCGCACGGGTCGATCGCTTCTTCCCTCCGGTGCCTGGCTCGGCGCTCACCGGGGCGCCTGTCCTCCCCGGCGCGGCCTCTGGTGGCCGACGCGTCGCTGCGGGACCAGAGTGGAGCGGACGGGGTTCGCGAGGGTGCTCCGCACCCGGGGCGGCGATCCCGGAGCCCGGTGGGACCGTTCCGCCGACGGCGCGGTGCCGGCTCGCGTCGAGGCCGCGCCCGGGTCGGCCGGTGCCGCCAGCGCGGGAGGAGGTACCGACGGTGGCAGGACAGGCCGGCAAGCAGGACGAGCCGCACGGTCGTGCCCTGGGACGCCGTCTGAACTGGCTGCGGGCCGGGGTGCTCGGAGCCAACGACGGGGTCGTCTCCACGGCGGGCCTCGTGATCGGTGTGGCCGGTGCGACCACCTCCCACGTCGCGCTGCTGACGGCCGGGCTGGCCGGGCTGCTGGCGGGCTCGATGTCGATGGCGGTGGGCGAGTACGTTTCGGTCAGCAGCCAGCGGGACTCCGAACGAGCCGCACTGCTGGTGGAGCAGGGTGAACTGGCGGAGGCGCCGGAGGCGGAACTGGACGAGTTGACCGGTCTCTACGAAGCCAAGGGGCTGCCTCCGGCACTGGCGCGGGATGTGGCCGAGCAGCTGACCGAGAGGGACCCGCTGGCCGCGCACGCGGACGCGGAGCTGAAGCTCGATCCGGACGCCTTGACGAGCGCCTGGCAGGCGGCAGGAGCGAGCTTCGTGTCCTTCACCGCCGGCTCGCTGCTGCCTCTGCTGGTCATCCTGCTGCTGCCGGTGTCGTCCCGGGTCCCGGTCACGGCTGCTGCCGTCCTCGCGGTCCTCTGGGCCACCGGGGCTGTCAGCGCCCGCCTCGGAGGGGCGCCCCCCGGGCGGGCCATCCTGCGCAACGTTCTCGGCGGTGGGCTGGCGATGGCCGTCACCTACGGGGTGGGGGTGGCCCTCGGCGTTGCCGGAGTCTGAAAGTCGTTCCCGCATCCGGCGCCCCCGGCCCGGCCGAAGGCCCAGTTCCTGTCGGCGGCGTCCTTCGCACCGGGGGCGCGGGTGCAACCGCTGGCGTGGACAGCACGCACAAGCCGCGGGTAGCGTCGAAGCAGCGGGTCGGTCGTCGCCCCCCCCGGGCCCTCTGCCATCACGCCGGCTCGCAGTGGCCCCGCTCGCAGCCGGGCAGGGCCCGGTGAGTGGCGGACACCGTGGTCACGTCGGACGGCCGGGTACTCGGACCAGTCGGCTGGCCGGTCACTTCTCAGGAGGCGGCCGTCGGCGCGTTCGCGTTGACTCGGCCGGCTCGCCGCCCGGGCTGCGCCGTGATCAGGTCCACCGGGCAGCCCCACTCATCCGGGATCGGCACCGGACATCAACGGCATCGGGAATCTGGACGCCGTGCGGAGGAGCCTCGTGAGTAGCCAAGCCCGACAGTTGGTCACCGACACCGCTCCCGCGCCGGGCCGGCGGTGCGGCGCCGTGACGGACGCCCGGTGTGCGCCCGAGGCCGTGGGCGCGTATGTGACGGTGCCCTGACATGCGTATCGTGGCCGCGCTCGGTGGCAATGCGCTGCTTCGCCGTGGTGAGAGGCCTGATGCCCGCGTCCAGTTGGGGCACGTGCGCACCGCCGCGCGGGCTCTCGGTCCGCTGGCCGCCCGGCACGAGCTGGTGATCTGCCACGGCAACGGGCCGCAGATCGGCATGCTCTCCCTCGAAAGCGAGAGCGACCCGGCGCTGTCCCGTCCCTACCCGTTGGATGCGCTCGTCGCCCAGACCCAGGGCATGATCGGGTACTGGCTCACGCAGTGCCTGCGCAACGACGGCCTGGCCAAGCCCGTCCTCAGCCTCGTCACCCAGACGCTCGTCGACCCGGGCGACCCGGCGTTCGCCGAGCCGACGAAGTTCGTCGGCCCCGTCTACGACCACCGGCGCGCCCGACAGTTGGCCGACCTGCACGGCTGGACCATCGCCGCAGACGGTGACCGGTGGCGCAGGGTCGTGCCCTCGCCCGAGCCGCAGCGGATCATCGAGCAGGACTCGATCACCCACCTGCTGGATACCGGCTCGGTCGTCATCTGCGGCGGAGGCGGCGGAGCCCCGGTCAGCGATGACGGCTCCGGCCGGCTCCACGGCGTGGAAGCCGTCGTCGACAAGGACTCCACCGCGGCCCTGCTCGCCACCACCCTCCACGCCGACCGGCTCCTCGTCCTCACCGACGTACCCGCCGTGATGGCACACTTCGGCACCCCGCAGGCCACCGCGCTGCGCCACCTCGACCTGGACGACCTGGCGGGCATGGAGTTTCCCGCCGGGTCGATGGGCCCCAAGATCGCGGCCTGTCGGCACTTCGTGGCGGCCACGGGCCACCCGGCGGCCATCGGGCAGCTGCCCGATGCGAGCGCGATCCTCGCCGGTGCCGCCGGCACCACCATCACCACCGCCCACGCACACGAGCCGGGCAGCCGTCCGCGCCGGCAGCAGCCGGGCGAGGGTGGCTCGTCGCCGGAGGGTCGGCCGAACACCGGCCCGAGCCGTGCGAACGACCTCAGCACCGGCGGGACACGGCCGCGTCCGACCGACGGGAGCCCCGAGCCATGACCGGACCAGCGCTGTCACCGGAGCTGCTCCACCGGATGGACGCCTACTGGCGGGCCGCCAACTACCTGTCGGTGGGTCAGATCTACCTCTACGACAACCCGCTGCTGAAGACACCGCTGGAACTGTCGCATGTGAAGCCGCTGGTCGTCGGCCACTGGGGCACGACGCCGGGTCAGAACTTCATCTACACGCACCTGAACCGGGTCATCAAGAAGTACGACCTGGACATGGTCTACGTCGCGGGGCCCGGCCACGGCGGGCCGGCACTGGTGAGCCACACCTATCTGGAGGGCACGTACAGCGAGGTCTATCCGGACGTCAGCCAGGACGAGCCGGGGATGAGGAAGCTGTTCACCCAGTTCTCCTTCCCCGGCGGGATCTCCAGCCACGTCGCGCCGACCACGCCCGGGTCCATCCACGAGGGCGGCGAACTCGGCTACTCGCTCAGCCACTCCTTCGGCGCCGTGTTCGACAACCCCGGCCTGATCGTGGCCTGCGTCATCGGTGACGGCGAGGCCGAGACCGGGCCGCTGGCGACAGCGTGGCAGTCCACCAGGTTCCTCGACCCGGTCGGTGACGGGGCGGTGCTGCCGATCCTGCACCTCAACGGCTACAAGATCAGTAATCCCACGGTGCTGGCGCGCATCGAGGACGAGGAGCTGACGCAGTTCCTGCGCGGCTGCGGCTGGGAGCCCCACATCGTGGCGGGCGACGAACCCGAGGCGATGCACCAGCTCATGGCCCGGACCATGGATACGGCCGTCGAGGAGATCCGGGAGATCCAGGACACCGCGCGCGCCCGCACGGACGCCGGCCGCCCGCGCTGGCCGGTGATCGTCCTGCGCTCGCCCAAGGGCTGGACCGGGCCGAAGACCGTCGACGGCCTGCGGGTCGAGGGCACGTTCCGCTCGCACCAGGTACCGCTGCTGGTGGACGCCGACCACCCCGAGCACGTCGGGCAGTTGGAGGCCTGGATGCGGAGCTACAAGGCGGACGAGCTGTTCGACGAGGGCGGCCGTCTCGTGCCGGAGCTGGCCGACCTCGCTCCGGTGGGTGAGCGGCGGATGGGCGCGAACCCGCACGCCAACGGCGGCGTCCTGCTGCGGGACCTGCGGATGCCGGACTTCCGTGCCCACGCCGTGGACGTCCGCTCTCCCGGCACGGTCAGCGGCAAGGACACCCTCGTTCTGGGACGGTTCCTGAGAGACGTGGTCGCCGCCAACGGGGAGCGCCGCAACTTCCGGATCTTCGGCCCCGACGAGACGCTCTCCAACATGCTGGGCGCGGTCTTCGAGGCGACCGACCGCCAGTGGGACGCCCGCACCATGGAAGGCGACGAGTTCCTCGCCCCTTCGGGCCGGGTGCTGGACTCGATGCTCAGCGAGCACCAGTGCGAGGGCTGGCTGGAGGGCTACCTGCTCACCGGACGGCACGGGCTGTTCAACTGCTACGAGGCGTTCATCCACATCGTCGACTCGATGTTCAACCAGCACGCCAAGTGGTTGAAGGTCACCAAGCAGCTGCCCTGGCGCCGCGACATCGCCTCCCTCAACTACCTCCTCGCGTCCCACGTATGGCAGCAGGACCACAACGGCTTCACCCACCAGGACCCCGGCTTCCTGGACCACGTCGCCAACAAGAAGGCCGACGTGGTGCGGATCTACCTCCCGCCGGACGCCAACTGCCTGCTGTCCGTGATGGACCACTGCCTGCGCAGCCGGCACTACGTGAATGTCGTGGTGGCGGGCAAGCGTGCGATGCCGCAGTGGCTGTCCATGGAGGACGCCGTCGTGCACTGCACCCAGGGTGTGGGCATCTGGCCGTGGGCGAGCAACGACGAGGGCGGGGAGCCGGACGTCGTGCTGGCCTGCTGCGGCGACACCCCCACCCTGGAGGTCCTGGCCGCGGTGTCCATCCTGCGCGAGCACCTGCCCGAGGTGAGAGTGCGGGTGGTCAACGTCGTCGACCTGATGAAGCTGGAGCCCGACACGGTGCACCCGCACGGGCTCAGTGACCGGGACTACGACTCGCTCTTCACCAGGGACAGGCACATCGTCTTCGCCTTCCACGGCTACCCCTCGCTGATCCACCGGCTCACCTACCGGCGCACCAACCGCAACCTGCACGTGCGCGGGTACAACGAGGAGGGCACCATCACCACCGCCTTCGACATGCGGGTGCAGAACCGCCTGGACCGCTTCCACCTCGTCCAGGACGTCATCGACCGGCTGCCCCGACTCGGGGCACGGGGCGACTACGTGAAGCAGCGGATGCGCGACAGGCTGGTCGAGCACAAGCTGTACATCGACAAGCACGGAACGGACCTGCCGGAAATCCGGGACTGGACCTGGGTCGGCACCACCAGCAGCGTTCCCCGCCCGGCGGAGGACGGCTGACTCGGGTCACCACCCTTCGACGCCTCCACGGTGCCTCTCGATGTCCTCAGCCGGGACTGCGGCGTGCCCGGGCGCGGGCCACCGCCTCGTCGAGCATGCCGGGCGCGCTGTGCGGTCCGGCCGACTGCCCGCCGGGCGGCCGACGGTGAGACGATGAGGAGACGGGTCACCGTGCCGTCGGCCACCGCACCTTCGGAACGAGGGGTGATCATGGGCAAGGTCCTTCTGGTGCTGTTGTGCCTGGTCCTGCCGTTCCTGGCGGTACTGATCAAGGACGGGCCGAGCATGAAGGTGCTCTGGGCCTTCCTCCTCCAGCTCTGCGGCCATGTGCCCGGAGTCATCTACGGCATCTACCAGGTGGTCAAGGACTGAGACCCCGAAAACAGACACCCGACACGCCGGGCTGGCACCCATGTCACGACACGAGAACGAACACCGGCACACCGGTACGGCCGACGGGGCCGGGCCCGCCACCAACGGAGCCGGGCCCACCGAGAGCCCGACCGACCTGTCCAAGAAGTCGTGGTGGGGATTCCTGAAACGCACCACAAGCAGTTCAAGGCCGACAGCCTCAGCGACGCGGCGGCCGCGCTCACCTACTACGGTCTGCTGGCGATCTTCCCGCTCTGCTCGCGCTGGTGTCGATCCTGGGACTGGCCGGCAGCTCCGCCACCAAGCCGCTGCTCGACCGCCTCCGCGACCTCGGTCCCGGATCCGTCCGCCAGCTCCTCACCACCGTGGTGCAGCAACTCCAGACCGACCAGGGCAGGGCGGGCTTCGCACTGGCCATCGGGATCGTCCTGGCCCTGTGGTCCGCCTCCGGCTACGTCGCGGCGTTCATGCGCGCCGTCAACCGGGTCCACGACACCGCTGAGGGCCGGCCGCTCTGGAAGACCCTGCCCACGCGGCTCGCCCTGACCGTCGTCATCATCGCGCTCCTCGCCCTGACCGCCACCGGTGTCGTCTTCACCGGCGCACTGGCCACCCGGACGGGGAAGATCCTCGGAGTCAGCGAGAACGCCGTACAGGTGTGGGACATCGCCAAATGGCCCGTCCTCGTCATCGTCGTCATCGCGATGGTCGCCCTGCTCTACTGGGCCGCTCCCAGCGCGGAAGCGCCCAAGCTGCGCTGGATCCTCCCCGGAAGCCTGGTCGCCGTCGCGCTCTGGGTCATCGCCTCCGGCGCGTTCGCCCTCTACGTCGCCAACTTCAACAGCCTCAACAGCACCTACGGCAGCATCGGCGCCGTGATCCTCTTCCTCCTCTGGCTCTGGGTCTCCAACGTCGCGATCCTGCTGGGCCTGGAGTTCAACGTCGAACTGGAACGCGGACGAGCCATCGAAGCCGGCCACCCACCCGAGGACAAGCCCCACCCCGAACCCCGCGACACCCGCACACCACCACCCGACACCCCACAGGACCACGACGGACCCGGTCGCTGACTCCCGGCTGTGCTCTCACCACCTCGCCTCTCCACCCGCCCAGTGGCACACCAGCCGACCGCGCAGCTCACCGGCGCGCCGTTCACCCGAGTTCCCCGCAACTGGAAGGTCGGGCCAATCCGCGCCCGAGCCGGTTCCGAAGGTTCGGTGCAACGACAATGCGGGCCGCGTTGCGGCCCCGTCGGGAGGGGCTCTTGTGACAATGTTCGGCACCGACTTCACCACCCGGACTGCCGCCACCGCAGATGGTGGTGCACGTCTGCGCCGGGTGGCGGTGGTGGGCTCCGGCGTGGCCGGACTCACCGCGGCGTACGAGCTGTCCCGGGCCGGGGTGGAGGTCGAGCTGTTCGAGGCCGACACCCGCTTCGGCGGCCACGCCCACACCCAGGAGGCGACCACCGCAGACGGGCGGGTGCTGGCTCTGGACACCGGTTTCCTGGTCCACAACGAGCGGACCTACCCCCACCTGGTGCGGCTCTTCACCGAACTCGGCATCCGCACCCGGGACAGCGAGATGAGCATGTCCGTGCGCTGCGACGGGTGTGGCCTGGAGTACGCGGGCGCCCGCGGGCCGGTCGGCCTGTTCGCCAGGCCCGCCACCCTGGCGCGCGGCCGCTACCTGCGGATGCTGGCCGAGGCGCCGCGTTTCCACCGGCTGGCTCGCCGCCTCCTCGCTGACCCGGCGGCGGGCGACCCGAGCCTGCGCGAATTCCTCTCCGCCGAGGGCTTCTCATCGTACTTCGTGAACCACTTCATGACCCCGGTGGTCTCCGCCGTGTGGTCCTGCGCCCCCGACCTGGCGGGCGACTATCCGGCGCGCTACCTGTTCGCGTTCCTCGACAACCACGGCATGCTCAGCGTGACGGGCTCACCGACGTGGCGCACCGTCGTCGGCGGCTCCCGCACCTACGTCGAGAAGATCACCGAGCGGCTCACCGCAGTGCACCGCTCCGCCCCCGTACGGGTGGTGCGCCGCCACTCGGACGGCGTCACCGTGGTGACCGGGAACGGACACCACGCCGAGGCCGACGCCGTGGTGGTCGCCACTCACGCCGACCAGGCGTTGCAACTGCTCGCCGACCCGACCGACTCCGAGCTGGAGGTCCTCGGCGCCTTCACCTACTCGCGCAACCCGACCGTGCTCCACCGCGACCCCACCGTCCTGCCCGCTGCCCGATGGGCCCGCGGATCGTGGAACTACCGGATGCCCCACTGCACCGCCCCCTCCGACCGGGTACGGGTCAGTTACCACCTCAACCGGCTGCTGCGGCTGGATGCCGCCGACGACTACCTGGTCACCCTCAACGAGGACCGCCAGCGCCCCGTCCCCGAGCACCTGGTGGTCTCCCGCACCGTCTACGAGCACCCCGTCTACACCGCGCGCACCGTCGCCGCTCAGCGCCGGCTCCCCGAACTCGCCACCGCCCGCACCGCGTTCGCCGGCGCCTACCACGGCTGGGGGTTCCACGAGGACGGCTGCCGCTCCGGTGTCGACGCGGCGCGGTCCCTGCTGGGGGTGAGCGCGCAGTGACCACCCTGCCAGGGCCCTGGGGCGCTGTCCTCTACGACACCCTCACCACGCACGTACGCACCGTTCCCGGGCGGCACGCCTTCCGCCACCGCGGTTACCTGTGGCTGGTGGATCTGGACCGGCTCCCGTCCGTGCCGTGGCCGCTGCGGCCGCTGGCCGCCTTCCGGGCGGGCGACCACGCCTCGGACCCCGCCGGGACGGGGCCGACGATCCGTCGGGACCTGGAACGCCACCTCGCGGAGCAGGGCATCCGACTCGGCGGTGGACAGGTGCTGATGCTGACCCAGGCACGTTCGCTCGGACACGTGTTCAATCCGCTGACGGTGTACTGGTGCCGCGACGACGAAGGCCGGCCACTGTGCACGGTCGTCGAAGTCCACAACACCTACGGCGGCCGGCACCGCTACCTGCTGCCCCCCGATCCCACCGGCCGTGGCGAGACCCGCAAGGACTTCTACGTCTCACCGTTCTTCCCCGTCGACGGCCGTTACCGGATGCTGCTGCCCGAACCGGGGAAGCGGCTGAGCCTGACCGTCCACCTGGAACGGGAGGGCGGCCGCGCCTTCACCGCCACGGTCCACGGCACCGGCCGCGCCGCAGGCCCGGCCGCCCTGTTGCGTGTCGCGCTCACACACCCGTTCGCCACCTGGGCCGTCAGCCTGCACATCCGCTACCGGGGCATCCGGCTGTGGCTGAGCGGCTTGCCCGTCCACCCCCGCCCGGCTGCCGGTTCGTCCCTGTCAGCCGGTGAACCAACGCTTACAGAAGAGGTGCCCATCCCATGACGAGCACGGTTTCCCAGCCGGTGACGTCGGCGCCAGCCGTCGACCCCGCCCGCTGGCCGGATGTCGCCCGGGTGCCGCACGTTCCGTTGCGCGCGGCCGTCGCGGGACGCCTGCTGCACCGGGTGGCCGCGCGGCGCGGCCTGCGCGTCGAACTCCCCGGCAGCCGAACCCTGCATCCGGCCCCGCCCGGCGCACCGGTCCTGCGCCTGCACCACCCTCGCGCCTTCCTGCACCGAGTCGGAGAGAGCGGCCTGATCGGCTTCGGTGAGTCCTACCAGGCCGGCGACTGGGACAGCCCCGACCTCGTCGCGCTCCTCACCGAACTGGCCACCGCCCCCGAGACCCTCGTACCGACCGGCACGCAGTGGCTGCGCCGGTTCTACGTTCAGCGCCCGCCGTCCGGGGAACTGTCCACCGCCGCGAACGCCCGGCGCAACATCCACCGCCACTACGACCTGTCCAATGACCTGTTCGCCCTGTTCCTCGACCCGACGATGACCTACTCCTCGGCGCTCTTCCCGACCGGCCCGGACCCAGAGCCGAAAGCGACCTGGAACGGGCTGGCCCCGGCGCAGCACCGCAAGATCGACCGGCTGCTGGACCTCGCGAACGTCGGCTCCGGCACCCGGTTGCTGGAGATCGGCACCGGCTGGGGCGAACTCGCCCTGCGCGCCGCCGCCCGTGGTGCCCGGGTAGTCAGCCTCACCCTCTCCGAGGAGCAGCTCGTACTGGCCCGCCGGCGCATCGCCGCGGCCGGGCAGGAAGAACGGGCGGAAGTTCGGCTCTGCGACTACCGTGCCGCCGAAGGCGAGTACGACGCCGTGGTCAGCGTGGAGATGATCGAGGCCGTCGGGCGACCGTTCTGGCCGGAGTACCTCGCCACCCTCGACCGGGTCCTGGCCCCCGGCGGCCGGGTCGCCCTCCAGTCGATCACCATGCCGCACGACCGGATGCTCGCCAGCAGCCGCACCTACACCTGGATCCTCAAGTACATCTTCCCCGGCGGCCTCATCCCGTCCGTGCGGGCGATCACGGAGACGGCCGCGCGCCACACCCGGCTGCGGGTCACTTGTGCGGGCGCGTACGGGCCGCACTACGCCGAGACCCTGCGCCTGTGGCGCGAGCGCTTCACCGAGCAGTCCGCGCAGGTCGCAGCCCTCGGTTTCGACGAGGTGTTCCAGCGCATGTGGGAGCTGTACCTCGCCTACTCCGAAGCCGGGTTCCGCACCGGCTACCTCGACGTCCACCAACTGCTGCTGACCCGCGAAGAGGTGACGGCATGAGCGCGGCGGCCCTCATCGACACAGCCCTCGGCAAACCTGTCCGGCGGCCCGCCCGGGAGGTTCTGACGTGAACGCCGGCGCCTTCGCGCTCAGCCTCGCCGTCACCGCCGCCGTCGCCCTTGCCGTCCTGCTCATCACGTTCGCGGTCGGAGTGCGCACCGGGCGCCACCGGGGCGTGGACGTCGCCTGGGGACTGGCGTTCACCGCCGTCGCGCTGACCGGCTACGCGCTCTCGGACGGCTACGGGGATCCCGGGCGAAGGCTGCTCGCAACCGTACTCGTCGTGGTCTGGGGCTTGCGGCTGTCCGCGCACATCTGGTGGCGCGCCCGAGGCGCGCCCGAGGACCCGCGCTACGCCAGGATGCTCTCCCGCGCTCCCGAGGGCCCGGCCCGGACCCGGTACGCGCTGCGAATGGTGTACCTGCTCCAGGCCGCCATCGTCTGGTTCGTCTCCCTGCCGGTCCAAGCCGCCCAGCACATTCCCCACCCGCCTGGTGCGCTCGCCTGGGCGGGCGCCGCGCTGTGGGCGGTGGGCCTGTTCTTCGAGGCGGTGGGGGACCGGCAGCTCGCGCGGTTCAAGGCCGACCCCGCCAACCGGGGACGGGTGATGGACCGCGGCCTGTGGCGTTACACCCGCCACCCGAACTACTTCGGGGACGCATGCGTCTGGTGGGGCCTGTTCCTGCTCGCCGCCGACACCCCGAGCGGCTGGGCATTCGTCCTCAGCCCGATCCTCATGACCTACCTGCTGGCCTTCGGCAGCGGCAAACCGATGCTTGAGCGGCAGATGGGCGCGCAGCGGCCCGGCTGGGCCGAGTACGCGGCCCGCACCAGCGGCTTCCTGCCCCTGCCACCCCGACGCACCCCCACCGTTCAATCGTTTCCGAGGTCCCGCCGATGACCCTCCAGATCGCCCTGTTCACCCAGGACCTGCGCCTGCACGACAACCCCGTGCGCCACGTGCACCGCGGTCGACTGTGCTTCACACCGGCCAACGCTTCCTGCGCCAACCCGATCGAGGCGCACCTCGGACCCTTGCGGCAGGTCACCCTCGCCAACTCCGACTACCCCAACCACACGGTCCAGACCCGCGCGCTGCACGCCTACCTCCGCTGGCGCAACGCCGACGCCCGCCACCCCGACGTCCTGGCCGCCCAGTGCCGGGAGTTACCCGGTGCTGTCAGGGCTGGAACAGTTTCCACTGCCCCTCGGAGACGACCTGGAAGAACGTATCACCCTTGCACCTTGTTCCCGACCTGCGGAAATGTGCTGAGGTGTTGGGTGCCACGACCCTGCCGGGGCCCACGCGACCTAGCGACCGAAGGCGCCCAATCAGGGCATCGTCTTCCGCCCCGGCATGCTGATAGGCATCCACGGCCAGGGTGCGGGGCGCAGACCGGTTGCTTCCTCAAGCGGCCGGACGCGGTACCCGGCCTTGATCATCTGGGCCTGGAGCCAGTTGGAATCGCACCCGTAAACCGTCGCGAGCCTTCTGGCGCCGACGCCGGAGGCGTACCGGAGGGCGATGGCCGGCAGCGCGGCGATCACGAGTGCCCTGAGCATGGCCTGCCGGTCTTGTTCGGTGGTGGCCCACATGGCTACTCCTGAGGAGGGTGGAGAGTCCTCCGCCCTGCGGCAGCGGGGGCA